>JARRLD010000271.1:0-6270 GCA_037387345.1 Gemmatimonadota bacterium
CCAGGACCGACAAGCTGGGGGCCTTCGCCTGGGCCACGGCACGGGAGGGTCACGGTGACAACGCCGGGCCCTGTGCCCTGGGTGGCTTTCACGCGGTGGTACCGGGACCCAAGGGCCCCCGGACGCTGAGCCTTCCGCTGTCCCAGGAGATCGGCTTCGCGTTTGCCGCACCGTCGACCCAGATTGCCACCTCCGACGCACGGGACGTGCTGCCCCGCATGGTACCGCACCGCACCGCGGCGATCAGCCTGGGCCGGCTCACGTCGCTGGTCGAGGGCATTGCCCGGGGAGACGCGGAGCTCATCCGCGAGGGCATGGTCGACGATCTCCACGTTCCGCACCGGCTGCCCCTCATCCCCGGAGGCGCCGAGGCCGTGGCCGCCGGCTATCGGGCCGGGGCCTGGGGCGTGACAGTGTCGGGGAGCGGATCGGGGCTCATCGCCCTGTGTCCCCGCGAGGAAGGCGCCCAGGTGGCCGACGCGATGCGGCAGGTGTTCGCCGACCGGGGCGAGGAGAGCCAGGCCGTCGGATGGGAGCTACGGCCGGACATGGACGGGGTGGTCCAGGAGACCTGAGGTCAGGCGGCGCTCCGGTATTCCCTCACGACCCGGATGCAGCGCAGGGCGAGGAAGACGTTGCTGGACGCCCGCCCCGCCACGAAGGCGGTGAAGGCCGCGGTAACGCCCACCACCCCCACGCCCCACCCCAGAGCCGGAAAGGTAAGCGCGATGACCCCCACCTCGATGGCCGTGGCCAGGGTGATGGGGCGGGTGCGCCGGACGTTCACCAGGATGGCGCGCTGCAGGGAAAGGAGCACGGACAGGGCCGCCAACGGCACCATGATCCGCGCGGGTGTGTAGGCGAACGCCGAAAGCTCCGGGGTGAGTCCGGAGATGGTCACGAACCAGACGTCGGCCAGGGGCGTGAACGCCACGAGGGCCAGCACCGCCGAGGCTCCACCCCCCAGGAGGGCGGTGAAGGTGCCGAGCTCGGGCAGGTGCCGGTGCCGTTCCCCCATGAGGGCGATGGCCGCGTCCTGGAACGCCAGGCCCAGGGACCGGAACACGAACAGGAGGGCGTGCACCACCGGGACCACCGCCAGGGACTCGACGGGCGCGGGCGCGCGGCCCATGAAGAAGGTGAGCATGGGCTGGACGGTGAGGCCGATGAGGGACGTCAGGGCCAGCGGATAGTAGAAGTGGAGGATCTCCCGATAGGAGATGGGTTCCTCGCCCTCGGGCATGTGCGTCGCGACGACCTCGCGGATCGTGTGCCGGGCCATCCAGCGCGCCGAGCCCGCCTCCGACACCACGCCCACGGAAAGGGACATGGCGCCCACCCAGGCGCCGGGGATGTCCAGGAACAAGAAGCCGAAGAGGGCGGCGCCGGCCATGGCGAGGAGGCGGACGACGGTGCCGTAGGCCACCAGTCGGGTGCGCCCCGCGCGGATGAGCACGCCCTGCAGGAATCGCCGGTAGCCGATGGCACCTGGCCATGGCAGGAAGAGCCAGAGCGCGCCGTAGGTCAGCTCCGCCACCGCCTCCGGCAGGCCGATCACCGTATACATGAGGAAGCGGTAGACGGGCGGGACGAGGACGAAGAGCAGGAGCCCGGTGGAACCCAGACCGAGCCACCGTGCGAAGACCCGGAGTCGGGAGTAGCTCTCCCGGTCCCCGACGAGCGCCGTGGCCGCGCTCATCAGCATGATCACCGGCGCCTCGATGAGGATGGCAAAGGCGAAAGCCACGCCGTGGGCTGCCAGGTTGAAGGTCTCGTCGGGGAGGCGCGCGATGACCGCCGCCAGGAACGGGCCCTCGAAGGCCATCATCAGCCAGGTGGCGGCGAGGGGCGCCCAGAAGCGGGCGATGTGGCGTTGGCTGTGGCGCACGAGCCGGCGGGTGGTGGTGGACGGGCGCCGGAAGATGCGGGAATGGGGGAGCAGCGTCTAGCGGCCCCGCGCGCTCAACCGATTGCGAGCCACACCCCGGCGCGCAGGCGAAGCAGCCCGGGATCCTCCATCAGGGCGAGGCTCGAGGACGCGGTGCGGGCGAAGTCCAGCTCGCCCAGCTTGAAGACGTCACCGCCTGCGTCGAGGAAGAGCGCCGACGACAGCCGGACGCGGACGCCGGCGCCCCCGCCGTACACCCACGTCCACGTGGTGCGCTCCTCGAGCACCGAGTTGGTGCGCACCTGCACGGCGGCTGCCCGACCCACCAGGCCCCTCACATAGAGGCCGATGGCGCCCAGGTCCAGGTGGGCCTCCGGGCCGAGGCCGAAGAGGAGGATGCGGTTGTCCGCCGCCTCGAAGGGGTCCTTCTGGTCGTCCAACAGGGCCAGCGCACCGTCTGCCCGGATACGCAGGAACGGAGCGACGCTTCGGGACACCGTCACGTCCAGGCTCGGCCCGCCGTCCAGGAAGTCCGATCCGTTGCCCACGAACAGCCCCACGCCTCCCTGGGCACCCACGGCCCATCCTCCTTCGACCTGAGCCGCGGCAGGGCTCGGGCCGACCACGCCGACGAAGCCCGCGGCCACCACCCCCACGGCGATCACCCACCTCGTCATGCCCGCGTATCCACCGTGTGATCCCGGTCCCCGTCGCGCTTGCCCCATGGAGCATCTCCCGTCCGAGCGTCGAGCTTCTCGACTACCTACGTCCAGGAGACGGCCCGTGTGACGGGCCACGGTCGACGGGTGTCAGCCACATACCGACATCGACCGCGACGGCCGTCCGGTTCCTGCGGTCAGTGAATGGTCGGGGCCGCCTCTTGACCCACCCATGCACGTTATATAGACTTTCAATACATAGATGCTCTTTATTTAGAGACACAATAGGATACCATGGCCGCGCCCCTCGATTCCGCCAACCTGGCCCGGGCCTGCAACGAGGCCCTGGTGCTTGCGTGCCTGAGGGACGGACCCATGCACGGCTACCAGATCGGCACGACCATCGCCGACCGGGGCGGCGGGTATTTCCACTTCAAGCACGGCACGCTGTACCCGATCCTGCACCGCCTGGAGAAGGACGGCCTCATCAGGGGGCGGTGGTCCGACGAGGGCCCCCGGGGTCGACGTAAGAGCTACGCCCTTACCCGCAAGGGAGAGGGCTATGCCCGGGAGCAGCGGGAGGCGTGGGTGGAGTTCATGGATCGCTTCACCGAGGTGGTGGAGCTGGAGGAGCCATGACGGACTTCGCTGCGGCGCTCCGGCGCATCGACTCGCGGCTGCACCTGCCCCAGCCGGCGCGCTCCCGTGTGATCCTGGAGCTGGCCGGGGATCTGGAGGAGCTCTACCGGCACTACCGGGACACGGGACTCTCGGAGGCCGAAGCCCGGGAGGCCGCCCTGGCAGACCTGGACGCCAGCGACGAGGTCCTCACCGCGCTGGCCGAGGTGCACGCCTCGGGGCTCCGACGGAGCATGGACCGCATGATGCGTCAGGCCGAGGCGCCCTGGGCCCGCGCGCTGCTCCTGGCGGTGCTGGTGGGTGTGGTGGTGGTGACGGCGCGCGCGGCCCTCACGCCCCGGTTCATGGAGGACGCCGGCGTCTTCCTGTGGCCTGTCGGGCTGTGCCTGCTGGCGGGTCTCGCCACCGGAGGCATGCTCCTGCTCCGTCTCCAGAGGTTCGACGTCAGCGACCCGGCGCCCGCCCGTGAGCCCCTGGACCGGCTGGCCCTGCTTATCCTGGCCCAGGGTGTCATCGCCGGGATCGGTTGCTGGGTGGAGCTGTACTGGGCCTCCGGCCGCGTCGTGGATGCCGGAGGCCAGCTGGCGGTACATCTGTTCACCTGGCTGATCCGGTGCTCTGCGCTGCTCTCCGCGGGCCTCGGCGGGGCCCTGATCCTCGCGGTGGTCTGGTTCTTCGCCAGCTACCGCACAGCCGTCATCGAGGACGCCCGGGCGGCGCTGCTCCTGACGGTCCCGACACTGAACGACAGACCCCGAGGGGGAGGAGGTGAGGAATGATCGAGCTGATCCGCATGGCCGGCTTGCCCGGTACGGTCCTCATGCTGCTGGCGCTGGTCATCCTGGTGCTCATCGTGCGCAGGGGGATGCAGCTGACAGGTGGCTCATTCGTGCCCGGCCCCGAGTGGGACGCCGCGGTGAACGGCATCCTGTTCTGGGGAAGCTTCGCCGCGGTGCTGGGGGTGCTGGGGCAGACGGTGGGCATCTACATCGCGCTCACGGTCATCCAGCAGGCCTCCGAAGTGTCGCCGGTGGTCATCATGGAGGGCATCATGATCTCCTTCACGTCGACGCTGCTTGGCATGCTCATCCTGGCGGTCTCGGCCCTGGCCTGGTACGCCCTGAAGGCGTGGGCACGGAGGGTCGGGCGGATGCAGGCGGCCCAGGTGGTGCGCTAGCTGCTGATCCGATTCGACCAGTGGACAACGCCCGCCGCGATGGCGCCGGCGAGGACGCCCACGTCGGCGCCGAAGCGGACCCCGGCATACACGGTGGCCTGCGTGCCCACGAGTTCGGGGTTTGCCTGGGGACGGCGCTCCACCCTCAGGACCTCCAACTGGGCGAAAACCCCCAACCGGTCGGCCCAGTCGAGACCCACACGGCCGGTGAAGGACGGGACCTCCACCACGAAGCTCCGCTTCCTGAGGTCACGGAGAATCACGCCCAGGCCCAGGTCCAGGCTCAGGTCCGGGCCCATCCAGTGCCGGAGCCGGGGCCGGACGCCGATCAGGTAGCGTGACTCGTCGTCGTGCAGCACGAAGAGCGACGCACCGACGGCCTGGGACGGGGTGATGCTCCGCATGGCCCCCAGCTCCCACATGCCGTTCACGGGGGGCCTGCGGGCTGGCTGCTTCGGCGCCACGCCCAGGGCGAACTCGGTGATGAGGAAGCTGGCGCACTCTGCCCCGGTGCGCCCTCGCCAGCAGAGGTCCGAGGGCTCCTCCTGGGCTGACACGGGCGTGGATCCGAGGAGGCCCGGCACGGACATCCCCAGCATCACGATGGCAAACAGAAGCCCCGTCCTCGATCTCGCGACCGGCATGCGCGGTCTCCGTCTCAGGCTGGAGGGTCCGCACCACCTACGTCCATGGACGTCCCTTTGTGACACGGTCCATCCTGGAACCCTGGCCCGCCTCCCGAGTATGTGCTGAACGCGTATACGCCAAACGCGAATAGACCGAGCGCTCCGAGGCCATGACTCCACGCACCCCCACCGACGACCCCCACAGCCATCTGCCGCTCACGGCGGTGGCCTTCGAGATCCTCCTGTCCCTCTCGGAGGGAGAGCAGCACGGCTACGCGATCCTCCGCTCCGTGGAGGGCCGCAGCGGAGGGGCGACCACCCTGCACGCCGGTACGCTGTATCGGGCCCTGGCCCGGCTCGTCGACACCGGCCTGATCGAAGAGCTGGAGGAGCGCCCCGACCCGGACACCGACGAGCGGCGGCGGTACTATGCGCTCACCGGCCTCGGGCGCTGCGTCGCGGCCGCCGAGGCACGCCGGCTCGAGAGCCAGGTGGGGGCCGCCCGAGCGTTCGGGCTGCTGGAGGGCACGGAGCCCGCGTGAGGGAGGACGCGCCCCGAGGCCGTGGCTGGACGGTGCGGGTCTACCAGGTCCTGCTCCTCGGCTACGACCGCGCGTTCCGCGAGCGCCACGGAGCGGATATGCTGCGCTTGTTCGTGGAGCGGGAGCGGGATGCCCGTCGGACCGGACGGCGATGGTCGTTCCTGGCGTGCGCGGGGGTGGCGGTGCTCACCATCGGGCTGGGGATCGGCGCCAACACTGCGATCTTCTCGGTGGTCCGGGCCGTCCTGCTCCAGCCCCTTCCCTATGAGGACTCGGGCGAGCTGGTCATGGTCTGGGGTGAGATGAGGAATCGGGACGTGCTCCACTTCCCCTCGTCGCCGCCGGACTTCCGGGACCTCCGGGAACAGGCGGATCTGCTGGAGGACATGGCCGCCGTGTCGACGTTCTCCCAATCGCTCACGGGAGACGGCGATCCGGTCCAGGTGGACGTCGGCTTCGTGACGGACAACTTCTTCGGCCTTCTGGGCGTCGAGCCCGTCCTCGGACGGGACTTCGTGCCCGAAGACGCCACCCCGAACGAGCCGGACGTGCAGCCGGGATCCCCTGGCGCCCTGCCCGGTATGGTGCTGCTCAGCCATTCCCTCTGGCAGCAGCGGTACGGTGGAGCGTCCGATGTGCTGGGCGCGACGCTGGAGCTCGGCGGCGCAACCGCCGAGATCGTGGGCGTGATGCCTCCCGGATTCGAGCTGCTCTTGCCGCCCCACGCCGCGCTGGCTCC
>JARRLD010000272.1:0-5693 GCA_037387345.1 Gemmatimonadota bacterium
CAGCGGACATGTCCGCCGCCGTGGCGAACCGGTCCGCGGGCACCTTCTCCAGCGCCTTCCGGATGGCCGCGTCCACGTGCGCCGGCACCGTCGCGCGCTTGTCGATCGTGGTGACCGGCTCGCCCGAGATGATCTGGCCCAGCACGGCCTGGGCCGTGCTCCCCAGGTAGGGCGGGTCGCCCACCAGCATCTCGTAGAGGACACAGCCGAGCGAATAGATGTCGCTCCGCGCGCCCACGTTCTGGTCGCCGGTGGCCTGCTCCGGGCTCATGTAGTAGGGCGTCCCCACGCTGAGGCCGGTCTCCGTGAGGCGCGCTCCGCCTCCTGCGCCCACGGCCAGGGCGATGCCGAAGTCACCGACCACCGGCTGCCCGGCCTGGAAGAGGATGTTGCCGGGCTTGATGTCCCGGTGCACAACCCCGTGCTGGTGAGCGAAGTCCAGGGCCGCGGCGGCGGCGGTGGCGATGCGCACGGCCTCGTCCACCGGGAGCTGCCTCTCCCGGTCCAGCCGGTCCCGGAGCGTCTCTCCCTCCACGTAGGGCATCACGTAGTAGAGGAAGGAGTCCGCCTCCCCCGAGTCGTACAGCGGCAGGATGTTCGGGTGCTGCAGATTCGCCGTCGTCTCGATCTCGGCCAGGAAGCGCTCGGCCCCCACCACGGCGGCCAACTCGGGTTTGAGGACCTTGAGGGCGACGTTGCGGTTGTGCTTCACGTCCCGGGCCAGATACACCGTGGCCATCCCGCCCTCGCCGAGCTGGCGCTCGATGGTGTAGCGGCCCTCCAGGGCCGCGGTCAGGCGGGTGGGCAGGTCGGTCATCGACCGTAGTATGGGTTCGCGCCGTCGGTGTGTGCCAGGGTCCGTGGATCGACTCAGCCGCCGAACACCTCGCGGTCCCGCTCCTGCAACACCTCCTCGATGCGCTCGGCGACGTCGGCTGGCACGCCGGCGTCCTTCGCGTAGGCCCGGAAGCCGGAGACCGCGTCGCGGACGTGGGCGATGATCCGCTCCGGACGCGAGATCCCGAGCTCTTCGCCCAGCAGGGTCAGGTCGCGCTCCGTGATCGCCTCCCGCTTTCCCCGCAGGCTCATCTGGTGACGGCTCGTGAAGCCGGCGCCCCGGGCGAAGGTCAGGTCGTAGGCAGGGGTGAGCGTCCAGCGCCCGTCGGGAAACATGTGGAAGCTCAGGTTCTTCACGTGGTCGTCCTGGTTGACCCCGAGCACGTTGAAGAGCGCGCGCCGGTACCCCTCGGCGAGCGACGCGTAGGGCATGCCCAGCCCCAGGATCCGCCGCAGGTACTCCTCGTAGGAGCTGGCGCCCGGGTCGTTGTAGTCGACGTGGATCAGTCCCCCGAGCGTGTGTTGATGGAGCCGCTCGCCCTCCGGCCCGAGGTCGAAGCGGAACACCAGCAGGTGGGCGTGGCCGTCGTCCTCGAGGATCTCGAGGGTGGTCACGTCGATGCCCGCCCCCTCGGCCATACGCGCGTAGGTCGCCTCCACCCGGTTGTAATGCTGGGGCGCGCCCAGACGATCCTCCGTCGCGTCCTCCCCCACGCCGTCGAACTTGAGGATGGCGGGGATCCTGCCTTCCCCGATGTCGTCGAAACCGGACCAGATCTCACGGGACGACGGATCGAAGCGCACGACCGCCTTGGGCCTCACGCCCCCCGCGGACGATCCGAGCCGGTAGATCTCCGGCACGGCGACCTCGGCGCGGCCCTGTACGATCTGGCTCGCGTCGTGGGCCAGCGCGCGCAGCTCGAGCGCCTGGACCTCGCGGAGCCGATCCGGAAGCTCCCTGGCCGGGTGATACGTGAGCGCGCCGATCGCCCGCGTCCCGACGTAGAGGAGCTTCTGCAGGGCGGTCAGCTCCTCCTCCCGGCCCTCCGCGGCCCAGTAGGCCCGGATGACCTTGCGGCCGAAGGCATCGGGAAGCGAATCGGCGAAGACGCCGGGGAGCCGCTCGAAGGTGTCGCTCTTCAGGTGGTCGAAGCGTAGCGGCCCCCGAAGCCGCAGCGGCAGATGGACCGGCGAGATCTCGAGCCCCGTCCTGCGGAAGTCCTCCGCGTACTCGAACAGCGCCACGCCGGACTCGAGCTCGACGAGCGCCCCGACACGGTGCCCCCAGAGCCGGACCTCCACCTCGGCCCGCGTCTCGACCCGCTCAGCCTTCGCCACGCGTGCGCTCGAGGATCTCGATCGGGGAGATCTCCGTCTCGGGGATGAACGCCGAAAGCGAGTCCAGCGTTCCGTAGGTCCGCAGCAGCCGGACCAGGGTCAGCAGCCTCGGGTTCTCCCCCTGCTCGGCCGAGTACACGGTCTTGCGGGACAGCCCGGAGCGCTCGGCCGCCTCGGTCTGGGACATTCGGCGGGCTTGCCGGAGCGCCGCCAGCCTGCGTCCCAACTCCTGGAGGATCTCGGGATCCGTTGCAGTGGTGAGTAGTATAGTACTCAATATGGGCTAGTAGTGATAGGTATGAGTATTATAGTATACACAATCTACCACCGAAGATCGACCCGCTCGAGCGTGACGGGCTGGGCCTCGACCGCCCGGCGCTGGTCGTCGACCCGGCCCTCGCCGGCGCCGCGCGACGGCTGGCGGCCACCGATCCGGAGCGCTTCGGTGCCGTGGTCGAGGCGACGGCGCCGGCGGCCGTGCGAGCCCTGCTCCTGGCCGGTAACGAGAGCATTGACGTCTGACGGCGGGCATCACGATATTCGACGCTCACGAACCGGGGGGAGGCCAATCGCCTCCCCCCTTTTTGGCTCCGAGAGTCGCAGCAGAATGGGATCCCGAGGGTCCTCTCCCGTGCCGGTGGCGTCGCCCCGGCTTCCTTCCGAGCTCACCAGCTTCATCGGCCGGGAGCGCGAGCTGGCCGAGCTGCGGGTGCTGACGGCGCAGCATCGCCTGGTGACCCTGACGGGTCCAGCCGGGAGCGGAAAGACCCGGCTCGCTCTGGAGCTCGCCTCGACCAGGGATGCCGGAGCCGCCCCCGTGTACTGGGTGGAGCTGGCGTCGCTGCGGGAAGGGGGCCTGGTGCCCCCGGCCGTGGCCGAAGCCATGGGGTTGCAGGGCGGAGTCCGGAGCGGAGACACGGTGGCCCTGAGCCGACTGTTGGAGGGGGCGCCATCGTTCGTGGTCCTGGACAACTGCGAGCAATTGGTGGAGGCCTGCGCGGAGCTGGTCGACGCGCTCCTGCGGGCGTGTCCGACGCTGTCGATCCTGGCCACCAGCCGGGAGGCATTGGGCGTTCCGGGCGAGCGGGCGTGGCTGGTTCCGCCCCTGGGGCTGCCCGAAGCCGGAAACGGCGTTTCCGGCACCGGATCCGAGGCCGTGCGACTGTTCGTCGAGCGGGCCCGGGACGTGGTCCCCGGCTTCGATCTGACGCCCGCAAACTCGCCGGTAGTCGCCGACATCTGCCGGCGATTGGACGGGATCCCCCTCGCCATCGAGCTGGCGGCGGCGCGGGTGAAGGTCCTCTCGCCGGCCGACATCCGGGACCGCCTGGACGACGTCTTTCGCCTGCTCGGGTCGGGCGGCCGCACGGTGGTTCTGCGTCATCGGACGCTGCGGGCATCGATCGACTGGAGCCACGACCTGCTGACTGACGACGCCCGGGTGCTCTTCCGCCGCCTCGCCGTGTTCCGAGGAGGTTTCGGCCTCGACGGGGCGGAGCGCGTGGCCACCCAGCCCCCCCTCGACGAGGAGATCGTACTGGAGCTGGTGGCCCGTCTCGTGGACCGCTCTCTCCTGGGCGTCGGGGAGCACCACGGCACCACTCGGTACGCCTACCTGGAGGCGGTGCGCCAGTACGCTACGGAGAAGCTGGTCGAGTCCGGCGAGGAGCCGGCGGTCCGGGCGCGACACGCGGCCTGGATCTTCTCGCTCGTGGAGGAGGCGGAACCCCATTTCATCCGCACGGAGCGACGGATGTGGGTAGAGCGGCTCCAGCCGGACCTGGACAACATCCGATCGGCGTTGGCGTGGAGCCAGGCACACGATCCGACGCTTCATGTCCGCCTGGTCGCGAAGCTCTGGTGGTTCTGGTTCTCCACCTGGCACTGGACCGAAGGCGGGCGCTGGATCCGGGAGGCGCTGGCTCTGCCCGCGGCCCTGGAGCCGACCGGCGAGCGGGCCGCGCTCCTCTTCGCCGCCGGCGCCCTGGCCGCGCTCCAGGTCCGTGCCGACCTGGCCCGGCCGGCGCTGGAGGAAGCCGTCGAGCTCGCCGAAGCGTTGGCCGACGATCGACTGGCGGCATACGCCCGCAACTACCTGGGCATGACCTATGCCGGCGAGGAGCGGGCCGCGGAGGCCGAGGCGCTGTGCGGTCGGGCGGAAGCCTGGTTCCGTGACAACGACGACCTGTACGGACTCCGCCTCGCCGCGCTCCTCCTTGGCAGCGCGGCCCTGGGGCGCGGCGATCTGACGGCGGCGGAGTCCTGGAACCGCGAGGGCGTGCGGGTCGCCCGGCGGTTCGGCCAGAACCGGGAGCTTGCCGCCTCGCTCCAGAACCTGGGAGTCGTCCACCTGGTGGCCGGCCAACTGGACGAAGCGGAGGCGCTGATCCGGGAAGCCCTGGCGGCGTCGCTCGCCGACCCGTCGCTGTACTTCATCGCGACGGGCGTAGCGTACATGGGGGAGATCGAGGCTGCCCGCGGGCGGCCTTCCGAGGCTGCCCGCCTGCTCGGGGCCGCGCAGGGTATCCGGGACCGGATCGGCGCCCTCGCCTTCCCCCTGGACGCCCGCCGCCAGGAATCCGCCCTGATCGGGGTTCGGGAGCGCATGGGCGAGGTGGCCTTCGAGGCCGCCTGGGCCGACGGCCGCCACCAGGACGTCGACGCGCTGGTCCAGGAGCTGGCGGAGCCGTCGGCAACCCGGGTGCCCGCCCCCACGAAGCAGGCCGCCTCCGCGGTGGCACCCGCCGAGGTCACGACCGCCACGGACAGCGGGTCATCCGCGGTCGTGGGGACGGCCACGACATCGGGAGAGGCTCCGCTGCGTGTCGACGCGCTGGGCCCCGTCCTCGTCTCCGTGGAGGGCGTGGCCGTGGACCAGGACAGGTGGGTGTACGCGAAGCCTCGGGAGCTCCTGGCCTACCTGCTCCTGCACCCGAAGGGGGGGACCCGGGACCAGATCGGGGAGGCGCTGTGGCCGGGTGCGCCGCGGTCCAACCTGAAGAACAGCTTCCACGTCACGCTTCACCACCTTCGGAAGGCCCTGGGCCACCCCGAGTGGGTGGTGGCGGAGGCGGAGCGGTATCGCCTCGATCCGGAGCTCCGATACGCCTTCGACGTCGACGAGTTCGAACGCCGGGCCCGCGCCGCCCTGCGGCCTCCCGCCCAGCCGGACGCGGGCGGCGACCCGACCGCTCCTCTCCGGGCCACCCTGGCCCTGTACCGGGGCGAGCTGCTGGAGGGCGAGCCGGCGGCACGCTGGATCGACGACCATCGGGACCGGCTCCGTCGCCTTCAGGTGGAGCTGACGCTGGCGCTGGGTGCGGCCCTGGAAGCGGACCGCCCCCGGGAGGCCGCGGACCTCTACCAGCGCCTCGCCTACAGGGAGGAGCTGGACGAGGAGGTCCACCGTCGACTCATGACGGCGTGGCATCGGGCCGGGAATCGGGTGGCCGCGCTGCGCCACTACGAGCGCGTCGTGGGGCGGCTCCGGAGCGAGCTGGATGCGGAGCCGGAGCCGG
>JARRLD010000273.1:0-6025 GCA_037387345.1 Gemmatimonadota bacterium
GTCCCGTTCCTCGTGGTCCGACCCGTAGCTCCCCATCACGAAGTGCTCGAGGAGACCGGCCGAGCGCAGCTTCAGCCGGGCCCCGCCGGCGATGTTGCCGGTCAGCAGCCCCAGGCCCACATCCGCATGGCGTCCCAGCGCCTCGAGCAGGTCCGCGACGCCGGGACGCACGTCCATGGGCCGATCCACCAGGCGCTCCTCGAGATGGCCCAGATACCGCACCCAGAGCCCCGGAAAGCCGTCCTCGATATCACCGTCGTGCATCCCCGCCCCCGTGAGGAGCTCTCGGGCGATCTGCGGATCGGTCTTCCCGGCGAAGCTGTGGACCTCGATGTCGCCGGCGGTCCCGAAGGTCTCCACCATCGCCTGATGGAACGCCTCCTTGGCCGGGCCGCCCCAGACCAGGGTGCCGTCGATATCGAACAGGACCAGTCGCTTCACCGGGGGCCTTCCGTGACCGCGCGGATGATGGCTCCCTCCACCGCCTGCTGCGCCGTCACCTCCGCCGCGCTCGCTTCGTGGGTGTCTTCCCCCGTCGACACGGCGAAGACCACGTCCCCGTCGAACGGCGTGTGGATCGGCGTGATCCGTCGAGCCAGACCGTTCGAGGCCATCCGGGCCAGGCGACCCAGGTCCACCCGGTCGAGAGGGGCATCCGTGGCCACCACCGCCAGCGTCGTGTTGGTGCCCGGCGACAGGGGCGGCGGACCCGCCCGCTTCAGGCCTCCTCCGGCCAGGAGAGCCAGGGTATCCAGCCACTCTCCACTGGGCCCCCTGGCCCCGGCCACGATCCCACCCTGCGCGTCACGGACGTCGCCCAGGGCGTTCGCCACCACCAACGCGCCCACCCGGTGTCCTCCGCATGTCACGGCCGCCGAGCCCAGCCCTCCGGCCGAGGCCCCCTCCATTCCACCGATCTTGCCCACGGTGGCTCCGGTGCCCGCACCCACACGACCCTCGGCCACCCGGTCGGCGGTGGCGGCCTCACAGGCGGCTCGCCCCTCGTCCGAGCCCGGCCGCCCCCTGCCGTCGGCCAGGTCGAAGATCACGGCCGCCGGCACGATGGGGACGGGCACGGTGCTCGTGGGAAACCCGAGGCCACGCTCGCTCAGCCAGGACATCACGCCGTCGGCGGCGGCGAGCCCGAAGGCCGATCCCCCGGTCAGCAGGATGGCATCGATCCTCCCCACCAGATGGTCGACGGCCAGCGTGCCCAGCTCGCGGCTGCCCGTCGCCAGTCCCCGCGTCTCCACGGCGCCACGGAAGGGACCCAGAATCACGGTGCACCCGGAACCGCCGTCGTCCACGGAGGCGTGACCGACACGGATTCCGGGAACGGAGGTGAGGGTGGCGTTCACGCCAGCTGGGACAGGAGGGCGGGGTCGAGGTTCCCGCCGCTGATCACCACGGCCACCCGCAAATCCTCGACCTTCACCGCTCGCGACAACAACGCCGCCGTGGTGGCCGCACCGCTGAATTCCACCACCAGCTTCTGACGGCTCAGCAGCAACGCCGTCGCCCGACGGATCGAATCGTCGTCCACCGTCACCACGTCGTCCAGAAGCTCACGGGCGTGCTCGAACGTCAGCTCGCCCGCGATGACGGGCAGGAGGCCGTCCGCGATGGAGGAGACTTCGGTGAGGAGCGTGGGCCCATCGTGGTCGAGGGCCGCCCGCATGGTGGCGGCTCCCACCGGCTCGACGCCGATGACCTTCACCGCAGGGTGCATGCGCTTCACCGCCGCGGCGACGCCGCTGGCGAGGCCTCCACCTCCGATGGGTACGAGCACGACGTCGAGGTCGGGCCAGTCCCTGGCGATCTCGAGGCCCACCGTGCCCTGGCCGGCAATGATGTGCCGATGGTCGAAGGGGGGCACGATGACCAGGCCTTCTTCCTCGGCGATGGCTTCAGCGCGGACCTTGCGCTCTACCGACGTGGTGCCCTCGAAGACCACCTCACCCCCGAGGCGACGCGTTCCTTGTACCTTCACCGGCGGCGCCGTGGTGGGCATGACCACCACGGCCCGGATTCCCCGCAGCTTTCCCGTCAGGGCGACGGCCTGGGCGTGGTTTCCCGAGGAGTACGTGATGATGCCCTGGCCCACCTGCTCGTCGGAGAGCTGCGAGACGAAGTTGAACGCGCCTCTGATCTTGAAGGCGCCAGCGCGCTGCAGGTTCTCACACTTGAGCCGCACCTCGGCTCCGACGGCCTCGGATACGGCATCGGCAGGAAGGAGCGGCGTGCGCACCGCCACGCCGGCAAGGCGATGCGACGCGGCCTCGATCTCCGTCAGCCCGACGAGCCCTTCACCCTGGACCCCGTTCATTCCTCCGGTTCCTCCGGTCCGCCCTCCCCCTGGTCGGAGCCGTCCTCGGTGAAGTCGTCCCCGTTCGCGGCGTCGTCCGGCGCCTCGTCCAGGACCGCACGCGTCACGGCGGAGGTGCCGTCGGCCTTCGCCATGGCGATCTCGGCCTCGAGCTCGTCGTCTTCATCGTCCGCGATGATCCGGGCCACGTCCATCACGGTATCGCCCTCGTCGAGGTTCACCAGCTTCACCCCCTGGGTGGCCCGGCCGATGACGGAGATCTCGTCCACCTTCTGGCGATTCACCACGCCCTTCCGGGTGATGAGCATGAGCTGCTCGTCCTCGGTCACGGCCTTGATGGCCACGACCCTGCCCGTACGCTCGGAGGTCTTGAGGTTGATGACGCCCTTGCCGCCACGCCTCTGCAACCGATAGGCGTCCACCACCGTGCGTTTGCCCATGCCGCGCTCGGAGACCACGAGCAAGGTCGAATCCTCGCGGATCACCACCATGCCCACGACGATGTCATCGCCGGAGAGGTCGATACCCCGAACCCCCTCGGTGGCCCGGCCCATGGATCGGGCGTCGGCCTCGTTGAACCGGATGGCCATACCCCGGCGGGTCGCGAGAATGATCTCGTCCTCTCCGGACGTGATCTTCACCTCGATCAGCTCGTCCCCGTCGCGGATGTTGATGGCGTTGAGCCCCACCGCACGGACGTTGCCATACGCGGACAACGTCGTCTTCTTCACCACTCCCTTCCGCGTGGCGAACAGGAGATACTTGTCCTCCGCGAATTCACGAACCGGCACGACCGCGGCGATCTCCTCGTCGTGGTCCACGTTCAGGAGATTGATGATCGGCTTGCCGCGGGAGTTGCGCGCTCCCACCGGAAGCTCCCAGACCTTGATCCAGTAGCACTGGCCACGTCGCGTGAAGATCATCAGGTAGTCGTGGGTGGACGCCACGAAGAGGTGCTCCACCCAGTCCTCTTCCTTGGTGTCCATTCCGCGCAGGCCGCGACCGCCCCGGCGCTGCGCCCGGTACGTGTCGACGGGCAGCCGCTTGACGTAGCCCTGGTGGGACACGGTGATCACCATGTCCTCCTCGACGATGAGGTCCTCGACATCGAAGGAGCCCACGGCGGCCGTGATCTCGGTGCGGCGATCGTCGCCGTATTTCTCGGCGATCTCCCGGAGCTCGCCCTTGAGGATGGCCATACGGCGATCCTCGGACGCCAGGATTCCTCGGAGGTCCTCGATGGTGGCCCGTACGTCCGCCAGCTCCTCCTCCAGCTTCTCGATCTCCAGGCCCGTGAGGCGGGCCAGACGCATGTCCAGGATGGCCCGGGCCTGGCGCTCGGACAGCTCGAATCGATCCTGGAGCGTGGCGGACGCGGTCTCCGAATCCTTCGAGCCCCGGATGACCTTGATGACCTCGTCGATATTGTCGACGGCGATCTTGAGGCCCTCCAGGATATGCTCCCGCTCCAGGGCCTTCGCGAGGTCGAACTCGCTCCGCTTGATGATGACGTCGTGCCGGTGATCCACGAAGTGCAGGAGGATCTCCCGGAGCCCCATGACCCTCGGCACACCGTCTACCAGGGCCAGGAGAATGGTCCCGAACGTGGACTGCATCTGGGTGTGCTTGTACAGCCGGTTCAGCACGATGTGGGGGATGGCGTCACGCTTGAGCTCGATGACGATCCGCATGCCCTCGCGGTCCGACTCGTCGCGCAGGTCCCGGATATCCGTGAGCTTCTTGTCCCGCACGAGCTGAGCCATCTGCTCGATGAGCCGAGACTTGTTCACCATGAACGGGATCTCGGTGACGACGATGCGCTCCGCGTTGGCGTCCACCTCCTCGATGTCGGCCCGCGCGCGCATGACGATGCGCCCTCGCCCGGTGCGGTAGGCATCCCGGATCCCTTCACGGCCGCACACGAATCCGGCGGTGGGGAAATCCGGACCCTGGACGATCTCCTCGAGCGCCTCCTGGGGAAGGTCCGGATCGTCGATGAGGGCCGCCGCCGCCGCCACTACCTCACGGAGATTGTGCGGCGGGATGTTGGTGGCCATGCCCACGGCGATTCCCGAGGAACCGTTGACCAGGAGATTCGGAACCTTGGCCGGCAGCACGGTCGGCTCCGGGATCCGCCCGTCGAAGTTCGGGACGAAGGGAACGGTCTCCTTGTCGATGTCCGACAACATCTCGATGGCGATGTTCGTCAGACGGGCCTCCGTATACCGATACGCCGCAGCCGAATCGCCGTCCACGGACCCGAAATTCCCCTGACCGTCCACCAGCGGGTAGCGGAGGGAGAAGTCCTGGACCATCCGGACCATGGAGTCGTAGACCGCCGAGTCACCATGGGGGTGGAACTTGCCCAGCACCTCGCCCACCACCGTGGCGCTCTTCTTGTAGGCCCGCCCGGGGGTGAGGCCCAGCTCGCTCATCGCGTAGAGGATCCGGCGATGGACGGGCTTCAAGCCGTCACGGACGTCGGGAAGAGCCCTCTGCACGATCACGCTCATCGAATAGTCGATGAACGACTCGCGCATCTCGTCCTCGAGGAGGCGGGTCAGCACCCTCTCGCCGCCGCCGCCGTCGCTCGTCAGATCGAGTTCGTCTGCCATGCTTGGTTCCGTTCAGGTTCTCGTCGTTGCCGCTGGGCAGCCGGCCCGGGGCACGCTCCACCCCCTGTCGAACGGCCCGGTGGAGGCCGCGGCAAGGAGCGTTCGGCTCCGGAGAAAGACGTCGGGTCTGCCGACGGAGGATCGGGCCCCCTCGCCTTCGAGCGGCGCTCCGGAACCCGCGAAAAATAACCGCTGCACCACCCTTCCGGCAAGGCCGAAAGGCCGCTTACCACAAGGATTTCCGGCGTTTTTTGGTGGACCGAAAAGAAGGGAGTGTCTACGCGCTCCTCACGCCACCGCCACGAAGTCCCGCATCTCGCGCAGGCCGGCCGCGCGTAAGATCTCGCGAAGCTCTTGCCGGGCCCCCGGCTGCCCCACGGCAGCGAGATGAAGGGCGTCGCGGATCTCAACACCCTCGGGCGCGTCCAACACCGGAGCTCCGTGGATCACCTGGCCGATCTTGCGGCGATCCACCTCGACGAAGGCCCGTACCGGAACGGCCAACTCGCCCAGCGCCCGGGAGAATCCCTTTCCCACCGGGCCGGCCCCCCAGATGACCGCTCCGGTCTTCTCCCGCAGCAGCGTTCTGGCGAGGAAGTGGACCCGGCAGCGGACGAAGGCTTCCAGCGCATAGCGGCCATGGGTCCGCGAGAGGCGATCGGTACGCTCCCGCCACTGAAGGAGCACCCTGGGTACTTTCGCGAACCGTCCACCCTCCTCCCACAGGCGGAGAACCAGATCGTAGTCCTCCGCCCAGGCCACGTCCCTGTAGCCCCCGACGGCCTCCACGGCGTCGGAGCGAAGAAAGAACGTGGGGTGAGCGAGCGGGCACTCCACGAAGATGTCCCGGGCGATCTGCTCGCTGGAGACCGCATCGTTCAGCCACGCCTCGTAGCGGCGGCCGCCGTCGGTGACCTCCGCCTCGGGGAAGTAGCGGATCCGACACCCGCATCCGACCAGCCCCGGGTCGTCCGCCATCAACATGCGCTGGTGGCTCAGGCGCTCGGGGTGACCCCCGACAGCTGAAACCGGGCTTCCTTGCGATCCCCGCCGCCGAGCGCGTTCCAGGAGCCCTCCAGGTTAC
>JARRLD010000274.1:0-15609 GCA_037387345.1 Gemmatimonadota bacterium
CGAGCCGGTAGAGCGCCACGGCGAAGGTCGAGTCGGCCCCCACCGCCTCCTCGTAGCGGCGAACTGCCTCGGCCAGATCTCCGCTGCGAAAGGCCTTCTCACCCTGGAGGAACGCACGCATGGCCTCAAGGGACGAGGTCGTGATCGCCGATATGCGCTGCGGCGCCACGAGCTGCGTCCCGGAGGTGGCCAGCAGTTCCTGGAGGACGGAGAGCCCGAGGTCGTCGGCGACGGCCAGCACGCTGTCCGCGGATCCTTCAGCGGCTCCTTGCGCCACCTTCGATCCGTTGGTCAGATCGTAGACGTCCGCGCTCAGGCGAACGTCGCGGCCCAGCGCGACGGCGTTCCCGACGAGTCCGTAGCGGGCCCCGGTGCGGCCGGCCACGGTGAGCGCCTGCTCGAGCGTCGCGACCTGCGAGTGGTTCAACGCTTCCCGCCACCGCGCCATCACGGTCCGGCTGTCGATCGTGCGGAAGCTCCCAACGCCGTCGAGTGCCGTGGAGAGCAGATCCATCATGCCCTCGTGCCACAACTCCATCCCCTCCCCGGTCGCCGAAAAGGGGAGCACGGCGATGCCGGTCGCGGCCTCATCCGCCGCCAGCCCGGCAGGGCTGAAGAGGGCTCGTTCACCCGTCAACAGGACGTAGACCCCCGCCCCCGCGAAGAGGAGCGAGAGCGCCAGGACGCCGCCGAAGAGCGCTCTTGCCCAGGTCAGGTGGGGCAGCTTCCCCCGCCGAAGGCTTGCGACGACGTCGGCCGGAGCGATCTCCCAATCCGTGGGGATCTCGCCCGCTCGCTCGCGAGCGGTGGTGCCGGGCTTGGCTTGTACCCAGGCCGTCGCGAGGACGACGACCAGGCCGATGAGGAGCAGCAGGACGGAAAAGCCCGACACCCACGCGGGCAGTCCGACCGCCTCCTGCAGTACATCCGCCAACTGTAGGATGAGCCAGGAGGCGCCGAGGTACACCACCAGCACCTGAACGACGCGGGCGCGCTTGAGGCGTTCGATGAGACCGGGATTGGGCATTTCCTGGCATAATAGGCCCGACGAGAGTCGAATCAAGCCGGGGAGGCGATGGGCCTCGCGCATGAACTCCTCACTGTCCCAGTCACGCGGATACACCCCCGGGTGACATGGTTCCGCGACGGACATGCGCACGGGCGACTTGAAGATCCGGGGCTTCGAACGTCGAGTGGAGCTCGAGGTCGAAGTATCAGGGCGGGGGATTGATCCCTGGGGGAACGACGAGATCCAGGCCATCCGAGAGGACCGCATGTGTGTAAGCACGTCGTGGAGCCGGGCGTATCAGGGGAGGCCCCGTACTTCTACCCCTCCACCCATCTTCCACCCCGTCTCAAAAGGGGGTAGTGTTATGCCGGAAGCTCCCCGTTACCGGCCCATGGCCGGTTCCCCCGAAACAACCCTCCTCGGGAGAGCAGAATGAGTAACCCCCGTTCCATTGTCCACGGAGCCCTGGCGCTCGCGGCGATGACCCTGCTCGCAGGGCCGTCTCCCGCGGCCGCGCAGGACTACACCATCGTCGGTCGGGTCCTCGACGCGGTCACGGCGACGCCGATATCCGGTGCCCAGATCAGCGTCGAGGGGACCTCCTACGGCGCCCTCGCGGATCAGACCGGCCGTTACAGCATCCGGGCGCCCCTGTCGGCCGGGACCTACACACTCCGCGTCCAATACATCGGCCGCGAGGCCGGAACCCAGCAGATCACGCTGGGCTCCCAGATGCTCGTCCGGGCGCCGGACTTCCTCCTGAGGGAGCGGGCGCTGGAGCTGGGCGAGATCGTGGTGACCGGTGTCGCGGGTCCCACCTCGAAACGTGCTCTCGGGACCACGGTCTCGACCGTCAACGCCGGGACCGTCTCGGACGCGGCGGTCTCCACCATCGACCAGGCGCTCCAGGGCCGCGTCGCGGGCGCCACCATCATCAGCAACACCGGAACGCCGGGGGGCGGCGTCTCCATGCGGCTTCGCGGAACGAGCTCCATCACCGGCGGGGCCGAGCCGCTCTTCATCGTCGACGGCGTCATCATCGACAACAACGGTGACCAGCAGATCAACGTGGGCTACCGCTCGAATCCGTCGAACCGGCTCGCCGACCTCGATCCGGACGACATCGAGCGGGTCGAGATCCTCAAGGGTGCGGCAGCGGCCGCCCTGTACGGCTCCCGCGCCAACAACGGCGTGGTGCAGATCTTCACCAAGCGCGGGCAGCGAGGCGCGCCCCGCTTCGTCGTCTCCTCGAAGGCGCAGCGGAGCGACCTGGCAACCCAACTACCTTGGGCCCTCACCCCGGTCGACACCGACGGCAGCCCGGTCACCCGCTACAACCACGAGGATCTGGTCTTCCGCAACGCGTGGAGCAGCGACTCGTATATCTCCGTGTCGGGCGGCGCCGAGGACACCCGGTACTACCTGTCGGCGAACTGGTTCGACCAGCAGGGCATCGAGATCGGGTCTGGCCACGAGAAGCTGAACCTGCGCCTGAACCTGGACCAGGGCATCACCGACTGGCTCGAGGTGGCTGTTGGCGCCAACGTGATCAGGAGTCACACGGACCTTCAGATCAACGGCGAGAACGGCACGGGCGGCCTCCTGACGTCCATCGTGTTCACCCCAACCACCGTGGACCTCG
Organism: Gemmatimonadota bacterium; assembly: GCA_037387345.1. Classification (GTDB taxonomy): domain Bacteria; phylum Gemmatimonadota; class Gemmatimonadetes; order Longimicrobiales; family Gaopeijiaceae; genus SZUA-318. Next base: position 2,652 of record JARRLD010000274.1, read on the forward strand.
CCGAGAAAGACCCCGAGACGGGTGAGTACGTGAACGACGCCTTCGTCTTCGCGAACCCCCTCTCGGTGGTCGACGACTGGGCGACGCCGCAGGACATCCGGCGCTTCGTGGGCTCTTTCCAGCTTCGTGCGAACCCCACCGAAGGCCTCTCGACCGAGTGGCGGCTGGGGTACGACAACACCGAGATGGAGACGGCGCTCTTCATCCCCCGAGGCGCCACCGGAGCGCCGACAGGCTCGGCCCAGTCGGTGAACCGGAGCAGCAGCCTGATCAACAACGACATCGTGGCGAACTACCAGTGGGCCTACGGTGGCGACCTCGACCTCACCACGTCCGTCGGAGTGAACGCGACCCTCGAGAAGGTCCAGAACCTGAACCTCGGCGCGACGGACCTGGCACCCGGCACCGAGCTCGTGCGCGGTGCCGTGCAGTCCGCCAGCGAGGGACAAGTTGAGGCCACGACGCTCGGGTACTTCGTGCAGCAGCAGATCGGCTTCCGGGACCGCATCTTCCTGCAGGGGGGGCTCCGCTGGGACGCCTCGTCCACGTTCGGTGAGGACGAGCGCTGGCAGCTCTATCCCAAACTCTCGTCATCGTGGGTCATGTCGGAGGAGTCCTTCTTCGACGCGATGCCCGACGCCGTCAGTGAGCTACGGCTTCGCGCCGCCCTCGGGTACGCCGGCAACCAGCCCACGCTGGGCAACGCCTACGCGCGCTTTGCCCGCTACGGCACGACGAACAACGTCGGGCGCCTGGGTCTGGTCCCGCTCGGCCAGGCGGGCAACCCCGACCTGAAGCCCGAGCGGCAGCGCGAGTGGGAGGCCGGCTTCGATCTCTCGCTCTTGGATGAGCGGGTGGGGCTGAAATTCACCCACTACGACCAGTTCATCGAGGACCTGCTCCTCAACCGGCCCTTCTCGCCCAGCACCGGTTACGCCAGCATCCTGCAGAACGTGGGGGAGATGTCGAACTGGGGCGACGAGATCGAGCTTCAGACCGTGAACGTCGACCGGGAGAACTTCGGGTGGCGCACCCAGGTCATCTACTCCCGGAACAAGAACATCGTCGACAGCCTGGCCGTAGACCCCTTCGGCTCGGGATACAACAACTGGGTCGAGCAGGGCTATCCCATCGGCGTGTTCCGTATGGACGCGTACGAGCGGAACGCCGACGGCAGCATCGTCATGGACGATGTGGGACCGGTCGAGTCCCCCAATGACCTGATCGTCGGAAACCCATGGCCCGACTACGCGCTCTCCATCGCCAACGACTTCCGTGTGGGACGGCGCCTCACCCTGTCGGTGCTCCTGGACGGGCAGTTCGGACACGAGGTCTGGAACCAGACCCAGCGGATCATGGACATCTTCAGCGCCGGGCCCCTCTACGACCAGCTGCTCCGTGGGGAGATCACCTCGGCGTACCGCAGTCGCGTCCAGGGCATCTGGGAGGCCTACCTCGAGGACGCCAGCTTCGTGAAGCTGCGCAACGTGACGCTACGCTACGACGTGGAGGACGACGTCGCCCAGCGCCTCGGCGTCGAGGGCATCCAGGTCGAGCTCCAGGGCCGGAACCTGCACACCTGGACCGACTACTCCGGCTACGATCCCGAGGTCAACATGTTCGGGCTGAACACCGTGGCCCGTGGCGTCGACTTCGCGACCTACCCGAACGCCAGGACCTGGAGCCTCGGGCTCCGGTTCGTCTTCTGAGGAGCCGACCATGAATCGCAAGAATCGCGTAGGCACGGTCCTGCCGGCTCTCCTGGTCGGCGCGCTGGCGCTCACTGCCTGCGACCTCGACCTGACCGATCCCAACAACCCCACCGAGACCGAGGTGGTCGGGTCCATCTCCGGCGTGCTCCAGATCGCCGTGGGTCTCCAGGCCGAATACGGCAACGAGATCGTGGATCCGATCATGGTGTCGGCCCTGGTGGGTGACGAGGTGGGAGCCGGGGCAGGAACCTTCCAATGGATCCAGCAGGTCGACATCGGTGGCACGGAGTTCGACAACAGCACCAACAACTCCGAGGCGCCGTGGGCGGGCATGTACGATGTCGTCCAGATTGCCAACGTCCTGCTTCAGTCGGCCCCCGAGGTGGGCATGGGTGCGGCGACGGAGAGCGGGGTGGTCGCCCTGGCCAACACATACAAGGCCATAGCGTTCGGTAGCCTGCTCATGATCTACGAGCGCATTCCCCTCGACGTGGACCCGACGCAGCCCTCGCCCGAGTTCGCCACGCGTGAGGCGGGCATCGAGCGGGTCTTCACGCTCCTGGACGCCGCGCGTCAGCAGCTCCAGTCGACGCCGCCCTCGGCGGCCTTCAACGACGAGATCCTCGCACCGGGTCTCGACCTCGAGGAGCTCGTCGAGGCCATGACGGCCCGCTTCGCCCTCGCCTTCGGGCGGAACGACGAAGCGATGACCGCCGCCGGCCGCGTGAACCTGAGCTCGATGTCGCACTTCCGCTTCACGGCCAACGATGTGAACCCGCTCTGGAACCTGTGGGTGAACGGCGGCAACTCCACCGAGATGCGGCCCGAGGACTCGTTCCGGCTGGACGCCGAGGCAGGCGACCAACGGGTTGCGTACTGGGCCACCGAGGCCGACATCCAGGGAGCCAACGTGGCGCTGGACGCCCACGCCCGGTACTCGGCGAGCGACGTGTCCATCCCGGCGGTATTCCCCGACGAGATGCGCCTGATCATGGCCGAGGTCCAGGCCAGGAATGGAAACCTCGACACGGCCATCGGACTCATCAACGACGTTCGTGAGCCCTGCTCGTCGGCGCTGGACGAGCCCGTGGCCTGCCTGCCCGCGCTCGACGCCGGCGATCTGCCGGATCAGGCGGCGGTCCTGGACCAGATCCTGAAGGAGCGGCGCTACGAGCTCTTCGCGCTGGGGGTGCGCTGGAACGACCTGAAGCGCTTCGGCGAGCCGGTGAAGTACCAGGTGATGCCGGTGCCCCAGAGCGAGTGCGACCGGAACGTGAACACGCCGGGCGAGCTCTGCCGGGCTGCCGGCGTCTGTCCCCACGGCCTCCGGTCGAGAGAGTCCGTGGGGGAGTGGAGGCGCACTTTTCCTCCAAACCTGGCTCCGCGACCTTACTTCGGAGCACCGGCAAGAACGCTCGCCCCACCTCGAACCGGCATACCGCCGCGGGAGCCCCATGACAAGGCTGATCCGGACCCTCGCCCTGGTGGCGTGGTCTGTCCTCCTCCTGTCCGCCACGGCTGCAGCCCAGGCGCCTGCGTCCGGTTTTGGACTCCGATACGCGATTCCCTACGAAGGCCTGGCCGACACCCACAAGCGCGGGTACGGAGTGACCTGGACCTCCTGGGCCTCGTCCGGCGGGGCGTGGTCTTCGCTGGGCGTGGGATGGACGCGGTTTCGAGGGAAGGATCCCGCGACGGAGGGTGACCCGGAGATCCCCGACCTGAACCAGGCCGAGGTGCTGCTGGGGTTCGGCCTGACCGTCTCGAGCCTCGGGATCGGGGCGAGAGCGGGGTATTTCTTCCGCGACGAAGACGAATGGGACCTCGTGCCCACCGTGAGCCTCCACCTCGGGACCCTGGTGCTCACTGCGGAGGCCAAGGTTCTGGGTGATGTCCGCTGGTACGGCGCCAGCGTCCAGTGGCGGTCGGACCGGTAGTGGGTCCAGCGCGCGCGGCCTCGCGTCGGCCCCCGCAGCCCCGGTAGATTCGGCTGCACATCCCGAGCCTGCCATCGGACCCGAGAGCCTCCGGACCTGCCCATGTCACGACGCATCTGCCCTCCAGCGCTCTTCCTGCTCTTCGCAACCGTCTTCGCCGTCCCCCTCCACGCCCAGAACGACCTCGACCTCGAGCGCCTCGAGAAGGTCTCCGACAGCCTGGCCCACCTGATGATCTCGCAGTGGCGGTCCGGCCCGAGACCCTGTTCCGGATCGGATCGATCACCAAGCAGTTCACCTCGTCCATGGTCATGCGGCTGGTCGAGCGAGGCCTGGTCGATCTCGACGCCCCCATCACCGAGTACCTGCCGGACTATCCCACCCAGGGCCACGACGTGAGGCTCCGCCATCTCCTCAACCACACGTCGGGCATCAAGAGCTACACCGGGCTTGGTGAGGACTTCTGGGGCAAGGCGGCGCTGGACATGGCCGACCAGGAGCTCATCGACCTGTTCGACGAGCTCCCCTTCGACTTCGAGCCCGGCGCGCAGTACCGGTACAACAACAGCGCATACTACCTCCTGGGCGTGATCATCGCCGAGGTTACGGGCGTCCCATACCCACGCTACGTCGAGGACGAGCTGGTCAGGCCGCTGGGCCTGCGCGACACGTATTACTGCGACACCGACCGCATTCTCCCCTTCCGGGCCGAAGGCTACGCCTATCCCGAGGGCGAGCTGCACAACGCCGAGTACATCGGCATGGGCGCGCCCGGGGCCGCGGGAGCCCTGTGCTCCACCGTGCGGGACCTGGTGGAGTGGACCCGTCTGCTCCACGGGGGGGAAGTGGTGAGCTCCACCTCCTTCGAGACCATGACCACGCCCACGGTCCTGTCCGGCGGCGAGACCAGGCCCTACGGCTTCGGGCTTGCCCTGGGCGGGATCGAGGGGCACCGCTCGGTCGCCCACGGCGGCGGCATCAACGGATTCGTCACCTACCTGGCGCACTACCCGGACGACCGGCTCACCACCGTGGTGCTCACCAACTCGGGTGGCGGCGACCCCGGACGGCTGGAGGAAGCGCTGGCCCGCACGGCGCTCGGTCTTCCCCTGATCGTGGTGAAGAACCTCCCGCTCACCGCGGAACAGATCGAGATGTACGCAGGCGAATACGAGCTCGCCATGGGCGAGAACACGCTCGTGCTCAGGGTCTTCGGCGAGGACGGGATGTTGAAGGCACAGGCTACCGGGCAGGGCGTGACCGAACTACGCTTCCAGGGGGAGCACACCTTCATTCCCGACTTCGACGACGACGTGCGGATTGTCTTCCACGTCGAAGAGACAGGCAGGGCAGCCTCGCTGACGCTCTTTCAGGGCGGTGGCGAGGTGGTGGGAGCGCGCGTGCGCTGAGTGCACGGTATCGTGAGCGGTTTCCTGGCACCCGCACCTGAGGAGTCTTCCATGAACTGGCAAGCCATTGCGGCCGTCGCTGAGCTCCTCAGCGCGATCGGGGTCGTGCTATCGCTGCTCTACCTGGCGGCCCAGGTGCGTACCAGCACCAGACAGGCCCGACTGGACGCGAGCCGGGAGCTGGCCGTGAGAATCACCGAGGCTTCGCTTGCGGCGGCAACGACGCGTGACCTGGCCGAGCTGTTCCACCAGGGGGCAGGGGATCTGCTCTCTCTCGATCCCGTGGACCAGACGAGGTTCCGCGGATTCATGAACAGCCTGTTTCGAGGGTTCGAGCAGCAGTTCCTCCTGCGAAGCGAGGGGGCGTTGGACGACGAGATGTGGGCGTCGGTCACCGCGATCATCGGGGACTTCGTCTCGTTGCCGGGAGCCCAGACGTATCTTCGGGATCGGCGAGCGTGGTATGTCCCGTCATTCATCCAGCTCATCGAGCAGATCAGCGGCGTGGACCTGTCCGAGGGTACACGGATGGCGGACCACTACCGGCCCTCGCTTGCGCACCTACGCGATTCAGCGGATTTGGATCAGGAGGCTCCAGAGGCGAACGCCTGACGGCGCGGTGCCGGGCAGTCGTCCCGTGGCACACATGACCCAGGCACCTACGCCGTCAGAATCCGCGTCCGAGGCGCACTCTGAGGCCGAAGCCGGGGCTGAAGGTCGCCAGGCCTTTCACGGCGGCGACGCTCAGCCAGCTTTCCGAACCGACACGCGCGCCGACCCGGATCTCTCCCAGGTCCTCCGTTCCCCGGCGGGGTCCGTTCTCACGCGTGTCGTGCTGTCCGGTGAGCTCGACGAACGGGCTCACGGCGCCGACCTTCGCCATGGCCCTCAGTCCGTACAGGAGCGGGTCGGTCTGATCGATGCCGGCCCTGGAGCCGAGGATGCCGATGCCGAGCTCGCCGCTGAGGTCCATCCGACCGCGATGCACGCGACCGCCGAGGGTCCCGAAGAAGTCGGTCTGATCGCGATCCAACCCGATCCTCTCGTCTGTGGTCGGGAGTCGGACGCCGAAGCGAAGCGAGGCCTGGATCAGAGCGTCGGAGCGGTTCAGGCGCACGAGCGTGGACAGGCGCATGTCGCCCGCGTCGATGCGACGGCCGTCCTCCGCCGGAAGCGCCCCCTGGGCGGGGGAGGCAAAGACATCACGGTCGTCGAATACCCGGACCGGTGTGCCGGACACGGCTACGGCCACCCTGTCCAGGCGCCAGACTACGCGGAAGACCGCGAGCTGGAACAGTCGGCCGCTGGTGCCTGCCAGCGAGGCCCGCTGGTCGAAGAAGAGGTCTGCCCCCAGGCTCGCCGAGATCGGCGGACCTTCCAGATCGCGCCAGTCGAGGGGGTCCAGCGGGCGGAGCTGCGCCCCCGCTCCCGCCGCGAGCGCGATCGACGCGAGGCCCGCGAAGAGCATCGGAGACGCGAGCCGACGAGCACGCCCGGGCCCCAGAGGTCCGATGGAGGTCTGCCGGCTCACCCGCCAGGCCGCTGCGCGGGAAAGCCCGCTGTGGAGCGTTTCGCGATGGCCTCCATGGGCCTCGAGGGGCCGGCGAGCTCGATGGGGTTCGTGAACAGCCAGGGCCTCAGCCCGGCGAACAGCGATCCAGCACGGGCAGCGTACCGATAGACCTCGACGCGGTAGATGCCGGGGCCACGCACGGCCCACTCGAGCTCGCGCCCACGCACGAAGGCGACGTCGCGTCCATCCCTCAGGATGCGATACACGACTCGGCCGCCAGCAGGCCCTCCCCATCCCGCCCTGAGCACGACGCCCGCCTGGAACTGGACCCGTTGTCCCATCTCGGCCATGCGTTGCCCGTCGCGCAGGGCCTCGAACCGGAACCGACGGGCATCGGCCCCGCCCCCGAAGGAGATCAAGACCCGACCGCTCCGGACGGCGTCGGTAACCGCAGCCTCGGCGAGCTCCGGCTCTTCCGGAAGCGGTCCATTCAAGAGGAGGTGATTGAGAAAAGTCCGAAAGAACGGCTCGTACGGCGGAAACGGGCGACCACGCAGAAGCATCTTGGGGTGGTGGTTCAGGCCCGCGGTCGCCGTCAGAGGGCCTTGCATGCGAAGGGAGTCGAAGGCGGCGACGCTGGGAATGTCGAACCCGTCGCGGGTGAGGTGAAGCAGGCCGCGGTCGCCGAACCCGAGGGTAAGTCCCGTGACCAACGTGCCGAGGTGGTACAGTGCCCACGGCTCGTTCAGGCGTCGCTTGGCCGTCTCCGACATGTCGACGACCTCCCACCCCGCGATTCCCGAGATCGACCCTGGTTTCCACCGTTCTCCGTCCCTCGGGCTCCGCCCGTGCACGACGAAGGCGACGGCGTCGCGGTCCTGGATCAGTCCGGCGAACGAAGCCTCCCCGCCGGTCCAGCCCCGGAAGGTCGTATCCAGACCCATGGCGAGGACGCGCCCGACATCGTTCGCCACGAGCTCCTGGCCGGGCACGATGAGCACTCCGTCCAAGAAGTCGGTGGAGACGGGGGACAGGTTGGGCCTGCGGTCGTCGGGAGGATGGTCGCCGAGGTAGACGAAATCGAGCCCGGCCGAGCTGGCGGCCACGGCCACCTGCTCGAACGAGCCGAACGCGTCGTGGGATCGCCCGGAGTGGACGGAGAAGACGCCGGTGACCACCTCGTCCGAAGCGTCCGGAAACGGCGTTGCCACCTCCGCACCCGGAGTGGTGGATCGGACCCTGAGCTCGAGCGTCAGGAACCCGGCCACCTGGTACGCCGCCAGCGAAACGACCGTGACCGTGGCCAACCGCACGAGCACGCGGCGCCCGCGCCCGCGTCCCGCCCCCCGGACAAGCCGCTCCCTCGCCTCGCTCCGGCGCTGGCTTGTCCCCATGCCGTACCTCGCTCTGATGGTTCCCGACGACCGGATCTATGTTCCGAGCGGACGCCGCCGGAAGTACAACGACAGATTCACGAGGCCGATGAGGACCGGTACCTCCACCAGCGGGCCGATGACTGCCGCGAACGCTGCCCCGGAATTGATGCCGAACACCCCCACCGCCACGGCGATGGCCAGCTCGAAGTCGTTGCTCGCTGCCGTGAGGGATACGGTGGTGTTCTGGGGATACCGTGCCCCGATCCACCCGGCACGGGCCACGAAGAACGTGATGAGGAACATCAGAGCGAAGTAGACCGCCAGCGGCGCGGCGACCCGCAGAACGTCCATGGGGAGTGTGACGATCAGGTCGCCCTTGAGGGAGAACATCACGACGATCGTGAAGAGGAGCGCCACCAGCGTCACCGGCGAGATCTTCGGAATGAATGACGCCTCGTACCACTCCCGCCCCCGGGCTCGCACCAGGCCGAGGCGCGTGATCACGCCCGCGGCGAAGGGGATCCCCAGATAGATCCCCACCGTTCTGGCGATCTCGCCCATCCCCACCGCTACCGTCACGGCCTCGAGGCCGAACACGGGGGGGAGGAAGGTGAGGAAGAGCCACGCGTACACACCGTAGAACAGAACCTGGAAGATGGCGTTGAACGCCACCAGCCCCGCGGCCAGGTCGCGATCCCCGTCGGCCAGGTCGTTCCATACCAGCACCATGGCGATGCACCGCGCCAGTCCCACGAGGATGACGCCCACGGCGTACTCGGGGAGGTCGGGGAGCAGGAGCACGGCCAGGACGAACATCACCACCGGCCCCACGATCCAGTTCTGGAACAGCGACAGGGTGAGCACGCGCGGGTGTCGGAACACGGTGCCCAGAGCCTCGTATCGGACCTTCGCCAAAGGCGGATACATCATGAGGATGAGGCCGATGGCGATGGGCAGCGACGTGGTGCCGATCTGGGTGCGCTCGTTGAGCGCCCGGACGGCATCGGGCCAGGCGTAGCCCAGGGCGACCCCCCCGATCATGGCCAGGAAGATCCACAGCGTGAGGAAGCGGTCGAGGAACGAGAGCCTTCCGGACGTTGTGCTCATAGGATATTCGGGAGATCGAATCCCACGGGGATATTCTTCGAGGTCCGAGACGGCGTCTCCGGACGGGGAATAGTGCACCCACCGACCCTCGCGCCGATAGGCCCCCGTCGGCCCGTCGGCTCGGAGCTCGCCGCGGGTGGCGACCGTGCTAGGCCGCACCTCCCGGGAGGTAGCACGCCAGCGAGGGGTCCTGTTCCGGCTCGGCCTCCACCAGCTGGCCCGTACGGGTGGTGATGACGATGACGCCGTTCGCCGCCCGAGGCCCGTAGCGCTGGGCAGCGGCGACTCCTTTGACGATCTCCACGCGCGCGATGTCCAGCGTGTTGAGGTCCGCCAGGCGGTTGCTCCGGTCCTCTTCGTCGGGCCTCGAGCCCGTGACGGCGCTGGTGCCGGTGCCCACGGACACGCTGGTGGTTGGAACCCCGTCGACCACCACCAGGACCTCCGCATTGCCCAGCAACGTCCGCACGCCTCGCAGCGCAACCTGGAAGCCTCCTCCGGGCGCCCCCGAGTTCTGCGACACGACGGCACCGGGGGCCTTGCCCGCCAGATTGCCCGCGAGCTCTCCGGGGACCCGGTTCACGTCACTCGAGTCGAGCACGGTAGCTCCGTAGGGCGAACCCGGGGGGACGGTCTGGGCGTAGACGGTGACCACGACCCCCTCGAGATGGACCACGTGTTGCTCCAACGGGATCAGCATCTCGTCGTCGGCCGCTACCACCGTGAGCTCCGTCGGTGGAAAGCCCACCGGGCGCACCCAGATGTGGGTCTCCGCATCCACGGGCAGCGTCAACTCGAACCTGCCCCTTGAGTCGGCGCAGACCATCCGGCCCGTCTCCCCGACTCCCACTGCAGCGCCGGCCCAGGGAACGCCGACCTCGGTCGGGAGAATGCGTCCCCGCAGTGTCTGCTCCTGGCCTGCCACCCCCCCTGAGAAGGGGATCAGGGCGGCGAGCACCCATGTTGCGCTTCGCATGCCATCACTTCCCCCGGGGCGGGGAGCGCGCTCGCGCCCCCCACCCCATCGCTTCGTCTTCAGCTCGCGAAGTAGGTAGTACACTCGACCTGGTCCATAATATCCCTGGCCAGGCACTCGTTTACGGGATAGGGGAACCCGGGATACACCCCGTGGTTCGGGGCGGCCCTGGGAAGCTGGTCCAGGATGCCATACTGGCGATAGTCGAAGTACTGGAAGCCGCCCTCCCAGAGCAGCGAGAGCAGCTTGTTGTACAGGATCTCCGCACGGAGATCCCCACCGAAGTCGGCCGGAAGGGGCTCCAGATTCCCATCGGCCATTCGCACCGCGTTCACGTCACTCAGCGCCTGGGCCGAGTTGCCGGAAGCCAGATTCGCTTCCGCGCGGATGAGGAGGAGAAGGTCGTTGGTCACCCACGGCATCGGCGACGACAGGCCTTTGTAGACGTCCATCTCGTCGAAGACGGTCACCCCGAACAGATTGTAGGCCCCCTCGGGAGCCAGCTTATCCTGCACCCTCTGGTCCACGGAGCCGTCCGCCTGGAGTTGGGCGCCATCTCGCACCCGGGGGTGCGCGTGGTGGTAGGGGCTCTCATAGAGCCCGTTCGTGCCATCGCCCGAGATCGTGCTGTAGTTGAACGCGACCCCCATGTCCATGTCGCCGGACGGATCCACGAACGACCCCTGCAGCGCGGCAAGGGTGCCGGACCAATCGCCCTGGTACTTGAGGGCGACGGCTTTGAGGGCCCGGTTGGCCCGGACGAAGCTCGCGGGCGTGTTGAATCCATCGAAGCCCGAGGGTAGCTCGAACGGGAAGGACCCGCCGCCCGCCTGGAGGTCCGCCATGGCCTCGTCGTACAGGCCGTTGATGTAGGACCAGACCTCGGACTTGGTCGAGATCGGCGTCAGGTCACCGATCGGGTCGGGATTGGGATCGAGCGGGAGCCCGACCTCGACGACCCTGGCCATGGCCGTCTGCCAGAAGGCGTCGGCTTTGATGGTCTTCACGAAGCCTGCGGCGGCTCTGCGCTCGGCCTCGGACAGAGGCGAGTTCTCCAGGGCCGTCAGCACGGTGTTGATCTGGGTGATCTGCGTGTATTGGCCGGAGAAGTACTGGCCGCCGTTGACCGGGTCGATGGGATCGATCAAGGCGTCGGTGAAGGGTCGGGGCTCCTCGGGACGAAGGTCGTACCCCTCACGGCCCCACACGCCGAGCCTGGTGACCATGCCGGCCTTGAGCCCGCGCTGCGTTCTCACGATTCCGCGTACCGCCGCGGAGATCGTCGCCTTCGTGGGATTGCCCGTGAGGTCCTCTCGGGCGGGGTTGTTGTAGTTCGGGACCAGAAAGTCATCGCTGCATCCGGCTGCCATCACGGCCACGGCGGCCACCGCGAGGACCCTGCGAAGCGTTTCTTGCGCGTTCATCGGAATTCTCCTCGTGGCGGGGGTCAGAAGCCTACGTCCACCGACAGCCAGAAGCTCCGGCTGGGCGGGTAGGGGGCGACGTCGATGTTCCGTCCGATGGCCTGGTTCCCGAAGTTCGAGACCTCGGGGTCCATGCCGGAGTAGTCCGTGAAGGTCAGCAGGTTGCGACCGCTGAACGTGAGACGCAGATACCGGGCCCGGCTCCACAACGACTGAACCAGATCCTGGGGCAGGTCGTAGGTAAGGGTCAGCTCGCGCAGCTTCACGAACGACCCGTCCTCCACCCAGATCCGGCTGGTGCGCCCCGGATAGAGACGCAACCGCATCTCCCCGAGCGTCTCGCCCTCCTGGCACCCGGAAACGTTGCACGGGTCGGCGAAGTCGTCAGCCGTCCGGCTCAGGTCGTACAGCCATGCGGTGAGGTTCACCACGTCCCCGCCGTGCTGCCAGTCCAGCAGGCCGTACAGGCTGAAGGGCCCCTTACGGAACTCGTTGGAGAAGCCCATCCGGAAGTCGGGGTTCACGTCCCCGATGCCCGTGACGATGCGTGTGCCGACCGGGCACGGTCCATCACATCGCGGATCGTCGACGATCACCGTGGTGTCTCTCCCCACGATCTGCGTTGCGCTCTTCCCCTCCTCCACCTGGAAGCCGCCCAGTGCGGTTCCGAAGCCGCCGGCGCGGAACGGAGGCACCGGCAGCTCCTCCACGGTGGTCCTGTCCCTGGAGAAGGTGACCCGGGACGTCCACGTGAGCATCTCGTTCTCGATCGGGATCAGCTGGAGCGCCGCCTCGAACCCGGTGGTCTTCATGACCCCGCCGTTGAAGATGGCGGTATTGAAGCCGCTCGAGGGTGGCAGCGCGCGCCGCAGGAGGAGCTCGGTGATGCGACGATCGTAGGCGGTCGCCTCCAGGCGGCCCCGATTCCCGAAGAGCGTGGCGTCGAATCCACCCTCCAGCTCCTTCTGCCGCTCGGGATGAAGGTCCTCGGCCACAGTCGTTGTGGAGATGTTCAGCGTTTGCAGGCCCGCGATATTGCCGGCGTTGAGGTTGCTGAACTTGTCGCCGTATACCGGCTGGTTGCCGGCCTGCCCCCACGCGGCCCGGATCTTGAGCTCATCCAGCACCCCCGGCGCCAGATCGATGAAGCGGTAGGAGCCCGCAATCTTGGGGTAGTAGAAGAATTCGTCGACGGTGGCGTTGTTGCTGGAGCGGTCGGCCCGGATGCCCGCCGTCAGCAGCAGGCGCTCATCGAGTAGAAGCACCTCCTCCTGCGCGAACACTCCCAGGTCCTTGACCAGCTGCCGCCTCTGAAACACCCCGGGATTCGTGCCGGCGTCGATGTTCGTCTGCCCGACGATGAGGTCCTCGTTCTGGATCTGCGCGATGTCCTGCTCCCGCTGCTCGTACTGCAGGCCCAGCGAGGTCGTGGCGGTGAAGCCCAGACCCCCGGGTTGCCACGTGTGCACCAGGTTCGCGTTCGCGTTCAAATTGAGGTTGTCCG
>JARRLD010000275.1:0-5646 GCA_037387345.1 Gemmatimonadota bacterium
TCGCAAGTGCAACCCTGCCAAAGAGAGGCAGATCCGTGCGACCTTCGAGAAGGAGCCCTTCGGCGCTCTCGAGCACCTGGTCACACAGAAGCTCCTGGACGCCGTCAAGCGCGCAGCCAAGAAGGAGCTGGCGAATGAAAGCTGGCTCCAGCTGGTCGCGAAACGCACCGGGCGCAGCTACAAACAGATGCGTGTCCTCGTCCTCGAGTTCCTGGATGCGGACGTGTTGACCGTGTCGGTCGAGAACTGTGCCTTCTTTCTGGATCCGCTGATCGAAACCTGGGATATCGATCTGAACAGCTTCGCCATGGAGATCGTGCTGAATCAACGACTGGCTCCGGGCCACTCCCGCAGACTCGAGTTCGTCGAAAGGGAGCTGGACGAGCGTGTCGACGAAGAGCCTGGATTGAAGGAGTTCCTCCGGGACCGCTCCCTGAGCGGTGACCTGGCCGAGGAGGAAGCCCGGTTCCTGAGATCATTGCGGTTCAAGGGGAAACGACCGACGCCGCTCTACTACTACCGCGCGCTACAGAACCTCAGAGATCCACTCCATTTCCGCGATGAGTAAACCTGCGGCGGGCACCTTTGGAGAATCGGTAGTGTCAGACAGAACCTGCAAGAGTCCTTTGCCATCATCGCCCTGGAAACAGGCCGTGGCCCGGCATCGACAACCGGTCCTGCGCAGCAGCGCCTGGCAACTCGCCAACAGCCTGGTGCCTTACCTGACCGTCTGGGGGCTCATGATCTGGACGCTGGGCATTTCCTACTGGATCACGCTCGCGCTTGCCGTCGTTGCCGCCGGATTTCTGGTGCGCATCTTCATCATCTTCCACGACTGCGGACACGGTTCCTTCTTCAGATCGCGACGCGCGAATCGTCTCACCGAATTCCTCACGGGCGTGCTGACCTTCACCCCGTACCGCCAGTGGCTGCACAAACATGCTTTGCACCACGCGACGTCGGGTGACCTGGATCGCCGCGGCGCGGGGGAGATCTGGACGCTCACCGTGCGGGAGTACGCGGCGGCCACCCGCTGGAAACGTCTCGCCTACCGCATCGCTCGCAATCCTCTGGTGCTGTTCGGCATTGCGCCGTTCTATGTCTTCGTGGTCCAGCAGAGGTTCCCGTCGCGCGCGGTCGGGAAACGAGAACGCCGGGGCGTGTACTGGACGAACGGGGCACTCCTGGCGATCGTGGTGCTGATGAGTCTGACCATAGGCATCAAGGCCTACGTGCTGATCCAGCTCCCGGTGATCGTGTTCGCCGCGGCGGCGGGAGTCTGGCTGTTCTACGTGCAGCATCAATTCGAAGGCGTACAGTGGGAAAGACGCGAGGACTGGGACTACGCGAAGGCGGCCCTCCACGGCAGCTCGTTCTACAAGCTGCCCAGGGTTCTGCAGTGGTTCACCGGCAACATCGGATTCCACCATATCCATCACCTGAGCCCGGCCATTCCCAACTACAACCTGGAGCGATGCCACAACGAGACCGCGCTGTTCCGGGAAGTCGAGCCTCTTACGCTATGGCGTAGCCTGAAGTCGATGTCGTTCCGCCTCTGGGATGAACAGCGGAGAAAGCTCGTCGGCTACCGCCGACTCGGAACATGACGCGTCGGCCTCCGTCCGGCTCGCGTTCTTACGGTGCAGCTTCGACTTTGCAGACGACGACGGTGATGTCGTCGGTCTGAAGGCTCGTGCCCCCGAAGGTCTTCGTCGCTTTGTACAAACCGTGCACGATGTCGGAAGAAGATTCGTGGCGATGATCCTCGACGAACTTCAGCACCCGGTCCGTGCCGAACGCGTTTCCCTCGGACTCCCCGATCTCCGTGAGGCCGTCGGTGAAGAGAACCACGATCTCGTCTCGCTTCAGCGGAATGGACGGTCCGGATCGGAAGTCGCGTCCGGCGAACATTCCGAGAGGAATCCCGGTGCTTTCAAGACACTCACGGGTCTTGCCGTTTCGGTCGAGCAAATAGCCCGTAACGTGTCCGGCGCTGGCGAAGGCCAGGGTTCGACCGCGAGGATCGAGTCTCGCGACCAGTAGCGTCAAGTAGTCTCGCACGTCGGAATCGACGACCAATATCTCGTTGAGCCGGCGCAGCACTTCACCCACGTCAAAACACGAAATAGCCACGGAGCGCAGATAAGCACGCGCCTGGGCCATGAGAAGCGAGGGGCCGAGTCCGTGGCCGCAGACGTCGGCAACCGCAAGTCCGAGGCAATCGCCCGGCATCGGGAAGAAGTCGAAGAGGTCGCCGCACATGGTCGTGGCCGGAAACGCAGCGCCGGCAATGTCGAAACCCGGTATGCGGGGTGCGCTCCGCGGATACAGCCGTCGCTGCACTTGTTGCGCCACATCCATCTCGACCTGCAGTTGCAGGTTCTGCAGACGCTCCGTGATGTCTTTCAGCACCGACACGAGAAACGCGTTTTGGCCATCGGAGCCGCTGACCGGCGATATCGTCTGCTCGGCATGGAACAGCTTTCCGTTCTTCTTTCGGTTGAGCAGGGTTCCGCGGAAATCGCCCCCGCCCAGCACGGTGCTCCACATGTCCTCGTAGAATCGGGGGTCGTGCTCGCCGGACTTCAGAACACGTGGAGTGCGACCCGCGACCTCCTCTCGGCTGTACCCGGTCATCCGCTCGAATCCCGGATTGACGTATTCGATCGTGCCTTCCATATCGGTGATGATGACGGCATCGGCGGTCTGCTCGACGGCGCTCGACAAACGTCGGATCGCTTCGAGAGACTGCCTCTCGCGGGTGATGGAACGAAAAACCACCACACCGCCGGACACGTTGCCGTCCTCGTCCCGCCGGGGCGCCGCGCTTGCTTTGATCCAGATGCCGTCCGGAACGCCTTCGTTCCGTAAGAAGATCTCGACGTCTTGAACCAGCTCTCCGCAGAGGGCTCGGGCAAGCGGCAGCCGACCGGACGGGAACGGGGTCACGGTGTCCGGGAGGTGGCAGCCAAAGATCCGTGCCCGCTCATCCGGATCCAGATCGAGCATTTCCACACCGAGGATCCGTTGAGCGGCCGCATTGGAATACAGGATTCGTCAACTCTTGTCGGACACCATGATTCCGTCGGGAAGGTCGTGAAACACGGGCGCCAAGACTGCGCTCAGCTCCCGAGAGTCGGCGAGCGTCATGCGTGACATGCTTGGTGCATCCTCATCGATCCGGTCCGATCGTTCTCGCGGTTCCGTCGAGTCGCGTGGTACGGCGCCGGTCGGGTCGTCAATCGCGCGACATCGGGTGCTCGAACCGCGCTCTGCGCGCGCGACGAGTGGCGGGGATCCAGTCCGTGAGGTGATCGAAGAACTTCGCGTGGTGGCGCATGAGGATCGGGGCGAGGAGGAGGTGCTCGATGTCGAGCGAGACTCCGTCTCGAACGGCTTCCCGACAACGTCGAACGAACTCCGCCAGCGGGACGAAGCGCGGACCGGATGCTCCACGGTATTGGACTCTCAGGTGGGAACGGCTCAGGTTTCGGCTGCCGTGTTCCACCACGGCGCCAAACGCCACCTTCGACGGATCGATGAGCCACTTTGGCCTGTTGCGTCTCCAGAGCATTCCCCGTCATTCCTCCTCGGTTCCGGAGAGGCGATCGGTGAGGATCCCCCGCAGCGCCAAGAGGCTCTCGGGCCGCAGTAGCTCCTCGACCGTGCTTTTGCTGAGCCCCTCGCCCTTCAGCAGTCGCACGAGTCTCCCGGAACGGACCACCCTGGAGAGTTCGTCGAGCCGACCGGCGACCGTACCGGTATCGAGTTCGTCGCTGGGAGCCTGCTTCATGCTTCTCTCCGTTGTGTCGAGCGGTGTTCCGACCCTTTGAAGGCACTACTTTACTGTATTCAGTAAAGTATGTCGACCGGAAAGCCTCAAAGAAATGGTATATTTTAGCGATTTGGGTTAACCGTGAATGGGGACAGATCCATTGGTTCCTGGTCAACTGGTAGCGGACGTGGGGCTCTGAAGAAGACGTGTTGAACCGCGCCATTCGCGGGCCAGGTGGCCTCAACAACGAGGAAATGCTGTGAGCAAACTGAACCTGGGAGTCATCGGGACGTCCAAGAAGGTCGATGAGCATCGTGTGCCCATCCATCCCGAACATCTGCGGCGCCTGCCCGAGTCCGTGCGTCGCGAGTTGATTTTCGAGGAGGGCTACGGGGAACGGTTCGAACTCACCGATGCGGAGATAGCCGATCAGTCGGGGGGCATCGCCACCCGTCACGAACTCCTGGCGGAGTTGGGCGCGGTCATTTTGAACAAGCCGATGCTCGCGGATCTGCAGGAGCTCAAGAAAGGGGGCATCCTCTGGGGCTATCCGCACTGCGCACAGCAGCGGCCGATCACCCAGGCGGCCATAGACCGCCGCCAAACCCTCATCGCCTTCGAGGATATGTTCGTGTGGAGTCCCGATGGAACGAGAGGACGACACACGTTTTACAAGAACAACGAAATGGCAGGCTATTGCGCGGTGCTGCATGCGCTGCAACTCAAGGGCATCGACGGGCACTACGGCAATCAACGCAAGGTGATCATTCTCAGTTTCGGAGCGGTCAGCCGCGGGGCCATCTACGCGCTCAAGGCCCACGGTTTCCGGGATATCACGATCTGTATCCAGCGTCCCGACCACGAGGTGCGGGAGGAAGTGCTGGATTGCCACTATGTCCGAATCGTGCCCGGCGGGGAGGAAGAGGCACGCATGCTGGTGGTGGAACACGACGGTGCCACGCGCCCCTTGATCGATCTCATCAACGAATCCGATATCATCATCAACGGGACGTTTCAGGAACCCGACAATCCCCTGATGTTCGTGACGGAGGCTGAAAAGACCTGTTTGCGGTCGGGCTGCCTGATCATCGACGTGAGTTGTGATGAAGGCATGGGGTTCTATTTCGCCAAACCCACGACGTTCAGGGAGCCCATTTTCAAGGTGGGACGGGTGGACTACTATGCGGTCGATCATACGCCCACGTATCTTTGGGAGAGCGCGTCGCGTTCCATCTCCGCCGCCCTGATCGTTCATATCCCCTCGGTGGTGGCAGGCCGGGAAAGCTGGCAACAGAACGAGACCATTCGGAGGGCAGTGAACGTAGACGCCGGCGTAGTGGTGAAACCCGCCATCCTGTCATTTCAGCACCGGAAGCCGGACTATCCGCACGACCCGTTGTGATCCTGCCAGCTCCGTGCGATTCACGGGACTCCACAAGCAGTCGCACGAGTCTCCCGGACCGGACCACCCCGGGGAGTTCGTCGAGCCTGCCTTGACAAGGTGCCTTGCGGCCTGTACCGTCCTTGCAGGTTCCCGGTCGCAACCAATCGTACAGAAACGACTTTTTGCCGTGCCGAAGCCGAGCCGAAGTGCGTCGCGCCTCGGCACCGATCCTGACCCGTTGTTGGAGTCATGGGCCGGGAACTCGAAGAAAGCTCTCCACTGGGGAGCGAGGAGTCTGAGAGATGGGAACGAGATTGTACGTCGGCAACCTGCCCTTCAGCGCGGACGAGTCCGCGGTGCGGTCGCTGTTCGAGCAGAACGAGCGCACGGTCGCGGAAGTCAAGTTGATCACCGACCGTGACACCGGGCGACCCCGCGGTTTCGGGTTCGTCGAGATGGGCAACAGCGAGCACGCCGACCAGGCCAT
>JARRLD010000276.1:0-5640 GCA_037387345.1 Gemmatimonadota bacterium
CAGCTGGCCCAGGCCCAGGAGCTGGCAGACGCCCTGAGCGCCGAGCGCGTTCTCCTGCCCGTCGAGCAGGATCCCTCCGCCGCGGTGCTGCTGGGAGACCTTCGGCGGTTTGGCGCCCTCGCCGAGGTGGGGCTGACGGACCCGCTTGGATTGTTCGCCGCCGGGGAGGTGGCTCGGGAGCGTCTGGGCGCACCGGTGCTGTCACGGGGTCTCTACCTTGCCTATGCCGATTCCGGTTCTGACGACCCGTGGATATCCAAGGCCCTGCTGGCTGCCCTGGCGCTGACTCCGGACGAAGGCGGCCGAGCCTGGCTGCGGGGACGGCTGGAGGCCCGGGCGGGGAACCCTTACGTTCTTGCCTCACGCGGCGAGCCGGCGCCGGGTATCGAGGCCCTGGAGGAGGAGCTGGCGCGACGCCTCCAGGAGATCGTGCGGACCCCCTGAGACCCGAGGCAGGCATGGCACTTCACGTGCACAACACGCTGACACGCTCGAGAGAGGTGTTTGCGCCCCTGGAGGAGGGCAAGGTCCGGGTCTATGCCTGCGGCCCGACCATCTACGACTACGCCCATATCGGCAACTACCGATCCTTCCTGGCCTACGACCTCATCCATCGATATCTGGAGTGGTCGGGCTACGAAGTCCGGTTCGTCATGAACATCACGGACCTGGATGACAAGACCATCGCCGGTGCCTCGGAGCGGGGGGTGGACATCCGGGAGTATACGAAACCGTTCGGGGAGGCGATGCTCGCCGACGCCGACACGCTTGGAGTACGTCCGGCCGACGTGTACCCGACGGCCACCGGATACGTACCGGCCATGGTGGCGTTCATCAAACGCCTTGTGGCGTCCGGTCATGCCTATCAGGCGGACGACGGGGCGGTCTACTTCTCCATCGCGAAGTTCCCCGGGTATGGGAAGCTGAAGGGGATCGATCCCTCCTCTCTCCGGGTGGGTGCCCGCGTCGCCCAGGACGACTACGAGAAGGAAGACGCGCGGGACTTCGCGCTCTGGAAGGCGACCACCGAGACCGACGAGGCCACGGGGGCTGCATGGGACTCCCCCTGGGGTCGGGGCCGGCCGGGATGGCACCTGGAGTGCTCGGTCATGAGCGTGAGTGAGCTGGGTGACACGCTGGACATCCACCTCGGTGGCGAAGACCTGGTCTTCCCTCACCACGAGAACGAGATCGCCCAGTCCGAAGCCGCCACGGGAAAGCCATTCGTGCGCTATTGGCTCCACGTCAAGCACCTGGTCGTGGACGGGCGGAAGATGTCCAAGTCCCTGGGCAACTTCGTCACCGTGAGGGAGCTGTTGGACGAAGGATACGATCCGGCGTCCATCCGACACCAGTTGATCAGCGCCCAATATCGGAGCGAGCTGAACTTCACTCGGACCGGCCTGGACGCATCCGCCTCCGCGGTGCAGAGGCTCCTGGACTTCGAGGTGCGCCTCCGGAGCGTGAGCACCGACGAGGGAGGGGACGCAGCGGGGCTGGACGCCCTGGCTTCCGAGGCCGTCGGGGGCTTCCGGGCCGCGATGGACGACGACTTCAACTCGGCCGATGCCATGGGAGCCCTCTTCACCTTCGTGAACCGCGCGAATGCGGCGCTGGACCGCGCTGGGACAGCCGGTGCCCAGGAGGTTCAGGCAGCCCTCGACGCTCTCGGGTCCATGGACGAGGTGCTCGGCCTGCTCGAAGTGGCTCACGCGTCCCGGGCCGTGGACGACGACCTGGCGGCGTGGGTCGAGGAGCAGATCTCGGCTCGCGCAGAGGCACGCAAGAGCCGTGACTTCGCTGCGGCCGATGCCATCCGGGATGAGCTCGCGGCAAAAGGAATCGTGCTCGAAGATGGACCGGAGGGAACGCGGTGGAAGGTGACGCGGTAGCGGTGGCCCGGTGGGACTCATGCCCGGCGGTCACCAGAGCCCGACCTGGTCCATCAGGTCAACGAACCGACTCTCCGATCGGAGCCTGTCAAAGGCAGGGTCGATCTTCAGCGCGGCGAGCCAGGGGTCCCGCTCCGCATAGGCCCGCTCGAGCCAGTCCAGGGCCTGCGGGGTCTCGCCCCTGCCGATGTGGACGAGCACATGGGCCAGCGGCCGCACGTACCGCGTGGCCGTCTGCGCCTCCAGCTCCTCCAACACGTCCGCCGACTCTGGCCGGCCTGCCACACCGTACGCAAAGCCCAGGTGGGCCAGAAACCACGGAGTCCGGCCGGACCGCTGGACTGCCGAGTCCAGGTGTGGGATCCCTGCTTCCGGGCCGGATTCGTAGACCCGGGCCCAGCCCATCAGCCAGTGGGCCATGGCCAGGTCGGGGTCCAGTTCCAGGGCCCGCTCGAGCTGGATGATCGCTTCTTTCGGACGAGCGGCTCCTATGAGCATCCAGCCCAAGTGGGCGTTGACGAAGGGCGACAGGGGATCGAGTTCGAGAGCCAATCGGCTGCGCTCGATGGCCTCGTCGCGGCGGTCCGTCACGAGGAGGACAGGGGAGAGGAAGTAGTGGGCGGGCGCGTACCCGGGCTCCAGCTCTATCGCCCTGCGGAGCTCCAACTCGGCTGCCCCCGGGTTCCAGTCGTGGAAGGCCCGGACGAAGCCAAGGGTCGCCCGGGCCTCGGCCAGCTCGGGATTGATCTCGAGCGCCTGAAGGGCAGCGGCTTTCGCTTTCGGAAACGATTCCTTCGGCGGCAGCTCACCAAACCACCCGAACAGAGCATGACAATCGGCCGCGCCGGCATGGGCGAGGGCGTATTCGGGGTCGACCTCCAGAGCTCGGCGAAAATAGTCTAGCGCCGTGTGGAGGCCGGCACCCCGTCTCACCCAGTGGGATCGCCCTCTCAAGTAGAGGGTGTATGCCTCTATCTCCTCCGTGGGCTCCCGCCCGATGCGCTCCTGCTCGGCTGCCGTGAGCGTGGCTCGGAGCCCATCGGCGACGTGCCGGGCGACGTCGCTCTGGATCGCGAATACGTCGCCGAGCTCCCTGTCGTACTGATCGGCCCACAGATGCTCGTCGGTCCGAGCGTCGATGAGCTGGACATTGATCCGCACCCGGCCGGCGACCTGTTGGACTTCCCCTTCGATGATGGTCGAGGCTCCCAGCTCGGCCGCGATGGTCCGCACGGGTCTCTCCGTACCTTTGAAGCGAGCGCTCGAGGTGCCGGAGATGACCTTCAGGTCGGCGATCTTCGCGAGCCGGTTGATGATGTCGTAGGTGACCCCATCGCTGAAGTACTCGGTGTCGGGGTCACCGCCGACGTTCACGAAGGGCAGGACTGCCACGGAGCGGGCGTCATCCGGAATCCCGGCGCCGCGGATGCGCCGGACAAGCGCCGAGAGCTCTGGTGGCGGGTCCACGTCGAGCTCCCCTCGGAGCAGTCGGGTGTGGGCGTCGGCGTGCCGGATCGCGGCGGCGGGGTCGCCTGCTGCCACCAGTGACTTCAACAGGCTCAACACGACTGGGGACCGATAGGGGTCCTCCGCCAGGAGCCGCTGCCACCACTCGGCGGCCTGTGCGGGGTGGCCTGCGCCCTCCGCGCCACGGGCCAGGGTCTCCAGGGACCCACCGTACAGCCCGGCCAGCCTCCGTCGCTCCACGTGCAACCAGCTCTCGAAGTCCTGGGAGTCCAGGTGGAACCCGTCCAGGAACGGGCCTTCATAGAGCCTTACAGCGGCCGCGGGGTCGCCGCCGCGGACCGCCTCTTCGAACTCCCGCACGTCCACCTGGATCGAGCACGGACTCGCCCGCAGGGTCTCACCGGATGCGATCACCGCCTCCTCACCAAGGGTCCGGCGCAGGTCGTAGAGCGTGTCCGAGAGCCGGTGCCGGGCCGCCGCGCTTTCACTCTCGGGCCACAGGTACGCCACCAGCCGGTCCCGGCGGACCCCCTTTTCGCCGGCAGACACCAGCAGGGCCAGAAGCGCAAGCTGGTACCCTTGTCCGGACCGGCCCGCCACGGAGCCGGACGCGTCCAGCAGGACCGCTCCACCGAGAAGCTTCAAGCGGTACATGGCGTGGTTCGACGTGGGCCGAGAGGCCGCCGATAGCTGCCAGATAGCGCGCGGATAGATGCAATTCAACATACGTGCAGCCCCCCGGATGGGGCCAGCAACCCAACGGGGTCGACGGGGACCGTGGGGGGAAGCTCTCGGGGTCGGCGCATCGACCCAGACTACAGGAGGCACGCCATGTCGAGATCCATTACACTGCTGCTCTCCACGAGCACCGCCCTGCTCTTGGCGTGCACGGACGTTTCCTCCCCCGAGATCGCGGGGCTCGAGTCGGCGAGCGCAGTCGCATTCCGGGGACAGCCGGAGAATGCCGTCCCCATCCACGGCGGCGGGACGGGGAACATCATCCACCAGGTATTTGCGCCCGGCTTCCCCGTGGAGCGCAGCACGTTCGACGGCCGTTGCTCCGTCCCCTCGGACTACATCGTGGGGTTCGCCGCCGTCGGTCAGGTAGCCCATCTCGGCAAGGTCACGGGCGGGTTCGAGCACTGCTCGCGGATGAACGTGGACATGGCCACGGGCGCGTTTACCTTCGACTATGGTGACGGATACCTGACCTTCGTCGCGGCCAACGGCGACGAGCTCCGGGGCACGTACGACGGAGGCACCGGCGAGCTCATGGCAGACGGCAACGTCGTCTGGGGTGACGCGTTCACGCTGACCGGGGGCACTGGTCGGTTCGCGAGCGCATCTGGGAGCGGGCACGACATCGGTACCACCCATTCCGTCACGGGTTGGACGCTGTGGGAGATGGAGGGAACCATCACCTACGACGCGTCGCATTGAGACAGGAGCTCAGGAGGCCCAGATGGATGATGTCACGACCGGCGCCCGACGAGCACACGAGGAACATCTCCGGCACATGCTCGAGTGTCTGAACGCGGGGGATATCGACGGCTTTGTCGAGGGGCTGGCACCCCACTACGTCCGTCACTGCCAGGCCATGCCCCCTGACCTGCAGGAGATCCACGGCCGGGACAGCATGGCGGCCTGGCTGCGCGCCAGTCTGGAGACGTTCCCCGATTACCGCGAGGAGATCGACTGGCTGGTGCACGAGGGCGACCACGTGGCTTGGCGGACCAGAGCGCGTGGCACCATGACCGGCGCCATGGGCACCTTCCCGGGCACGGGCAAGACCATGGACTTGATGATCCTCGGGATGCACCGGTTCGAGGGCGGCCGGATCGCCGAGACCTGGACCGCCTGGGACAACGTCGCGGTGCTCACACAGCTGGGGTTGATGCCGGGAGAGTAGCGGAGGTCCAGCCGTCCGCCGCGAGGAACTCGGCCTCGGGCACTCATCCTTCCGTCTGGACCCGTGCGTCGAGGCAACCCAGCCCAGCCGGCCGCGGAATGTCGGGCATGATACCGCGTGGGGCAGGTCCTTCCGTACTGCTCCGGGGTGCACTCGACCGTGGCGTCACGGGCATGTCCGTGGAAGAGCCGGGGACGATGGGTTAGCTTGGCCAGCGTAGGGCGGGTCGGCCGTCTACGTCGCTGGCGCACGACCTGTGCGGCGAGAGGCTGCTCCGCCCCTGGTATCCATGCCACGGCATGGCCGCTGGCGTAGCTCAATTGGTAGAGCAGCTGCCTTGTAAGCAGCAGGTTGGGGGTTCGAGTCCCTTCG
>JARRLD010000277.1:0-5614 GCA_037387345.1 Gemmatimonadota bacterium
GAGATAAAGCGGCGGGAGCGACCCCAGGCCGAAGCCACTCTGGATACCCGCGGCGCCGGCTCCCTGACCGACCTGCACATCGCGAACTTCCTCGCCGCCGCGCGAGGGGAGGAGAAGCTGAACGCCCCCATCCACGATGCCCGCACCAGCCAGCTGCTCTGCCACGTGGCGAACATCGCCCAGGCCACCGGCGAGGCGATCGAGCTGGAGAACGGCCGCTTGGCCCACGCGTCGGATCGAGCGGCCAGCCTGTGGGGGCGAGAGTACGAGCCGGGGTGGGAGCCGGTGGTGTGAACGGGCGGCGAGAAGGGCGCGGGCTCCCCCGACGGGACTTCCTCGCGGCCGCGGGGGCCGGGGCCGTTGGCCTGGGGCTCGGCGGCGCGAGGCTGGAGAGCTCCGGCTCGGGTGACGCCCGACGTTCGTTCGAGCTCGGGGTGGCCACCTACTCGCTGCGCAACCTGCCTCGGGTCCAGGCCATCGAGGGCCTCCGGGCGCTCCACGTGTCGTACGTGAACGTGAAGTCCTTCCATCTGCCGTACGATGCGACCCCGGAGGAGCTGAGAGCGGGGCGCGCCGAGTTCGAGGCAGCAGGATTGAGGATCGTGGGTGGCGGTACGATCACCCTGAGCGTCGACACCGACGAGGACGTGCGCTCCTACTTCGAATACGCTCGCACATGCGGGATGCCGCTCATGGTCATCGCTCCCACGCGGCAGACGCTACCTCGCATCGAGCGCTTCGTGCGCGAGTACGACATCGCCGTCGCCATCCACAATCACGGGCCGGAGGATGACCACTTCGCGGGCCCGCAGGACGTCCTGCCGGTCGTACGCGATATGGACCCGAGGGTGGGCGTGTGTCTCGACGTTGGGCACACGGCACGCACCGGGATCGACGTGGCGGAGGCGGCCGAGATGTGTGGCGACCGGCTCCTGGACCTCCACATGAAGGACCTGGCCGACCTGGCGGTGCGAGAGAGCCAATGCATCGTCGGCGAAGGTGCCGTCCCCGTGGCTCGCCTCTTCCGAACGCTGGCGGACATGGCATACCAGGGGTACGTGAACCTGGAGTACGAGATCGATCCCTCGGACCCGCTGCCCGGCATGCAGCGGTCATTCGCGTATATGCGCGGCGTGCTCGCGGGACTCGAGCCATAGCCCACGTCGGTGTGGGAAAGGCGTTTTCGCGCCTGGGGCTCCTCGGCAATCCGTCGGATGGATACGGCGGCAAGGCCATCGGATGTCCCGTTCGGAACTTCATGGCACGGGTCTCCCTTGCGCCGAGCGAGAGGGTCACGGTATCGGCTGGGGGACACCCACTGTACTTCGCGGATCTGGAGCAGGCGCTGGAGGGACCGATGCCCGGGGATGCCGGCGGGCTCGAACGCCTGAGCCTGGGGGCTCTGCGTCGACTCCATCGCTTTCTCGGGCGGAGTCGCCCAGCCGAAGGGCCCTTGGTGGTCGAGTGTACGACCACGGTGCCTCGCCAGGTGGGCCTGGCGGGGTCCAGCGCCGTCATCATCGCCACGATCCGGGCCGCCTGCGCGCGCTGGCGGGTCCCCATCGGCCCGTTCCAGATGTCGGAGATGGCCCTCGCGACGGAGGTCGAGGATCTGGGAATCGCCGCGGGCCCCATGGACCGCGTCGTCCAGGCGTACGACCGCGTGATGGTCATGGACCTGGCACCGCCAAGGGCGGAGGAGCGCTACGTGCCGCTCGACGCGGCCCTCCTGCCCCCTCTTCTCGTCGCGTGGGTGCCCGGCGGCGGTGCGTCCTCGCACGTCACGCACTCCGATCTGCGGGTGCGTTTCGACCGGGGCGATGAAGGCGTGGTCCGGATCATGACGAAGCTGCGAGGTCTCGTGGATCAGGGCGTGGAGGCTCTCCGTACCGGAGACCATGAGGGTTTCGCGGACCTGGTGGACGAGAACTTTCGCCTCCGCTGTGCCGTCACCCTGGTCTCGAGGCCGGACCAGGCGATGGTATCGATCGCCAGGGACCTCGGAGCGGCGGCGAAGCTGTGCGGCTCGGGAGGCGCGGTGGTGATCGTGCCTCGCACCGGTGTGGCGCTCTCGGAGGTGGCTCGGGACCTGGAGTCGGAGGGCTTCCGAACCTGCACGCCGAAGACCCGGTGAAGGCGTACGTGCTCGCTGCCGGATATGCGACCCGCATGTATCCTCTCACGCGCGACCGACCGAAGACGCTTCTCGAGGTCGGTGGCAAGCCGATCCTGTCCCACGTGATCGGGCGGCTCCATGCGATCGCCGGTCTGACCCAGGTCGTACTCGTCACCAATGAACGGTTCTTCCAGCAGATCGAGGCATGGCTGGAGGATCAGACGCCGCGGGTTCCATTCACCCTCCTCAGCGACGGGACGACATCGGACGAAACGAAGCTCGGCGCCCTCGGAGACCTCAGGCTCGCCCTCGATAGGGTCCCGGCAGGAGAGGAAGACGTCGTGGTGCTCGCCAGCGATCATCTGATGGATCTCGACCTGGGCGAGGTGCAGCACGCGTTCGACGCCCGAGGTCAGACGACCGTCGTGGTGCGCCGGGTCCGTCATGGTCCGGGACCCTCCCGCTACAACGACGTCGTGCTGGACGACGACGGCCGGATCGTCCGATTCCGGGAGAAGCCGGCGGATCCAGAGGGTGACCTGGCGGCCATCGCCCTCTATTTCTTTCCCCGTGACGCCATTGGCCGTCTCGACGAGTATCTGCTGGAGGGCAATCCCGACGCTCCAGGGCACTTCATCTCGTGGTTGGCGGACCGCGAGCCCTGCTATGCGTACATGATGCGGACAGCATGGTACGACATCGGAAGCCTGGAGTCGTACGCGGACGCGCGAGCACGCTTTGACCTCTAGCCTCCCAGCGCCTCGATGACGTCAGCGATTCGAAAGCCGAGTCCGGTCGCGAAGCGGCGGGCCAGGTCGGTCCGGTCCCAGCGCAGTGCCATCAGCGTCCGGAACTCGCGGCCTCGCAACATGGCCTCGAACTCCTCCGTTCCCGTCGAGAAATACAGCTCGTCCTCGGGCCGGAGGGAGACCATCAGGGTCCGGACGAGATACGGCTCGACCTGCTCCGACACGAACCGCCGCTCCCGCTCCTCGACCACCTCCAGTCGGTCCCGTTCCTGGACGTACCGGAGGATCGCCGACCTGAGGGCATCCGATTGGAGGAGATCGAGCTTTCCCCCCGCGATCAGATCCTCGAGCACGGGATGGCTGGGGGTGAAGAAGCGGAAGTCCACGATCGTCGCGAGGTAGGGTGGCAGCGAGTCCGGATGCAGCGTGCCGGAAAAGGTGGGGTCCAGGAGCCGCTCCGTCCGTTCGAGAATGGTGTCCCGTGCCGCCTGGTCCGCCGCCAGCTCGAGGTGGGCGTTGTTGAACTCCTGTAGCAACCCGGCTTCGTACTCCCCCTCGCGAAGGCGATCGCCCAGGTATTCCCACATGGAGCCGAGCACCAGGGCGACGAGCACCCCGAGGACGATGGTCGCTGACTGGATCAGGTGGCCCGTCAGGGCGCTTCTCGTGCTCAACGGAGAATGAATCCGTGCGTGCGCATGACCTCCCGGACGCGGGAATCGCCCAGCACACGTTTATAGATCCAACCGTAGTGGTCCAGTCGCTCCAGCGCCTCGCGAGCTGCGGGCTCCCCCACCAGCAGCGAGGTGGCCTGGAGCTCGAGGTCACAGACCACGAGGTGCAGATAGGTGCTGTATTCGTCCCGGGCGCCCCCGTCCTGGGAGCTCGGCACGTCGGGCCAGATCTCGCGAAACTCCGCGATCGACGAATCCAGGGCCTCCCGCCTCCCGTCCACCCACCAGTGGAACTCCTCGTGGAGGAACGTGGACAGGAGGTTGTCCGGCTCATGGAGATGACGCGCATGCAGCGTGAGCACGGGATGGCTGTGGGGAATCTCCTCCTCGTCGATGAGGATCTTGTCGGTGACGACCCAATCCCGGAAGTCGTGGCGGGCGTAGAGCTCCCGGACCTGTCGGGCCGTCGCACGTTCGGCCTCACTGTCGTGGGCGAGGGTGATGGTCAGGGTGTCCGGGGTGAGCGGGAACGCAGAGAGCGAGAAGGCCGAGACGAGGGTGATCACCAGCATGATCGGTACCCCTGTTGTGGCAGAGTTGTGAGAGACGAAGGCCGATCCACCAGGCTACGCCGGTGCACGCCCCTAGGGCTTGTACAAATCGGCACCGGCCCGGGCGCGCCAGACGGTTGGGGGTTCTCCGAGAAAGTGCTGAAAGTCGCGGATCAGATGCGGTCCATCGTGGTAGCCGGAATCGACGGCGATGCGGGACCAGTTGGGCGTTTGGCATCGCAGCCCGGCGCGCAGAACCCGGAAGAGACGACGGATGGAGAGGGTCGCCTTCGGGCTGAGGCCCACGGCGTGCGACACGGCCTCGTGCAGGGCCCGACGACTGATCCCCGCGCCCCGGGCGATCCCACCGACCCGGAGACCGGGTGCGCTCGGATCCGAGCGGAGCAGGAGCCGTACCTTCCAGTCCACCCGGTGGACGTCGGGCAGAATCTGGCGGAGGAAGCCGAAAGCCCGGTGGAGGGCCTCGGTCGGGGTGGGCGCAGCCCCGATGCGGTTCTCCCACTCCCGTCCGACCGCGCCGTAGAGCATCCCCGGCCGAGCGGATCGATCGGTGAGCTCCCGGGCCGTGAGCCCTGTGAGCGCCGGCAGCGTGCCAGGACGGAGGCGGATGCCCACCGTCCAGCGGCGGTCTCCGACCGATACGTTCACCGCCCGGCTCCTCGGGCCGACCAGGCGGACGCGGCGTCGTTCTTTCCTGTGGTGCACGAGAAGGTGCGGGCTCGGGTCGGGGACGATCTTCCAGATCCGCGACGGGGGAGGGTCCGGAAAACGCTCGATCCACGCGTGTTCCACCCAGGCGTCCAGGACCTCCGGCGGCGCCCGGAGCTCGGTCCACGCCATTCCCCGTCCCGCCTCGTCCAGATGAACCATCGTCTCCTCGAGCGTGGCCGCGTCGTGTGACCCGTGTGTAGCTACGGAGGTCCAGACCCGGAGTTTCCGTTGTCCGTCTCTTCAGGCGGGCCGGGCGTGTCCCCTTTCCTGGACGCCGGGGCGGCCAGGGTGGTACGGTACCTCGAAGCCCACCTGGCACGGGGAATGCACGGTAGGCCGACGACCCGAATGTGCGCCACCGCCCGGGAGGCGGGATCTTGAGCCGACTCACGCGAAAGCACGTCGCCCCCTTCATGGTGGCCTCCCTGGTCGCTCCGACCGTCCTGCTCGTTCTGGCGCGGCCCGCCAGCGGTCAAACATGCATGGCGCTGCCTGCCCGGGCCCAGGAGATCTGGCTCGGCGTCGCGTCGTGGTCCGGTGCCGAGGCTCCCTTCCGGGAAGGGAGCTTCGCGGCCAACGTCTTCAACCGCCTGACGGTCTCCGCGACTGCAGGGTGGGGAGGGTACGAGGTCGAGGAAGGTCCTTCGACCCTGGCGCTGCGGGGGGGTGGCATCGTGAACGTGGCAGGGATCCCCCTCTGTGGATACGCCGAAATGGGGACGATGAGCTACACGTTTCGGGACCGGTTCGACGTGGACCGCGGCGAGGTCCGGCAGCGGTTGGTGGAGATGG
>JARRLD010000278.1:0-7838 GCA_037387345.1 Gemmatimonadota bacterium
CACTGGTACCGGCAGACACGCCGGCCTCATCCACAGCCGGCGCCCTTTGGATGAGACCCGCTCATCGCTCGCACCGCGTCCATACCGCTGTTCAGTGGCGAGTATGGCGTGCAGTGTAGCGGGACGTATCGGATACCGACAGATGTCCTCGCGATGGGAGAGTGACGGGGGGGAGGGGCCCCCGCGATCCACCGTCGTCCCGGCTATCGCCCGTAACGCCGGCGCCCCCACAGGAACATCAGTCCGGTGCTGTACTCGAAGCCGCTGCGTTCGTAGTGGGTGCGGAAGTCGACGAAGTGGCGCTTCACGTCGAAGTTCAGCCCGAACCAGCCGGTGATCATGACGTCGACTCCGGCCCCGACGTAGCCACCGAGCTCATGTCGGAAGTCGGCGGTGACGTCTTCGGAGGCTCCCGAGTCGAGCTCCACGACGTCACCCACCCAGTAGGGCCCACCACCGGCGGACACATAGGGATGGACAGCGCTCCCCCGCCCCGACGCCAGCGGATGGAAGCGGAGTCCGGCGAGGAGGGGAACCGTGGCGGCCACATACGTGTCCGTCCCCAGCTCGTGCTTCACCTCCTCGATCCTGCGCACCGCGGCGCCGAGGCTCAGCTCGACGGCCAGCACGCTACTCACGGGGCCGACGAAGGAGATCGACCCGCCGAAGCCTGCTCCGTCGTAGAGCGTGTGCTGGTCGTCGCTCTGCCAGACGAGCCGGCCCTGACCGCCCGGCTGGCTCCAGGCGCTGCCGCGCAGGATGAGGCCGGCGCCGTGCCGCGTGACCTGCGCGGACACATTCATTGATGCTGCCAGGACCGCCGTGCCGGCGGCCAGCGCGAGTGCTCCGGATCTCCTTGTCATCGTCCGTTCCGACGGGCCTTGCAGCCCGCCCCTCCTTGTGTTGTCCACCCCTGGCGATGCTCCCTCACGGCTGCACGGCCGGAAGCACGCCGTTCACCACCACATCGATCACACCGCCCCACTGGGATCCGGCCTCTTCCCAGGTGAGGTCGCGCCACGTGCTGGTGGCGACCACCACCAGCTCGAGGTCGGGCGAGACCAGAATGAACTGGCCGCCGTATCCGTTGGCGAAATAGAAGTCGCGCCCCTGGCCGCGGCCGACCCACCACAGGTAGCCGTATTCGGGGCCGAAGGGCACAGCGTGCCCCGTGGCGACGTGGGAGGCCGTGGACTCCCTCACCCACTCCTCGGGCACGACGCGGATACCCTCCCACACGCCTTCGCGCAGGAAGAGCTCGCCGATCCTCACCATGTCCCGCGGGCGCAGGTGCAGCCCCATCCCGCCGGTGTAGTACCCTCGTTCGTCCGTCCACCACTCGGCCTGCTCGATGCCCAGAGGACCGAGCAGGTGCTGGCGGGCGAAGTCCAGCATGGGCGTGCCCGTGGCCTCGGTGAGGACCGCCGACAGGAGGTGCGTACACCCGGTGTGATAGTGGAACGCCTCTCCGGGAGCACGCTCCCACGGCAGGTCGATCACGTACTGGATCATGTCCGGCGAGCCGACCCACTCGCCGTACTGCCCCCCTCCGTCCAGCTCGTGCCACTCCAGCCCACACGTCATGGTGAGGAGGTTGCGGATCGAGATTCGTCCCTTGTCGTCGGGAAGGCTGTCCACGACGGGGGTCAGGAAGTCGGCCAGCGTCTGGTCCAGGCTCGTCAGGTCTCCCCGCTCCAGCGCGATGCCGGTGAGGATGGACATGATGGACTTCGTGACGGACCACACCTGGTACAGCGAGTCGGCGGGCGCGCCCTGGAAGTACTCCTCGGCGATGAGCACGCCGTCACGCTGGACCAGGAGGCTGCGGATACCCTGGGTCCCTCTCGCCCGGCCGTAGGCCTGCTCCAGGATCTCCGGATTGACGGCGTGGGCCAGGGCGTCCGGATAGCGGGTCTCGGGTCCCGTGGCGTCCCAATTGCACGCCCCGGCCGCGAGGGCCCAGGCGAGCAGGACCGGAAGGGCTCGACGTGACACGGACATGGCTCAGAACCGGAAGCGGAAGCCCACCATCGGCAGGATCGGAAGCAACTCCTCGCTATTCTCGGAGCGCACGGTCTCGACCTGACCATCGCCGTGGTAGATCAGGTAGTACTGGTACGACCCTCGGTTCCTGCGGTCATAGACGTTGAACAGGTCGACATAGGCCTCGAGAGCGCGGCCACCCAGCGTGAACGTGCGGGTAGCCCTGAAGTCGAGGCGGTGGTACGCCGGCAGCCTCTCGGCGCGCAGGGGCCCGAAGGTGCGGGTGAAGAAGGGGTAGCCGTTGGCACGGAGCTCGGCGCCGTAGGTCCACGCCGTCATGGGCCACCCGCTGTGATACGTCCAGGTCGCCGCCACGTGCAGCCGGTCGCTCGGCCGGTAGTCCAACTGGAGGTTCACCGCGTGGCGCTGATCCCGGCGACGGGGTACCCACGGATCGTCGAGGCAGGTCGGTCCCTCGGTGCAGGGTGACGTCTGCGGAATCTCGTCCTCGGCCTTGGAAAGGGCATAGCCCGCCGCCCAGTGCCAGGCGCGTCCCGCGCTCCCCTCCGCGAACAGCTCCACGCCTGTCGCCCGCCCCCGTCCGGGATCGATGGCGAGTCGGTCGCCCTGCTGTTCCGGGAAGATGCTGAGCTCCTGCTCCAGCCCGATGAACCGACGCTGCTGGTCCGAGATCCTCCGGTCGTATGCCTCGAGCCGCACCTTGGCGCCGTCCCCGATCCGGTGCTCCAGGCCCAGGGCGACCAGATCCGAGCGCTCGGCCGGCGAGTAGAGGGTCTGCCCGTCTCCCACCTGAAGGTCGCCGATCCCCTGGGACTGGTAGTACCGCCCCGCGCTGGCCTTCAGCGTGGTCGAAGGCGTCACGGAGACCGACGCCTGAGCGCGCGGCGCCAGGTGCGATTTCCTCGGCAGCGTCGTGCGATCGTAGCGCACGCCCACCTCGCCGGTCAGCGGCCCGGCGCGGCCCCGAGCCGCCAGGAAGGCGGCCGCCTGATCGCCTTCGGGCCGGATCGCGACATCCAGCGTGTCGAAGCGAAGCTGGCCCACTCCCTCGCTCGTGAGATACGGAGTGGCGGCCTGGGCGAAGTAGTCGTAGTCCGCCCAGGTGCGCAGGGCCTCACCCCCCACACGCAGCATGAGGTCCGGCGTCACCTCGAGCTCCACCTCTTCCCGCAGCCCCAGGACGTCGAAGCTCCGTTCGTCCCGAACTTCGATTCCCTCCGGCGACCCGATGTTTCCCAGGTCCTCGATCCATCCCACCCGGGAGCGGCTCAAGCGGCCCGCCTCGACCTGCGTTCGGGTCGAGGTCCTCCGTCCCACCTGCGCGGACCACGTGATCCAACCGTAGGTGCTCGTCCAGTCCGACCGGAGGTCTCCGCCCTCGACTCCGTCCTGGGCGATGCCTCCGTCCGCCTCATCCACGTGGACGCGGACGCGGTCCCCCGCGTGGAGCACGTGGACTGCGACGAGCTGACCGGGAGCGGGCTGAAAGGCCACCTTGCCGAAGGCGTCGCGGAACCGCGGGGAGAGCCGTTCGTCTGCCCCGACCAGCCTCATGAGCAGCCCGAGGGATCCTTCGCGCCCCGAGACGAGCCAGCTCCCCTTGTTCTCGGCGAAGCCGCCCTCGCTCACCAGCGAGAGGTGGCTCATGTTCAGGCTGGCCGTGCTCCTGGGCGCCCCGATCGCGGTCCGGGACCGCATCTCCAGGAGCCCCCCGCCTC
Organism: Gemmatimonadota bacterium; assembly: GCA_037387345.1. GTDB lineage: Bacteria > Gemmatimonadota > Gemmatimonadetes > Longimicrobiales > Gaopeijiaceae > SZUA-318. The sequence goes on from JARRLD010000278.1 coordinate 3,723, forward strand.
CGCCCCCCTGCTCGACACCGAAGCCGCCGGCCCGCAGCTCGACCCCGGACAGGGCCGACAGGTCCACGATGCCGAACACGCCGTCGAAGTCCTGCAGGTGATAGGGCTCGTAGAGCTGCATCCCGTCCAGGCGCACGACGACCTCCCGATCCAGGCTGCCCCGGACGCTCAGACGGGTGGAGATGTCGTGGGCCGTCACGCCCGCCAGCCGCGTGAGGGACCGGAAGACATCCTCCCCGACCTGGGGCATGGTCTCGATCTCGTCCCGGGTGATGGTCCTCACGGTGCCCGGAGGAACCGACTCGAGGATCCCGAAGGTGCCGGGGGCCACCACGATCTCGGGCAGCGGCACGGGTCTCTCCCGCAGCCTGGCCACCACCCGGACGGTGTCGCCCGGCTCCACCGTCACCTCGTCGGACCAGGGCTCCCAGCCCATCCCGGTCACCTCGATCCGATGAAGTCCGGCCGCCACGTTACGGAGCGTGAAGCGTCCCGACCCGTCGGCCAGGACACCCTGCCCCGTCTCGAGTTGGACGGCCACGCTGGCCACCGGCCCACCCGTGCCGTTGCCTACGACCTGGCCCGCGACCACTCCGACCCCGTCGTCACCATCGTCCCCGTCGGATCTCGGCAGGATGAGGACGCGGGACCCGCTCGCGCGGAAGGTCAGGTGCGTGTCCCTGAGGAGCGCCTCGAGCGCCTGTCGGACCGTCCGGGCCTCGCAGTCACACGTCACCTCCCGCTCCGGAATCAGGTCCGGGCTATAGACCAGCGGGACCGGCGCGCGCTCCTGCAGGAGGCGGAGGGCGTCCCGGAGCGGCATCCGTTCGACCGCCAGGTGCGCCGGCCGGTCCAGCATCGCCTGGGCAGGCGGGCGCTCCGGAACGGTCCGGGCCGTCGCGGCCGGGGCTGTCACGAGGCCGGACAGCATCAGCGCCGCCATACAGCCGGCCACGCGATGCCACCCGCCGCACACGCGCTCGACGCAGGTTCTCGTTTGGGCAATCATCGTCCTCCCCTCCCTTTCCATCCACACGTGCCCACAGACACGCCGCTACCCCATCGGCGTGCCGAACACCAGGGAATCTCCCCGCTGCTCGCAGCGGATGCCGGTGACGGTGCACACCGCATCCACGACCTCCTCCAGGGCTTCGTCCTGGAAGCTCCCGGTGACGCTCCTGCCCGCCACTGCCGGATCCCCGATGCGGACGTCGACGCCGAAGTGGTGTTCGAGCTGCTCCGCCACGTCGCCCAGCGACGTGTGCTGGAACGCCAGGAGGCCGCCGGGCCAGTCCAGGAGCGCCCACACATCGTCGGCGTCCGCCACCCTCGGGATGCCGCCGGGCGCGACCGTCGCGACCTGACCCGCCGCGACGTGGAAAACCTGCTCCGCGGCCGTCAGCTCCACGGTACCCTCGACCACGACCACGCGAAGTCCGTCGCCCCCGTCCCGTACCTCGAAGCGCGTCCCCGTGACCCTCACCTCACCGCCGCGCGTGCGCACCACGAAGGGGAGCTCACCCGGCGCCACCGCGAAGAAGGCCCGGCCGTCCAGCACCACCTCGCGCTGTCCCCGCTCCGCAGGAAAATCCACCGTCGCGCCCTGGGCCAGGCGGACGAAGCTGCCGTCCGAGAGCCTGATGGCCACGACCCGACCCGCCCCCACCGAGGATTCCACCGTCGCCAGCGCCGCCCCGGCCGCGCCGCGTCCCTGCCACACCTCCATTCCCACGAACCCCAGCACCAGGGCCGCGGCTGCGGCGATCCCGTATCCGGTCCAGGGGGAGCGGAGGAGCGCGCGCCGGGAGCGGCTCGCCCGCTGACGAGCCCGACGCCGCTCGGCCTCGGCCATCATGGCCTGGGGGTCGGGCCTCGAGGAAGCGCGCCGGGCCCGTTCCAGATGGCTCTGGCCTCCAGGAACCGGACCTCGTTTCCGGGAGACGCCTCCCGCCAGTTCTCCAGCCGACGCTGCTCCACGTCGGTCGCTTCACCGTTCAAGTGGCGTAGAATCAGCTCATCCATCTTCAGTCTCCCGGCCACGCGCCGGCTCCGTTCCGATGTGCAGCTGCGGCAGCACGTCGGCCAGGAGCACGCGCAGATCCGCCAGCGCGAGGGTCATGCGGTTCGCCACGGTCTGCTGGGAGATCCCGATGGCCTCCGCCGCCTCCTGATGCGTCAGTCCCTTCAATCGGACGAGCTCGATGGCCTCCCTGCGTCCGGGCGTGAGGGCCTCGAGGGCCTCCCGGAACCGCTGCTCGTACTCGGATGTCTCCGCGAGGGCATCGGGCTCGACGCCCGCCTTGGCGACGACAGCCTCCCTGTCCGCCCACTCCCTTCGCACCCGCTCTCGTCTGCGGGCGTCGAACGCCAGATTCCGTGCGATTCGGAACACCAATGCCCTCGCGGATCCATCGTGCCAACGCTCTCGCCGCTCCCAGATACGGATGAGTGCTTCCTGCCCCGCATCTTCGGCGGCCTCCCGCGATCCGAGCACCCAGGTGAGGTGATCCACCAGGTCGTCCCACGTCTCCTCGACCAGGCGCTCGAAGGCGCCGGGTTCGCCGGCGCGGATCCTGGCCAGGCTCACATCCGCCATCTCTGCCGAGGTTGGGTTCCGTTCTTCCATGGTGTCGGACGACGTTGGTGTCGATCGCGTCATTCTAGCCAGAGAACGGTCCACGGGGCACCGCACTACCGGGTGGGACCGGGAAGGACGGGCCCGACGGGGTGACGTTGCCGAGCGCGAGCGGCCTGCTGCGGCCCCGGAGCGATGACCAGATCCGTTGCCGGCACCCTGGCAACGCGGTGGGGTGCGGGGCATATTCCAGGTGCACCGCTGCACCTGCGGCTGCGCGCCGTCCTGTCCCGGCGTAATCCTCCGGGAACGGGAGCCCATCATGAGGACCCTCCTTATCACAGGGGCCAGCGACGGCATGGGGAGAGCGACGGCGCTCCGTCTCGCCGGCCCCGACACCGACCTCATCCTCGTCGGACGAAACGAGCAGCGCGGAGCCGAAGCCGAGCGAGCCGTCGCGGCCACAGGCGCCCGGGCGACCTTCCTCTCCATCGACCTGTCCACCGTGGCAGGTTGGCGTGAGCTGGCCGCGCAGGGCGAGCGACGGTGGCCGCGGCTCGATGCCCTCGTTCACGCGGCGGGTGGCCTGTTCTCGCGAGATCGAGTCCTCACCGGGGATGGGCTGGAGCGGAGCTTTGCTGTCCAGGTCCTGGCACGCTTCGCTCTCACCGAGCTGCTGCTGGACCGCCTCGAGGCAGCCGATCACCCGAAGGTCCTGGCCATCGCCGGTGGTGGGACCTATGGAGGCGGCCTGGACCTGGGCGACCTCCAGGGCGAACGCAGCCACAGCTATTTCGCCTCCATCCGCAAACAGGGAGGGGCGAACGACCTGCTGACCCGGGCGCTGATGACCCGTCACGACGGGATCGCGTTCTACAACTACGGGCCGGGGCTCGTCCGCACGAAAGTCACGATGTGGCACCCCGTGATGCAGGTCCTGCTGGGCACGGTCGGCCGCCTGTGGAGCCACAGCCCGGAAGAGGCCGCCGCCGACATCGTCGAGCTGCTCGACCGGACGCACCCGGCGGGGTTCTACGGGCCGGGATGCAAGTATCGGGGCACGGAGCCGCGGAGCGCCGATGCCGGGGAGATCGACGACTTCTGGGACTACTGTGCCGCGCTCGCGCCCGGGACCCTGACGGAGGCATAGATCATGACCCGGGCGACCCACGCTCTTTCCACGAAGCCGACCCTTCTCGCTTCGTCTACTACAAGCTCCTGACCCTGGTGCCGGTCACCGCCGCGATCACCGCCATGGTGCGCCACGGCGAGTCGCTGGCGTGGCCCTTCGTGTACGTGGGCATCTGCCTGGCCGAGGCAGGCATCATGAACGCCGCGAGTGTCCCCACTGCCCCTGCTACCGGATGGGCTCCGGCACGTTCAACTGCTTCATCTGGTGGCACGCACCCAAGCTCTGAGCCGACCGGCCGGGGCGAGAGGCGCCCTGGGTGAAGCGCTATGCGATGTTCGGAATCGTCGTGCTCACCTTCTTCCCCACGTTCTGGCTGGCCCAGGAGTGGCCGGTGCTCCTCGTCTATTTC
>JARRLD010000279.1:0-5607 GCA_037387345.1 Gemmatimonadota bacterium
CCGCCGCGCCGCGCCCGGGCGGGGCACGACGCGGCTTCGTGGCCTGCTGGTGGCGGTCCAGGTGGCGGCATCGCTGATCCTGGTCCTCGGGACGGGCCTGCTGGCTCGCAGCCTCGTTGCGTTGCAGACCAGAGATACCGGTGTGGACACCGATCGCGTGTCCTACCTGCGGGCCGACTGGAGCCGCGTGCAGCTCGAAGGCGATCAAGTCCGTGCGGTGCTGGACGAAGTGCGCCAGCGCATGGAGGCCCTCCCGGGCGTGACCCGGGCGGCCGTGGTGTCCCGCCTTCCGGCGCAGCGGTCCGGGACGACCACCACCGAGGTGGAGGGGTACACGCCCCCGGCCGGTACCGCCGCGGTGGAGATGCCCTTCACGGTCGTCGGGGACGGCTACTTCGAGGTGATGGGCATTTCCGTGGTGGCAGGACGGCTCTTCAACGAAGACGACGTGCCGGATGGCCCCGGGGCGTCGATCCTCATCAACGAGGCCACGGCCCGCAGGTTCTATGGCGACGCCGATCCGCTGGGACGACGGATGCGGGGACAGGGATCGGAGGAATGGACCCGTACCGTGGTGGGCGTCGTGGAGAACACGCCCGTGTCGAGCTTGGGCGAGAGCGACCGACCCATGTTCTACTTCTCGACCCGCCAGACGTCCTTTGCGCCGGGCTATGTCGTGGCCCGCACCGACGGTGACCCGGCAGCCCTGCTGGAACCCATGAGGCGGGAGATGGGCGCGCTCAGCGTGTCCCCCACGGTGACCGCCCAGGGGACCCTGGACAGTCACTTCGGAGCGACCCTGGCCACGCCGCGTCTGGCAGCCAGGGCCATGGGAGCCTTCTCCCTCCTGGCGCTCCTGCTGGCCGGCCTGGGAGTGTACGCCGTGGTGAGCTTCAGCGTGCAGCGACGGACATCGGAGCTTGGCATCAGGATGGCCCTCGGCGCAGAGCGGTCCCGGGTCGTGCACATGGTGGTGCGTGAAGTGGTGGGGGTCGTGCTTGTTGGTCTCGCCGTCGGTCTCGGCCTGTCTGCGCTGGCGGCGCCCAGGCTGGTGGGGATCTTGTACGGCGTTCCCGCTCTGGATCCCCTGGCCTTCGGGGGCGCGGTGGTCGTGCTGCTGGTCGTGGCCGGGGGCGCGGCCTACGTGCCCGCGCGCCGGGCTGCCGCAGCGGATCCTGTGGAGGCGCTCCGCGTGTCGTAGCGGGGTCTGGGTCTCGGACCGGCTTTCGAGGAGGATGACAGACGGGTGGCTCCGAGAGCACGAGCGTCCCGCACGATGACGGGCTCGCGAATCAGCGGATGTCCCCTGCCGGGCTCGGAGAATTCGAGACGTGTACCGCGAACGTACAACTGCACCATGGACCGTCCAGCTCCCGATGGCGACTCGTAGAGATCCTCCCCCCGGATCCCATCACGGAGACAGCTGGTTCGTCGACAGGAGAAGCCACGCCAGAGCGCCAGCGACCAGCACGGCGACGGCGCACAACGCGGCGATTCGCTTGGGGGACTTCGAGGGGGAAGGGTCGCCGTGGTCGTGGCCACCTTCGTCGCCGGCCACGTGGTCCTCTGCGGATGGCGACCGCCTCAGCGAGAGCCAGATCAGCCAGGTCGCCAGGCCGGCCATGACGAGATTCAACCAGAACGTGTAGTCCAGGGTGAATCGTACGACTTCCCCTACCGCGCGGCCTCCCGAGGGCGTGAGTCCCGCCCACCCGAAGGCGAGATGCAGCGTCACGGCGGTCACCCCGATCGTCACGAACATGACCGCGGCGATGTAGAGCGCCACGCGCCAGCCATAGTACCGCGCGTTCACGGCGACGAGGGGAGGCACCATCAGGTCCGAGTAGATGAACCCCATGATGCCCGCGAACAGAACACCGTTCTCGCTCAGGACCGTGGCCAGGGGGATGTTCCCCATGCTCCCGATGAACGTGGCGGCCGCTACGAAGGGAGCGACCACCGCGTTCTCCACAACGACGAGCCACTCGGGGATCTGGGGCCCCACATCGAGCAGGAAGATGGCGGACCACCAGGATGTGGGCACCAGCACGGCCACGAAGCCGGCCACGGTGAACCCGATCAGGATCTCCTCCCACACCATCCCCCACTCCCCCGTGAAGCGGCGCGCGACCATGCGCCAACCCTCGCGGCTCCGGATCCGCTCCCTCCAGTCGAAGTCCTCGTCGACGTCGGGCGATTCCTCCTCCACCTTCTGCCGGGCCGCATCCAGCCAGGCACGGGGGTAGGTCCACCGGATCAGGAGCGCGCTGAGGACGATCATGCACAGACCACCGACCAGCTCGGCTGCCAGGAAGGGCCAACCCAAAAAGATTAGAATCAGAATTCCAAGTTCAATTACCAGATTGGTGGAAGCGAACATGAAGGCCACCGCCGCCACGAAATGGGCTCCCTTCAAGATCAAGGACCGGGCCGCGGACAGGGCCGCGAAGGAACACGACGACGACGCGGCTCCGAAGAGCGTCGAAAGAGCTACGCTGCGCGGGCCGGCGTCTCCCATGAAGCGCGTCAGGCGGGCCTTCGGGACGAACGCCTGGATGAGGGCGCTCACGAAATAGCCCAGGACGAAGGCCCATCCCGCCTTCCAGAAGAAGCCCAGGGCGGTGCGAGCGCCCTCGGCAAGCGGGGGCAGGAGGTGCTCCATGACGTGGCCGGCTCAGCTCATCGCGTCGCGGGAACGCCGGTGACAAACTCGGCGGCCTGGCCCCACTTGTCCTGGAACACGAAGTCGGACAATGGCTTACGTGACCTTGGCTCCAGACCGCCGACATCGACGTCTCCCAGTCGCCCCAGGGCTGCGCCGGCAACGACCTGGTATCCCTCGGGAATCCCGTAGATCTCCCTGGCTCGATCCGGACGGATGCCGGCCATCTGATGAACGAAGATGTCCATCGCGGTGGCCTGGACCACGAGATGGCCCATCGCCAGCCCGATGTCGTGCCGCGCGTGACGGTTCTCCTTGCCGTTCCGCTCGAAGTGAGTGGAGGCGACGGTGAGCATGAGGACCGGTGCCCCACGGGCCCATTCCCTGTTGGCCTCGACGAGGCAATCCAGCATGCGCGCGAATGACTCGTCGTCCTCTCGGCGGGCCAGCAGGAAATGCCAGGGCTGCTCGTTATAGGACGACGGCGCCCATCGGGCCGCCTCCAGGAGGGTCCGAAGCTCGGCGGCGGAGACCGGTTGATCGGAAAAGCGCCGGGGACTCCAGCGCTCCGACACCTCCGGGATGAGCGGTGCGTCGCTCTCGGCCCTCTTGATCTCTTCGATATCATGGGTCGTCGTGCTCATGGAGCATCTCCTCTCTCGATTGGGGGTTCGCTACGCGGTCGTCGCGGTCGTCGCGCGCCGCTGGGCGGATCATTCGATCCTGCATTTCAGAGCTGTCGGATCTGAACGACCCGCGCTGTCTCAGTCCGCGTTCCTGAAGCGACTGAACGCCACGAGGGTGAGCACCCCGGCACCGGCGAGCGCAAGCTTCCCGACATTTCTTCGCGCCACCGCTGCCGTGCCGGCCACGGCGCCGGGAAGCCCCTCCTCCCGGAGAACACGCTCGCCCCGGGAGAGGGCCTGGGCGGCGTCGCGCCCGCGGTCGCGCAGGGCCCGACCCGACGCGCCCGCGCCCTCGGCCACGGTCTCGAGCGAGTCCGAGACGGCAGACAGCGCCTCTGCGGCGGCCACGGCCGCCCCTGCGGGCTCCTTCTCGGATCGGGTCAGGAGATGACTCGCCACCCGCCGAATCTGGGTGGCGACCTCTCTCAGCTTGTGTTCGGTCGTCGGACGCTCGTGGGGTGCTGGCACTCGGCTCACGCTGCCTCCCATGTGACGGGGACTCGTTCATAAGAGTGATTGCAGGGACAAACGTTGCAACGGTCGTTCCAGCAGGATTCCGAGGTGATGGCAAGGGACGGCGTTGGCGGCGATCTTGCACTGGAGGGGCCCAGATCACAGCGTTCGCCCCACGTTCAACGCTTCGGAGTCGAGCATCGTACCAATCGCCAGGCAACTGTGGAACGCCCTCAAAGGCACCGTATCCGAGTGGCTCGACCTCGGCGTCTTCCACTGGGGAGCGGCGTTGGCGTACTACAGCGTCTTCTCGCTCACGCCCCTCCTCGTCTTGGGCATTACCGGCCTCGGCACCGTCCTCGGCCGGGGGGCTGTGCGCCGTGAGGTGGTGAGCCAGACACACGAGTGGCTGGGTGCGGGCACCGCGCAGGTCGTCCGGCAGGTGATGGATCGACTCCAGGTGTTGAGCTTCGAGTCCCCGTTCATCATCCCCTCCATGCTCATGCTCCTCGTGGGTGCTACGGCCGTGTTCGCAAACGTCCAGGCGGCTCTGAACCACATCTGGCGCGTGGAGCCACAGTCGGGGATCGTGAGGAACCTGCTCCGTACCCGCCTCATGAGCATCGCCATGATCTTCGTGCTCGCGGGGGTCATGGTCCTATCCGTGGTGTTGTCCGCGGCGGCCGAGGCGACCCTTCCCCACATTCCGGACGCCGTGGCCAGCACGATCCGTCCAGGGTTGTTGGCGGATGGAGCGGTGACGCTCGTCGTGCTCTGGGTCCTCCTGAGCCTCACCTTCGCGATTCTCCCGGACGCGCGAATCGCCTGGCGGGACGTGTGGGCGGGCGCGGGCGTGACCGCCGTGCTCCTGTACGTGGGCAAGTTCGTCTTGGGCTTCTACTTCGGCCATGCCGACCTGGGCTCCGCATTCGGGGCCGCAGGCTCGGTGTTCACCTTCCTGGTCTGGATCTACTACTCCGCCCAGGTGTTCTTCCTGGGCGCAATCTTCACGCGCGTGTGGGCCGATCAGCACGGTGCCCCCGTGCGACCGGAATCCTACGCCTCGTTCGTGGAGACACGCACCGTCCGGCGGCGCCGTTTCGGGCGCTCTGCGGCGGAAGCGCAACGCTGATGCCTGCACGTCCGAGCGGTCTCGCTCTTCGTGTGCTCATCCGGACCTTCTTCGGCCTGGGATGGATGGCGGCAGCCGTCGTTGCGTGTGTCGCCCTCCTCCTCCTGGCCGTCCAGCTCGATCCGGTCGGTCGGGCGGTCCTGATGCGTGGGGTCGCCCTCGCCACGCCCGGGTGGCTGGAGGTCGACGCGGAGAAGGTGTCCGGGTCGTGGGTCCACAGCCTGGTCGTGACCGGCCTCCGAGCCCGCGACGTGCGGAGTGGTGACCTCCTCGCCGCAGATACGCTCACCCTCACCTACCGCCCCCTCCGTTGGCGTCCTCGACGGCTGGTTCTGGACATCGTGGACGTGGCCGGCGCCGCCCTTCGAGCTTCCCGCCCGGAAGACACCGCCTCGTCCCGGAGCGCTCCTGCCCGGCCCATCTCTTCGGAGGCGGAAGGAGGCTGGACCTTCGTCCTCGAGGCCCTTTCCCTGCGCAGGGCCGAGGGGACGCTGAGGCTGCCCGAGGGTGGGCGTTTCCATGCCGGGCCAGTGCGCCTGACCGTGTCCGGCGCTCGGCTGGGGCGAGAGCTCCATGTGGAGTCGTGGGAGGTGGAGGCGCGATTCGCACCGGCCGGACGGGCGACGGGTTGGGGGGAGCTCCAGGGGACAGGCTCCATCACCGGCCGGGCCCTG
>JARRLD010000280.1:0-5605 GCA_037387345.1 Gemmatimonadota bacterium
TCGATCTGCAGCGGTCCGAAGAGGACCTCGTGGGCGAAGGCCACGAGGGTCTCCGCCCCGGATTCCCGGCGTACGATCTCCCCCAGCAGGTTCGTGTCGCCGCTGTTGTAGTGGAACGCCGCGCCGGGCGCTCGGACCATGGGACGGCTGAGAAGCATTCGAACCGGGTCTTCGGTGGCGAACATCTGGAAGTGGGAGTCACGGGGGTCGTCGAACCCGTAGACGTGCTCGTTCCAATCGAAGCCCGAGGAGAAGGTCAGCAGGTGCCGAAGCGTCACCGCTTCGTTCTCGACGGTCTTCAGCTCTCCGTAATCCGGGAAGTACCGGAACAGGGGGTCGTCCACGCTCCCGAGGAGGCCTCGATCCAGGGCGATCCCCACCAGGGCGGACGTGATGCTCTTGGAGACCGACGCCACGTAGTGGAGCGTATTGTATCCGAAGGGCCGCTGGACGGGGTTCAACCCAATGTCCTCCATGTCGACTCCCGGCCAGTATTCCTCGAAGACCAGCCGGTCGTTCTTCGCCACGAGGATGCCGTGGATGAAATGGTCCTGGGTCCTGTCGATGAGCGTCAGCAGCGCACGGAACGGATCGGGGTCGAGGCCCACGCTCTCCAGCGACGCCGTCTCCCAGCCGTCTTGTTCTTGCAGGGGGATGGCGATGGCGTCATCGGGGCCGGTGAGGGAGTCGCAGGCGCCAGCGGCCAGGAGGAGGAGAAGTGGGCAGGTCCGGCGCCGCAGGTGGGTCGTCATCAGAACACCCACCGGAAGCCCAAGGTGGGGAGGATGGGCATCATCTCCTCTCCATCCGATCGCTCCGTCCTGTAGTAGCCGGTGGGATCACCGTTCAGGGAGTAGAAGTAGCCCCGGAGGTTGTCCTGGTTGTACAGGTTGAAGACGTCCAGGTAGACCTCCAGCTCGCCACCGCCCACACGGAAGCGTCGGGTGGCCCGCACATCGAGGCGATGGTAGGCGGGCAGGCGTTGGGCGTTCAGCGCTCCGAACCCCCTCTTGACGATGAAGGCGTCGATCTCGCCGTCGGGCCCCTCGGAGACCGTGGCGTCCAGGAACTGCTCCGTCACCGGCCACCCCGTGTGGTAGTGCCACGATGCGCTGAGCTGCCAGCGGTCGGTGCGGTACGAGCCGCGCAGGTTGAGGGTGTGGAGCTGGTCGTAGGTCTGAGGTGCCCAGCGTCCGGCCACCCGCTGCTCCGCGCGGGCCAGGGCGTAGCTGGTCGTCCACGACAGACCCTGTGGCCGGTCTCTGTCCAGGAGCAGCTCGAGACCCATGGCCCGCCCCTGGCTGGGATCGATCCGGGTACGGTCTCCCGCGACCTCCATGACCGGGTCGATCTCCCGGGAGAGGTTGACGTAGACGGGGCGGGGGTCGGACACGATGCGATGGTAGGCCTCCACGCGACCGGTCATCCCGTCGCCGAGTCGCCGCTCGAGGCCCAGGGCGATCTGCTGCGCGCGTTCGGATGGGCCGTAGGCCGTCTCCCCGTCCGCCACGTTGAGCTCGTGCAGGCCCTGTGACTGGAAATATCGGCCCCATGTACCTCGGAAAGCGGTCTGGTCGTCAGCGTCCCAGCGAAGGAGAAGGCGTGGCGCGACGTCGGAATCGCCAGTATGGCTCTGGTGGTCGAACCGGATCCCCGCCTCCCACGTCACGGTCCCGAACCTCCGACCGCGGAGCGCCGTGTACACGCCCAGCTCGCTTCCGCTTGGCTCCAACGCCACGTCCCGGGTGCGCGTGGGCATGACGATGTTGCCCTGGCCGTCCACGTCGTGGAAGGAGGCCGACGAAAAGTAGTCGTACTCCCCGCTCGAGCCGCGCAGATCGAAGCCGGCCTTCACCAGGGCATCGCCGCCGACGTCGATCTGCCAATCCTGTTTCAGGCCCCAGAACGTGAAGCTCGCCACGTCCGACACGTAGGACGAGACCGGGGTGAAGATCCCGTCCGCAGGATTCCCGCCACGCCCTCCGCGGTCGCGGCTCACCCGGCCGGCGCTGATCAGCGTCTTGGCGCGGATCGAGGGGGTGAACGACGCCTCCCACCCTGCCCAGCCGTACGTGTTCGCCCAGTCGCTGTCCACACGCAGGTTGGTGTCATTGTCCTGCCAGTGCACGTCGTCGCCGGCGCTCAGAACGTCCAGCGTGAGCAGGTGATCCTCCGCCAGCAGGTACTGGCCCCGGCCGAAGACGTCCCAATACACGGGCCGCAGGTCGTCATCGACGTCGGTGACCGCAAGGACGTACTGGAGAAAGCCCCTCCGGAGGGAGGTGAGCCATTGGCCCCGGCCTTCGCCGAAGGTCCCCTGACTGATGAGGGACAGGGAGCTCAGGCTCATTCCCACCGTCGTGCGGGTGCCCGTCGGTGGCGGGTTGCGCGCGCGCATCTCGAAGACGCCTCCCCATTTGTCTCCGAAGTTGGCGGGAAAGCCTCCGGTGATGAGGTCGATGCTCCCCAGAGACTGCACGTCTACGATGCCGAAGACCCCGTCCAGGTCCCTGAGGTGGTACGGCTCGTACAGCTCCAAGCCGTCCAGCCGAACCAGCATGTCCCGGCCCGTTCCGCCTCGGACATGGAGTTGTGTGGAGACATCGTCGGTGGCTACCCCGGGCAGGCGCGCCAGCGTCCTGAATACGTCGTCTCCGATCTGTGGGGTGGCCTCGATGTCGTCCCGCGTGATGGCGCTTCCCATCGCCGCGGGGCTCACCTCCAGGAGGCCGTAGCTTCCCGGGGAGATGACGATCTCCGCCAGGGGGATGGGAGCCCGCGCCAGCTCGATGCGCGCGCCCTGCACCGCGTTCACACCTACCGTGACGGTGGCCTCCGTTTCCTCGTAGCCGAAGGCGCGGACGCTGATCCGGTGCACGCCGGGTTCGGCGCCCGTGAGGACGAAGCGTCCGTCGCTCCCCGTCAGGGTGCGCCGCTCCGTCGATCGGAGCTGCACGTCGGCAGAGGGAATCGGGCGTCCCGACCCCAGCTCCACCACCGCGCCCAGGATCGTCACCTCGGGGACGGCGCCGTTGTCGCCCCGGCGTCCGATGAGGATCTGACGGGGTCGGGCCACGTACTCCAGATCCGTGTCCTGAAGGAGTCGGTCCAGGGCCTGACGTACGGTCACGTCTCGACAGGCGCAGGTGACCTGTGCCTCGGGTGGGAGGAGATCCGGACTGAAGGCCAGGGCCACCCCGGACGTCCGTCGGAGCTCCCGGAGCGCGGCCTCGAGCGTCACCTCTTCCACCACCAGCCGCGCCGGCCGGTCCAGCAGCGTGGGGGTCTGCTGGGCGGACACGGAGGTGGCGAACAGAACGATGCCGGTCCGCATGCTGCTCCGAACCAGCTGGGCGTACCGCCTTCTGATCCCGCACCCCATCATCATCCAGTCCTCCTCCCTGGGGTCAGCTCCCGATCGTCACCTCCGTCTCACCCATCTCGCACCGCGCGTCGGCCACGATGCACAGGGCGGATACCACGTCCTCCAGGGGCTCGCCTTCGAACCAGGCGGTGATCCGCCGCCGGCCCACATCGTCGTCGGAGACCCGTACTGTGACGCCGAAGTGCATGCTGACCTCCGCGGCCACCTGACGGAGGGGGGTGGCCTGGAAGATCAGGAGACCGCCGCTCCAGTCGAGGAGGGTCCAGACGTCCGCGTGTTCCAGGATGCGGGCCGTGGAGCCTTGGGTGAGGAAGGCGACCTGCCCCGCCCTCACCTGTGCGGTCCCCTCGTCGTTGGCCACCTGCACGGTACCCTCCACCACCACGACGCGAATGCCACCGGGTGCGGAGGTGACTTCGAAGCGGGTACCCGTGACGGTGACCGTGCCCACCGGGGTCTGGACCTGAAAGGGGAGGTCGCCGTGCGCCACGGCGAAGAAGGCCCGACCGTCCAGCACGACCCTCCGGCGATCCGTCGCGGAGGGAAACTCCAGGTGGGTCTCCGGAGCCGCTCGCACCATGCTGCCGTCGGAAAGGCTCATGGTCATCACCTGGTGAGACCCGAGCGACGACTCCAGAGGCGTCAACGTGATGCCAGGTACCGGCGATCGGCCAGGGCCGAAGGCCAGGTAGCCTGACGCGGCCAGAACGGCTACCACGGCAGCCCGCCCCAGCCAGGGGGAGCGCAGGACGGTCCGTCGCCCCGCGCGCTTCCGTCGTCTCTCGGCGGCATCGACGACCCGGTCGAGGTCCGGCGGTGATGGCACCCCCGTCCTCGTCAGCTCACCGCTTCGCTCCCAGAGCCGGACGACTTCCCGGTACGCCCTCTCGTTCTCCTCTGCCGCCGCGCGCCACTGGTCCAGCCGTCGAATCTCGATATCCGTCGCCTCTCCCCGCAGCCGCCGCACGATCAGGTCATCCATCGCTCACCCCCGCTTCGCGGCCACGGCCTGCGCCGGCTGCGTCCGCATCCGACAGGAAACCCGCCAGGAGGTGTCGGAGCGCCTTCAGGGCCCGACTCATCTGGTTGGCGACAGTCTGCTCCGAGAGATCCATGACGTGGGCCGCCTCCGCATACGACAGGCCGCCGAAGCGTACGAGCTCGAAGACCTCCCGTCTCCGGGGAGGAAGATCCTCCAGCGCCGACCAGAAACGGTCAGCGAACTCGGCGGCCTCCAGTTCCTCCCCCGGCGTGGGTACCCGTGACGGCGGCTCCGCCGAGGGGCTGAGGGCCCACCGACGCCTGACCTCCGCCCGCCGGCGCTCGTCCAGCGCCACGTTCCGTCCGATCCGGAAGAGCACGGCTCGAGCCGATCCCGACTCCCAGCGCTCCCGGTGCTCCCACAGACGCACGAAGGCTTCCTGGGCGGCATCCTGTGCGGCCGCCCCGGACCCGACCAGGGTGGCGAGGTGCGTCACCAGCGGAGCCCAGGCCTCCCGCATGAGGAGGTTGAGCGCCTCGACGTCTCCGGACCGGATCCTGCTGAGGTGGACGATGACGTTCCTCCCTGGTGGGTTCCGCGCAGGCAACCGCTGCTTCTGTCCCATCAACGCACGAGCGAGGGTCGGCTACCATCGGCGCGAGCGGGTCGCGCTCCCCTACTCACTGGGAGATACGCCCCCGGGCCGACGACTTGTCAGGCCGATTGGTAGTCCCGCCACGTTCCGCCCGTTGAGGGGATGGAACCCGTCACAGGAGGTGGTATCGTGTCGCGACTCCCATTCCTTGTCGGCTTGCCCATGGCTCTGTGCCTCGCCTGGTCGGCTGCCGAAGCTCCCCTGGCCGGACAGACGTCGCCCATCCAGGGCGTCCTGCGGGGGAGGGTGCACGCGGGAGCGGAGGGGGCCCCCATCGCCGATGCGCTCATCACGATCACTCGCGGAGGAGCGCCCCAGGCAGAGGGAGCTGTCGCCGCCGGACCCGTCATGCGTGCGCGCACGGACGTGGGGGGGCGTTTTGCCGTTCCGGTGGATGCGGGCACCTACACGGTGCGGGCCGAGGCCTTCGGATACGAAGCGGGTGAACGCTCGGGGCTGGTGGTCCGGAATGGCCAGACCACGGACTTCATCCTCCGCCTGGAGATCGCACCCTTTCGCCTGGAGGAGATCGTGGTGGCGCCCAGTACCTACGGGCTGTTGCGGAGGCATGTGGTGTCGGGCC
>JARRLD010000281.1:0-11088 GCA_037387345.1 Gemmatimonadota bacterium
GGTGTGGCGAAGCATACCGTGCCGCGACCACCGAGGGCGTGCAGATCCACGGCGGAGTGGGATTCACGTGGGAACTCGACATGCACCTGCTCTACAAGCGAGCGAAGGCGGACGAGACGTTCCTCGGTGACGCCCGTTTTCATCGCGCGCGTGTCGCCGACCGAACTCTGGGATGCCTGCCGTGACCCGGCGCGTCATCGAGCCCGGAATCATCGCGTTGCCTGACGCCGAGCACGACGCACCTCGGCTCCGTGCGAGTCGATGCGCCGGGTGCGGCGCCGTCTTTCATCCGCCACGCCCGGTGTGCCTCGTCTGTCACGGCCGTGTGCTCGAAGGCGTGCAGCTCTCGGGACGGGGAACGCTCTACGCCTGTACGCTCGTGCAGATGCCGCTGCGCCCGAGCCGACGTGAGCATCCGTCCTACTGGGTGGGGCAGGTCGACCTCGACGCGGGGCCTCGAGTTCAGGGTCTCCTCGCCCCGGACCTCGACGCACCGCGCATCGGCATGCGTCTCGATCTCGGTCTCGAGACCCTCCGTGTCGACGATGGGGGCCGCGAAGTCGTGGTGCATCACTTTCGCGCGGAGGACCCGAACACGTGAAGATCGATGGCGTCGCCCTACTCGGCACGGCGATGACACGCTTCGCCGACCACCGAGAGAAGTCGCTGGTCGACCTGGCGACTGATGCCGGGCTCGGTGTCCTGGCGGATGCCGGCATCGATCTCCGCTCAGTCGGCGAGGCGTACGTCGGCTCGATGCTCGCCCCGCCGATGCTGGGCGTGCGCATCATGAAGCAGCTCGGGCTCACTGGCCTACCGGTCGTTACGGTCGAGTCGGCGTCACAGACGGGCCTCGTGGCCCTACGGGAAGCGACGTTCGCTGTTGCCAGTGGTCGCTGCGAGGTCGCGCTGGCGCTCGCGTACGAGCACGCCATGCAGCGGCTGCCGGGGAGCGGGGGCATGACGCCGGGATACGAGACGCTCATGGCACCGCCGGCGTCGTTCGCGCTGTGGGCCAGTCGTCGCATGCACGAGCGCGGCACGCGGCCCGCTCACCTGGCGACCCTGGCAGCGAAGAATTGGAACGCGGCCCGGCAGAATCCGCTCGCGTATCATCAGGCGGACCACCTGGTGACTCCCGACGAGGTGATGGCCTCGCGGCCGGTAGCCTCGCCGCTCACCGAGATGATGGGCGCGCCAATGGGTGGCGGGGCGGCAGCGGCGGTCGTCGCACGCGAGGACCGCGTGCGGCGCCAGCGACCGGACGAGCCGATCGTGCGGATTCTGGCCACTGCGCTCGTCACGGAGACCTACGAGCCGGGATGGATCGCGCTCGGTCCGAGCGTCGGTCCTCCGGGCATGACGGCCGACGCGGCGGGACGCGCGTACGAGGCGGCCGGCATCGGACCGAAGGACCTGGACTTCGCCCTCGTGCACGACTCGTGGATCAACGAGGAGCTGGAGTATTGCGAGCAGCTCGGTCTGTGTCCCGTTGGCGACGCGGAGAAGCTGGTGGAGGAGGGCGCGACCGCGCTCGGCGGTCGGATTCCCGTCAATGTGGATGGGGGCCTCGTGGGCCGCGGGCATCCGATCGGCCCGACCGGGCTCGCCCAGGTCCACGAGATCTTTCTCCAGCTGCGCGGACGAGCCGGCAAGCGGCAGGTCGAGGGCGCGACCACCGCCGTCGCGCAGCTCGTCGGCGGCGGCAGCTCCGCGATCGTCAGTCTGTTTCAGCGCGCCTAGAGCGCCAGCTCGAGGTGCGCGAATCCTCGGACGGTGGCGGTCAGGACCCGCCGTTCGCTGCCCTCGACGACGCGGTAGCTCGGGAACCGTCGAGCAAACTCTTCGAGGACGATCCGTGCCTCCAGCCGGGCCAGGAACTGTCCGAGGCAGATGTGGAGCCCCGACCCGAAGTAGACCGCGCGCGGCGGGTCGCGATCTGCGATGAAGCGGTCGGGATCGGGGTACTCGCGTTCGTCCCGGTTGGCGGAGCCGAGGAGCAGATACACCCAGCTCCCCTCGGGAATGGTTGCACCGTGAAGATGGACGTCGCGGGTGGTTACGCGGGCCACGTAGTGAGACGGGGTGTCGTAGCGGAGGGCCTCGTCGACGGCCAGGGCCATGAGGCCGGGGTTGCCGAAGACGCGGGCGCGCTCGGTCGCATGGTCCGCGAGCGCCGCCAGAGCATTCCCGATCAGCTTTGCCGTGGTTTCGGACCCGGCCGCCGTCAGAAGGTTGCAGAACATCAGCACGTCGTTGTCCGACAGCTCGATCCGCATGCCGTCACGGGCAAGATGTTCGTCCCGGCAAATGAGGCTGATCATGTCCTCGCCGGGGCTTCGTCGGCGTTCCTCGATCAGGCCCCGGGTATAGTCGGAAATCTTGCGAGACGCCTCGACGGCGGCCTGCGGCACCTCGACCTGCCCCTCCTCGCGGGAGAGGAAGATGTCCCACCACTCGCGCAGTTGGGCACGATCCTGCGGCGGCACGCCGAGCAGCAGCCCGATCACGTCGGAGGGGATCGGTGTCGCGATCTCGACGGCGGCGTCCACGACGGTCCCGGCGCGGAGCGGATCGAGGTACGAGCGGACGATCCGGCGGATGTCGGGTTCGAGTGCGGCGATGCGGTTTGGGGTGAACAGGCGGCTGAGGATGCTCCGTACGCGGTCGTGTCGCGGGGGGTCCATCGAGATGATGGAGTACTTGCGCCCGTTGTCGTCGGGGTTCTCGATCGCCGGTCCGAACCGCGAGCAATACGTCTCGTGATCGCGGAGGGCGTTCCACACGTCCTCGAAGCGCGAGATCGCGTACATGCCGATCCCCGTCGAGTGGTAGACGGGAGCCTCGTCACGGAGCTGCCGGTAGACCGGGTAGGGGTCGTCGAATATCTCGCGCGCGAGAGGATGGTAGTAGACGCCCACGGTCAGGCTTCGTCGGCGAAGACGCCGGGCGTCTCGCCGTAGTCGACGGGCGAGAGCTCGCCAAGGCCGCCGTCCGCGTGGATCACCGTACCCGTGATGAAGCGTGAGGCGTCGCTTGCGAGGAAGACGACGACGGGTGCGATCTCCTCCCGCGGGTTGGCGCCTCGACCCATCGGGCTGCACGCGGCCGTGCGCGTGTAGTTGTCGTAAGGGGTGCCGAGCATGCGCTCCTGCGCCTCGGTGAGTGCGAATGGGCACAGAACGTTGACTCGGATCCCGACCGACGCCCACTCGTTCGCCGCGACCTTCGAGAGTGCCATGATGGCTCCCTTCGCCGCCGAGTACGGTCCGGTGTACTTCATGCCGGTGAGTGCCGAACCGGAGGTGAAGTTCACGATCGATCCGCCACGCTCCTTCAGATGGGGCAGGCACGCCTGCATGAACCGGAACGTCGCGAGCGGACCGGTCGCATGGCAGAGCTCCCAGTCCTTCATGGTCGTGCGTTCCAGTGTCCTCGGCCGGGCGAAGTACTGAGCGGCGTTGACCAGGACGTCGATGCGGCCGAAGCGCCCGGCCGTCTCGTCGACGCTCCGAGCGATGTCCTCATCCTTTGCTACGTTGCAACGCATGAAGTGGGCCCGCCCGCCCGTGCTCGTGATGGCCTGCGCCGCCGCGGCCCCGGCCTCGGCATTGATGTCGACGATCGAGATCGATGCTCCCTCTGCGGCCAGCGCCTCCGACACCGCTCGTCCGATACCCTGCCCGCCGCCGGTGACGAGCGCCGTTCGTCCCATCAGGCTTCCCATCGCGGTGGTCCTCCTTCGAGTCGCTTGCCGGTTGTCGTCGTCACGACGCCGTGGCCGTTCACCTGCGAGGCATGCCCAGCACCTGCCGCGCGACGATGTTGCGCTGAATCTGCGAGGTGCCTCCGAAGATGGCCTGGGACAGTGACCAGAAGTAGTCGTCGAGGCGGGGGCTCCGGTGGGCGAGTATCTCCGATCCCATGAGGTCGAGCATGGCTCGATGGACGGCACGATCCGCACGCGTGAGCAGGAGCTTGTCGATCGAGCCGCGAGCGCCGGGCGCCTCGCCTCCCATCCGACGAGACAGAGTGCGCTGAGCCTGGATCTCGAGCGCCCGCAGCTCGACCCGCGCCCGTGCGATGGACAGGCGGACCGACGAATCGCGCGGCACGTCGCTCGACCGCAGCCGCGCCTCGAGATCCCCGACCGTACGGCGCATGCGCGCGATCCAGCCGTTGTCCGCCGGGCCGCGCTCGAAGCCGAGCAGGAAGGTGGCGATCTCCCAGCCTTGTCCGGGAGCGCCGAGCATGGCCCCCGCGTCGACGACGACCCCGTCGAGGAAAACCTGTGCGAACTCGTTCGAGCCATAGGCCGTCACGATCGTCTGGACCTCGATGCCCGGGAGATCCATCGGCACGAGGAACACGGAGATCCCCTGATGCTTCGGCCGATCGGGCTCGGAACGGGCAAGCAGAAAGCACATCTGGGAGTAGCGGGCGTCGGAGGTCCAGATCTTCTGGCCGCTGATCCGGTAGCGCGTCCGGCGGTCCGCATCCTCGAACCGCTCGGCGCGCGTACTGAGGCTGGCGAGGTCCGATCCGGCGCCGGGCTCGCTGAAGCCCTGGCACCAACGCTTGGTGTGCTCCAGGAGGCTCCGAAGCTCGCTGCGCTTCTGTGCTTCGGTGCCGTATCGCGCGAGCGCCTGGGCCAGATGCCCCTGACCGAGCGGAAACGGCGCACCCGAGCGTCCGAGCTCTTCGTTGAAGATGGCTTCGAAGGATTCTGGCCGCCCCTGGCCGCCGTACTCCTTCGGGAGCGACAGCCAGTCGTACCCGGCCTGAGCGAGCTTGCGATGCCAGGCGCGCTCGGCAGCCTCGCGCGCGTCCGATTCGTGCGGGACTTCAGCGGGCACGTTCGCTGCGAGCCAGCTCCGGAACTCGCGGCGGAAGCGCGCTTCATCCGGGCTGTCGGTGGGATAGCCAGCCATTTTCCGTTGCACAACAGAACAGAATGTGTTTAACCATTTAGCCCGACGCGGCACGACGCCGTCGTGCCGGAGGGGGACAGGCACTGCCCATGACGGAACGCGCATCCGCCCCGACAGACGACCTCTCACCGCAGTTCTTGGTCCGGCTGTACGAGACCGCCCGTACCATTCGAGAGTTCGACGACCGGATGCGCCGAGGTCTGAGCACGGGTGAGTTCATGCTGAGCTACTGGCCCGTCGAGGGGCAGGAGGCGATCTCTACGGGCGTTTGTGCTGCGCTCGAGCCAGACGACCGGATGGTGATCACGTATCGGTGCGCTGCCGATGCGATCGCGAAGGGCGTCGATCTCGACGAACTTGCTGGCGAGCTGCTCGGCAAGGTCACGGGCACATCGGGAGGGAGGGGTGGTGCGATGGGCATCAACGCGCCCGATGTCGGCCTGATGGCGACTACCGGCATCGTGGGTGCGGGCACGCCCATCGCGACGGGGATCGCTCTCGCCGCGCAGCAGACCAAGTCGGGCCGGGTGACGGTCGTTTCGTTCGGCGACGGGGCGACGAGCATCGGCGCGGTCCACGAGGCGATGAACGTTGCCGCGCTCTGGCGGTTGCCGATCGTCTTTCTGTGCCACAACAATCTCTACGGCGAAGGCACTCCCGTCGCCGAGTACACACGTATCGAACGACTCTCGGATCGCGCGGCCGGGTATGGGATGCCGGGCATGACCGTGGACGGCACGGATGCGCTCGCGGTCTTCTGGGCGGCTCGGGAGGCGGTAGCACGGGCCCGCGCGGGCGAAGGGCCGACGTTCCTCGAAGCGGTGGCGTTTCGCCTGAACGGTCACTACTTCGGCGATCCGTGCGCCTACGTCGACAAGGAGGCGCTCACGCAGGCGCGCGCCAACGAGCCGATCGGCAAGCTCCGCGTCCGCGTCCTGGCCGCCGGCGTACCCGAGTCGGATGTCGAGGCGCTCGACCGTCGGATCGCCGAGTCCGTCGACAAGGCCGTGAGTGGTGCCAGCGCTGCCGACATGCCGGCGCCGGACACCTTGTACGAGCACGTCTACGGCGGCAGCGCCGAGCCGGGATGCATCTCTGCTGCCACCGACGCCGGGGCACCGACCGGTGGATCAGGGGAGGAAGCGGAGCTGTCCCTCGCGCAGGCCGTCAATCAAGCACTGGCGCAGGCGCTGGAGCGCGATGATCGCGTGATCCTCCTCGGCGAGGACATCGCGGATCCCGTCGGGGGTCTCTTCACGTGTACGGCTGGGTTGTCGACTCGATTCGGCGCCGACCGCGTGCGTGCCACCCCGATCGCCGAGCAGGCCATCGTGGGTGCCGCCATCGGCGCCGCGCTCGACGGGATGCGGCCGGTTGCCGAGCTCATGTTCCTCGACTTCTTGGGCGTCTGTCTCGACCAGCTCGCAAACCATGCCGCCAAGCTGCGCTTCATGTCCGGCGGCCGAGCGCGGGTACCGCTCACTCTTCGAACGGTGGAGGGCGCCTACTCGGGCCCGCAGCATTCGCAGGCGCTCGAAGCGTGGCTCACGCACACGCCGGGACTGAAGGTCGTCGTCCCGAGCACGCCACGCGATGCCAAGGGATTGCTGACTTCGTGCATCGAGGACGACGATCCATGCGTGTTCATCGAATCGATGCAGCTGCTGCTGGCGCGCAAGATGCGGGGGCCCGTTCCCACCGGCGACGTGCGTGTCCCGCTCGGTCGGGTCGAAGTGAGGCGTCCGGGCAAGGACGTGACGATCGTATCGTGGGGCATGCCCGTCCACACGTCCCTCGAGGCCGCCGGGAAGCTGGCTGAGACGGGTATCGATGCCGAGGTCGTCGATCTTCGCACCCTCGTCCCGCTCGACCTCGACGGCGTCCTCGAGTCGGTTGGCAAGACTCGCCGGCTGATCGTGGTGCACAATGCGGTGACTTTCTCCGGCTTCGGCGCGGAGATCGCTGCTCAGGTCTCGGAACGCTGCTTTGGCGACTTGACCGCACCCGTCGTGCGCGTGGGGGCGGCGTTCACGCCGGTTCCGCGTGCGTTGTCGCTCGTCGCCGCGCATACGCCGAGCGTTCCAGCCATCGTCGCCGCAGTCCAGCAGTCCTGGCGATGATCGAGGTCCGGATTCCCAAGACGGGCGACGCCGTCGAGGAAGGGACCCTCGTCGAATGGCTAGTTGAGGACGGCGCGCAAGTGGCTGCGGGGACCCCCATCTACCTCCTCGAGACCGACAAGGTGGAGATGGAGATCGAGGCGCCGTGCGCCGGGACCATCAGGCGGGTCGGAACTGCGGGAGACATCTACCCGGTCGGCGAGCTGGTCGCCACGATCGCGGAGAATGGAGGGTGAACGTCGCCGTGCGTACACCGCTGCCCGATCCCAAGGGGGAGCCTCGGGTCGAACGCTTCTCGGCCATCCGCCGGCGCATCGCCAAACACATGATGGCTTCGTGTGCGACCGCCGCGCATACGGTCATGGCAGTCGAGGTCGACTACGGCGCGCCACGAGTGGCACGTGAGGTCTCGCGGGCGACAGGTGCATCGATCTCGTATCTTCCGTTCGTCGCTCGCGCCGTGGCGAGCGCGTTCACCGAGTTCCCACGAGTCAATGCGTCGATCGTAGACGACGCACTGCATGTGTATCCACGCCTCAATCTCGGGGTTGCGGTCGACCTGGACTTCGAGGGGCTCATTGTCCCGGTCGTCCGTGACGCCGAGACCAAATCCCTCCCGACCATTGCGCTCGAGATCGACGACCTCGCAACGCGTGCTCGTGCACGTCGTCTCGTGCCTGACGACGTCGCGCATGGGACCTTCACGATAACCAACGCCGGCAGCTACGGCACCCTGTTCACGGCCGCGATCATCAATCAGCCGCAGGTGTGCATACTCTCGACGGATGCGGTCGTCCCGAAGCCGGTGGCCATCGAGCGACCGGACGGAGCGTACGACGTCGCGGTCCGCCCGATCGGCGTGCTGACCTTCACTTGGGACCACCGCGCCTTCGATGGCGCGTACGCAGCCGCGTTTCTGCGGCGCCTCAAGACGGAGATCGAGACGACGGACTGGTGCACCGAAGTTTCGCGGAGAGACACGAAATGATCACGACCGACTTCGGACCCTACGTGCACTACGAGCTGGATGGTGCAATCGCACGCATCGTCCTCGACGATCCGAAGCGCGCGAACGTGCAGTCCGCTGAGATGGTCTGGGGCGTGGACGACGCGCTGCGGGCCGCCCGGCGGGATCACGACGTGAAGGTCGTGATTCTGAAAGGGCAGAACAGGGGGTTCTGCTCGGGGCACATCGCCACGGGAGACTACCCGGAGTTCCATGCGAACCTGAAGGCGAAGGGAACCGTCTGGGAGGGGCAGACCGAGCTGTTTCTCACGCCCATGCTGACCCTCTGGGAGTTCCCGAAGCCGACGATCGCACAAGTTCACGGCTACGCGCTCGGGGGTGGGTCGTACTGGGCTCTCCTGCCCGATCTCACGATCGCGTCCGAGGATGCGTACTTTCAGATGCCGCTCGTTCAGGCCATGGGGCTGCCGGGCGGTGAGACGATGATCGAGCCGTGGCTGTTCATGAACTGGAAGCGAGCGGCCGAGTATCTGCTGACGTCACAGACGCTGAGCGCGGCTGACGCGCTGCAAGCCGGTCTCGTCAATCGAGTCGTCCCTCGTGAGGAGCTGGAGAGGACGACCGAGGAGCTAGCGGCGAAGATTGCAACCGCGCCGGGATCGACCCTGGTGGCGACCAAGACCATGATCCGGCGTGCGTGGGAGCTGATGGGCATGCGGATCCATCAGCAGATGTCCAACGACATGGTCGCCGTGGTCAGCGGCCACCGGGATTTTCAGAAGAAGCTCCACGACCTGATCGCCTCCAAGCAGAAGCCGCGGGACGCGACGAAGTAGAGAGGGAGCGGACGTGCGATACGCGAAGGACCGCTTCTACATCGGGGGAGAGTGGGTCCGGCCCGCCGGCACGGGCGTGCTGGAGGTGGTCTCCCCGTACACGGAGGAGGTAGTCGGGAGCGTCCCCAGGGCCACAGTCGCCGACATGGACGCTGCCGCCGCCGCCGCGCGCGAGGCGCTCGACCGTGGACCATGGCCCCGGATGGCGCCGGCAGAGCGGGCTGCCATCGTCAGGGCTCTCTCGCAGGAGATCCAGGCTCGCTCCGCTGAGTTTGCCGAAGTGATCACGCAGGAGATGGGGAGCCCCGTGTCGTGGTGCCTTCTCGGACAGGTTCTGGCGGCGGCGATGGCCCTGGATGCTCTCGCCGAACACGCGGCGACGTTCTCCTTCGAGGAGACGCGGCCCGGCCTGATGGGCGAGGTGCTGGTGCGGCGGGTTCCGGTCGGCGTGGCGGCCTGCATCGTGCCTTGGAACGTGCCGCTCTTCCTGAGCGCGGTGAAGCTCGGGAGCGCCATGGTGGCTGGCGTCCCCGTCGTGCTCAAGCCGGCGCCCGAGACCCCCCTCGACTCCTACCTGCTGGCGGAGGCCGCGGAGAAGGTCGGCGTGCCGCCCGGGGTCCTCAACATCGTCCCCGCCGCTCGGGCCGTGGGAGAGCACCTGGTGCGTCATCCCGGGGTCGACAAGGTGTCGTTCACCGGAAGCACGGCGGCGGGCCGACGAGTGGGAGCGATCTGCGGGGAGGAGCTGAAGCGCTGTACACTCGAACTCGGCGGGAAGTCCGCCGCGATCGTGCTCGACGACGTGGACCTCGATGCTGCCCTGCCGACCCTCATGTCGAATGCAATCATCAACAATGGTCAGGCCTGCCTCGCTCAGACCAGAATCCTGGCGCCGCACGCTCGCTACGACGAGGTCGTGGACGCCGTCGTGGACGCGGTCCGGGCGATGAAGGTGGGGGACCCGATGGATCCAGAGGTGAGCATTGGCCCCCTCGTCGCCCAGCGCCAGCAGCAGCGCGTCAACGGCTACATCGAACTCGGCGCGAGGGAGGGGGCCCGTGTCGCCGTCGGCGGCGGCAAGGCCGAGGCGTTCGATCGAGGTTGGTTCGTCGAGCCGACGGTGTTCGCCGACGTCGACAATCGCATGCGAATCGCCCGGGAGGAGATCTTCGGGCCGGTGCTGTGCCTCATCCCGTACGAGAGTGACGAAGAGGCGGTGATGATCGCGAACGATTCCGACTATGGTCTGTCCGGGTCGGTGTGGACCCGGGACACCGTGCGCGGCGTGGGGGTTGCCAAGGCCGTGCGTACCGGCACCTTTGGCGTCAACAGCGTCGCGACGATGGACATGAAGAACCCCTTCGGGGGCTTCAAGGCGTCAGGGATCGGTCGCGAGTTCGGTCCGGAGGGCATCGAGGGCTTCTGTGAGATCCAGACCATCGTGCAGCTTCCGGAAGGTGCCGCATGAGCCGCGTAACCAGCATGCTAGCACTCTTCGGCGCATCCGTGCTCTTGCTGCCTCCGAGTTGTTCCGCGCAGGGCGGGACGGGGGCGTCGGCAAAGACGGGGCCCGCCGTGGGTACCCGACTCGATTCGACCACCTGGCAACAGACTTCCGGACGGCCAGCAAGGAAAACGAGGGGAAGTACGCGCTGGGCGCCGCTGGCGAGGTCGTGGACGCGAAGACAGGAAGGCAGCCCTCGTATCTGTTGGGGTTCCCGTTCCCGACCATCGATCCGAGCGATCCTGCTGCCGGATCGAAGATCGTTTGGAATTACATCTATCGTGCCTGGTACGACGGAAATTTGCGCGCACAGACTCAGCTGGACATGATGAATCGGGAGAAGCTCGAGCGACGCCTCGACGTCGACGTGCGGTTCTTCTACTACAACGGAGTAGCCGAGAGAGAGCGTCCCGCCGAGAATCCCCGTGACCTGACAGTCCAGAGCATGACGGTGGTCGAGTCTCCGGCCGACGTGCATGGGACGATCGCGCTCAGCTGGCGGTATCGTGATCCTGCGAGACGCGACTCCTCCTGGACCTATGTGCCGGCGATCCGGCGTGTCAGACAGATCAGCCCCGCCAACCGCTCGGATGGCTTCCTTGGGTCCGACATGTCTCAGGACGACGGTCCCTTCTTTGACGGGAAGGTCGAGGACTTCGACTGGAAGCTCGCCGGTGAGACGAAGCATCTGCGCGTGGTCGATCCGCTCAACCTCAGGGGCGAGGCGACC
>JARRLD010000282.1:0-7112 GCA_037387345.1 Gemmatimonadota bacterium
GTTCCGACCGCCACGAGCTCGGCAGGATCGTCGTAGGGAAGCGGCCTGAACAGGACACCGTCCACCACGCTGAAGATGGTCGTGGTCGCACCGATCCCCACGGCCAGCGTGAGCACGACCGTCGCGGCGAATCCCGGCCGCCGCGCCGCTCCCCGGAACGTCAGCCGCACGTCCTGCCACCATCCCCTCATCAGACCACCCCCCCTCTCCTGGTTTCGGACGTCGACCCCACATCGCCTCGTCCACGAGTACCATGCGGCGCTGAGGAGATGGCGTCGGAACCGCCGCCGGGCGTCGCGTCGGGACCATCCGTCGGCGATGTCGCGCTCGAAGCGCTCCACCGCATCGCCCACGACGAATTCGGCGTCGCCGCCTCGGTACAGCCCGACCAACAGCCGCTCGAGGAGCGACGGAGGACGGCCACTCACGCCCGCGACTCCTCGGTCAGAGCCTCGAGGCGCGAGATCAGCCCGTCCGACATGTCCCGGAGGACCGCCACCGAACGCTGGAGGGCAAGCGCCCCTTCCGGCTCGAGCCGGTAGTACTTGCGCCGCCGGCCGCCGCGCTCGGCCGTGGGCTCGCCCACCTCTGCCGACACGTAGCCGCGGGAAGCGAGGCGGTCGAGCGCGGTATAGACGGCGCCCGCCGACACCTCACGTCCCGTACGACTTTCGATGACGCGGCCGATCGCCGCCCCGTACGCGTCGTCCGCGAGCTCCACCAGGGCGAACAGGATCAACTGCTCGAACTCCCCAAGCGCTCTACCCACGCGATCCCCCTTTCGATATCCCCTGCAGTGTAGTACACGTACGGATATAACTACTACAGTGAAGTGGAAAACGGAAGGGGCTCCGGCACCAGCAGGCGCAGCACGCGCCCCTCAGGCAGGCAGCACCTTCATGGGGTCCACCTGCGTGGCCCGTTTCGAGGGAACGTAGGTCGCGACCGACCCCACAACGGTAAGAAACACACCGACGGCGAGGTAGGTGACCGGGTCCGAAGGGTCGGTCTCGAACAGCAGGCTGGAAAAGGCCCGGGAAAGGGCGAGCGCCACTGCGGCGCCGATGACGACGCCCGCCGTCACGAGGAGCACTCCGTGCCGGAACAGCATACCTACGATGGAGCCCGGCCCTCCGCCCAGAGCCATCCGGATCCCGATCTCATGGCCCCTACGCGCCACCGTGAAGGCAACCAGCCCGTACACCCCCAGCCCGGCCAGGATCACCGCCACGCCTGCCACGACCGCCAGGAACGACGGGACGAACCGGTCCAGAGCCAAGACGTCGACGTAGCGTTCCCGCACGGCCCGCATCTCCGACAGAGCCGCCCCGGCGTCGACCTCCCTGATCCTGCGGCGGACCGAGGCGGCCAGATCTGACGGCGGGAGGTCGGACCGGAGCAGCATGGTCAGGCTGCGCGTGGGAACGTCCGCGTACGAAACGTAGGCGCTGGCCACCTGGGGCAGCACGGGGTGAACGTCCGCCACGTCCCCCACCACACCGATGACGCGGGTCACGAGCCCGTCCGGCGTCTCCCACCGAAGCTGTTGCCCCACGGCGTCCCGCTCGGGCCACAGGCTTCGAGCCAGGGTTTCCCCGACCACCACCACCGGCTCACCTGAGGCTTCCAGGGGGTTGGGGAACACATGGCCCGCCCGCACCGGCACTCCGGTCGTCTCGAAGTAGCGCGGCGTGACGACACGCCAATCGGCGCTGATATAGTCTTCGAGGGCCGCGTCCATGCGTCCCAGCTCGGTGAAGTTCCTGGGCGAGAGGTCGAAGAACCGCATGTCCGTACCGGCCGCGGCATCCACCCCCGGAATGTTCCGCAGTCCCGACAATATCTCCTCCACGCGCCCGGGTAGCTCGAGACGGGAGACCGGGGACGAGAGTTCGACCTCCACCGTCACCAGCCCCTCGGTCTGAAAGCCCGGGTCCACACCCCTGAGCTGCTGGAAGGATCGGGCGAGCAGGCCCGCCGCAACGAGGAGGGCCATGGCGAGCGCCACCTGCCCGACCACCAGGATGTCCCGGTACCGGCGCACGGCTCTCGCCGTACCTCCGCCCGCTTCGGAGAGAGCGGTCTGCACCTTCCAACGGGCGGCCTGGAAGGCCGACCCCAGTCCGATCCCCAACCCCTCGCCGGCGGATGCCACCCCCGCAAAGGTCAGTGCGCGACCGCCGAAAGCCACGTCGGTCATCCGGGGCACGAGCTCCGGTTGCCTCGCCACCAGGGGCAGAAGCACGTAGGCCAGCCCCACCCCGATGATGGCGCCGAGGAGGCCCAGCAACAGGCCCTCGGCGAGAAGCAGCCGCATCACGCTCCAACGGCCCGCACCCAGGGCGAATCTCACCCCGAACTCCCGCTGGCGAGTGGTGGTCCGGGCCAAAAGCAGGTTCGAGATGTTCGCTCCGATGAGGAGAAGCAGGAGCGCGAGAGCCGAAAGGAGCGTCACGGAGGCGAGCCTGACCTGGGAGCCCACCAGATCGTCCGTGAGGGGAGCCAGCTTCGCACCCCAACCCTGGTTGGAGGCGGGATAGCGCTCCCCCAGGTCGGCGGCGATGCGTGTCACCTCATCACGGGCGTCGGGAAGCCGTACATCGGCACGCAGCCGCCCAAACACCTGGAGCCTGTGATCGTCGCGCGATGTCGAGGGATCCGCTCCCCGTGCAAGCCACACATCTGCGTCGCTCACGACCTCGAGCTCCTCCGCCATGACGCCGACGACGACGTACACCCCGTCGTCGAGGCGGAGCGTCCGTCCAAGCACGTCCGGATCGGCCCCGAACCTGCTTCGCCAGAGCCGGGCGCTGAGGATGACGGCGCTCGCATTCGTTCCGGGGCGTCCCTCCGACGCCGTGAACGATCTTCCGAGGGCAGGCCGCACGCCCAGGACCCGGAAGAGCGCCGAGGTCGTCAGGCCGGCTGAGAGTCTCTCCAAGCGCTCGTTGTGGAGGAACGCCACCCTCTGGTATTCAACGGCCGCGAGGTCCAGCACTCCATATGCCCGATCACGGAAGTCCACGAAGTCGGGCTGCGAGACGTGGAAGTCCAGACCCTGAGGCGCGATCTGCGCCAGGCGGAACAGTCGGTCGGGCTGCTCGAAGGGAAAGGGCCGCAGCACCACAGCATCGAAAACGCTGAAGATCGTCGTGCCTGCACCGAGGCCGAGGCCCAGGATCAACGCCAGACCGGCTGCGAAGCCCGGGGTCCGTACCAGCCCCCGGGCGGCGTATCCCACGTCCCGCGCCAACCCGGTGATGGCTCCCCTCCCATGCGGTGAGGGGAACGAACGGCGGTGGCTCCGGCGGGGAATCGAAGGAAGACCCGCCGTGGCATACCGGAGGGCGAGGCGAATGGCGCTCCACCAGTACCAGCGGGTCGCATAGCGTTGGGAGCGCACGTCCGCGGCTTCGCAGTACTCCTCCCAGAGGTCCCCGAGAATGCCCTCCCGGGACTCGGGGTCCTTCACCACGAGACGCAGCAGCATCTCGGCGAGCCTGGGGGGTCCGGGACCTCCCCCCATCCATCGGGTCATGTCTCTTCCAGAATCTCCTCCAGGCCGGCCCAGAGGCTCTGGAGCGCGGCGCGAGACTCCCTGAGGGCCGTTACCCCCGCGGGCGTCACGCGGAAGTACCGCCTGGCGCGACCTCCTCGTCCGGAGTCCGGCTCCCTGAGCTCGGACTCCAGGAGGCCCTTGTTCACCATCCGATCGAGC
This sequence comes from Gemmatimonadota bacterium, assembly GCA_037387345.1. Taxonomy (GTDB): domain Bacteria; phylum Gemmatimonadota; class Gemmatimonadetes; order Longimicrobiales; family Gaopeijiaceae; genus SZUA-318. The sequence goes on from JARRLD010000282.1 coordinate 3,719, forward strand.
GTCACGTACGACGCACCGTGCGTCACGGTGCGATTGGCTCGCTTCTGCAGCTCCCGCCGGATGGCGCGCCCATACGCCCCGTCCCCCAGGTGCAGAATGGCGAGCAGCACCATCTGCTCGAACTCACCGAGGAACTTGTTGTTCGTACCCATGGTCCGCCACCCGGTCTGTCTACCTGGAAGTCCCCTCCACCCCTGCCAGCCCTCGGAGTGCGCTTTCGCATACCTCCAAGACCTCCAGCCCCGCCGGTGTCACGTGGAAGTACCGTCGGGCGTGTCCTCCCCGCCGCGACACGGGAGACCCGAGGCGCGACTCGGCAAGCCCATGCCCGACCAGACGATCCAACACCCTGTACGCGTCAGTTCGGGCGATGGGGCGTCCCGTGCTGGCCTCCAGCTGTCCTCGGATGGACAGGCCATAGGCACGGTCATCGAGCTTCCGAATGGCCGAGAGCGCCAACAGGTCGAGTCCCGGCAGCCAATCCCCGTCATCCATATATGTTACATAGTAGCACTGTTGACCCCAGTCAACTGCACACGATCCGTCGCGGACAGGGCTGCCGGGCGGTGGACCCGGGGCCGCATCTGCAGCCACCAGATCCTGCCGCCCGCAGTGTTCCCGAATCAGTTCAAGTAGGCCCGTATGCGATCCCAGAACTCGTCCTCGAACTGCTGCAACCCGATTCCCATCTTCTCCTCGAAGGAGGTGGCGAATGCGGCACCTTCTCCGGCATCGATCATCAGGTCACGTAGCCTGGACTCGGCCTGGCCCAGCCCGTCCGGGTCCAGGAGGTACCTCACCGCCAGCTCGAACATGGCGTAGAGGTACTGGTATCCGAGGTCCATGTACGGGAAGTCCTCGTAGAAGTGCATCGCGATGGGGTTGATCTCGCCGTAGCTCGCCACCAGGGAGTCCAGCATCGCCAGCGACGTGATGTTTCCCGAGCTGCTGGTGCCCCCGGACAGGTGCTCGGCGATCCCTTCGGTGAGCCACACGTCGACGATCCTCGGGTTCTCGGTCCCCTTCAACAGACCCTCGGTGGCATGCATGAGCTCGTGCTTCACCACCTTCGTGTAGTTGCCCAGCTCCGTGCTGCGGATCGGGTGGTCCAGCGACCACATCAGAATCCCGCCGTAATAGCCCTTTCCGCCCCACGACTGCTCGTAGTGGTCCCTGTACGTGTAGATGTGGAGCTTCGACTGGCCCGTGGGCCACTTGAACATCGTCGTGGGTTCGATCCCGAAGTCCGCGATCAACGTCTCGATGAGCTCTTCGGCGATATCGGCAAGCGTTTGCCGGGCCTCGAGGCCCGCCGCGTCGCTGTACACGATGAAATGGGCGCTCTCGTAGGGGTTCCCGTCGTGGGGCCAGTGGTATCCAGACCGGTACCAGGAGCCACTGTCCACCATATCGTCGGGCACGGTCGGCGAGTCGTCGCACCCCGCGCTGAGCACCAGGGCCAGCGTGCCTGTCAGCCCGATCAACGCGGGCCGGATCGTCTGCTTTATCATGTCGTCCTCCCCGTGGCTGCTAGCGGCCCTGAACCGTGATGTCACCCAGGGCGGTCTCCAGCCGGATCGTCCCGTCTCCGCCCCCCATGATCGCCTTCAGCACCGCTGCCCGCGGATCCTCGTCGGTGAGGTCTACGTCGACCACGTGTACCGCACCGGACACGGTGGCAGCGCGCAGCGAAGCGGACGTCTCCGTCGGAAGGCTCAGGTGGATGTTTCCGGTGCTGCTGCGCAGCTCCACGAGGCCGTTCCGCGGTAACGAGACGGAGGCGTCGACGCTGCCGGTGACCACCGTGGCCTGAACGTTCGCCGTCAGGCATCGACCCGTACATCGCCGCCGACGGACCGTATCTCCACAGGCCCGCTGACGTGGGTCACGGTCAGGTTCGTCCCGGACGGAACCTCGATCCGGTACTCGACTTCGTACGCCCGCCCGTGGTTCACGGCGGGCCGGCGGGTCTCCACGAACAGGGTGCCACCGGAGCTCCAGACGTCCACCGTAAGACTGGGCAGGTGGGCCTGGGCGTCCAGTTCGCTGTCGGATCGAACGCGGCGCAGGCCCTCCACCAGAATCCCGGAAGCATCCGCGGTACCCACGATCTCCACACTCCCAGCCACGCCGATGAGCGAGAGCGTCTCCGCAGCCGCAGCCGGGTACCGGAATGGGGCCTGAGCGGCGTGGTCCGTGTTGCGCACTTCGCCGAGATCACCGTCCCAGGTCCAGTCAGGCCCGTGGATGTCCACATCCGCGCACCCGGCCAGGATCGGCAGCGTCACGACCGCGCCAAACCCCAACAAAACGAAAAAGCGGCGGCCACCTCGGCCACGCCGCTGTGCTGACATCCTCATCCCCCACACCTCCCGTCGGCCACCACCCTGGTCTACCACCGTCGATCACCCGGGCCGAACAGGCTCGTCGACCGTGTCGCTACATTGTAGCATGTTACATTGTAGGTGTTCGGGTGGGCCGTGTCAACACTCTACCTTTCCTCAGACAAGCACGCTGTCTGCGCCCACCCGCGGGAGGGAGGGGGCTCCGGCCAACCCTCCTGGTCGGTACGGTGAGCGTGGGGACCGCCAGGAATGCGATCATGGACATCGGGATGCTGTTGAGAGTGGCGAGTTGGATCGCCGGCACCATCGTGGTCCCCTTCGCGCTCGATCGCGTCCTGCTCTGGGCCGAGGGGAGGGGCTGGATCTACTACCGCATCCACCGGCCGGTACGAGGCGCGTCCCTGTATCATCTGAACGAGCTGAGCCAGATGCTCACAGGCTCCGGCATCCCCGAGGTTCGCGAGGAGGTCCAGCAGGACGAGTCCGGCGACCCCCAGGGCGGACACGACGCGGTGTGACGCACGGTAGCATGGGAACCGACCATGTCGGATCCGCCGAGACCGAAGGCATGGTCATCCACTGGGCGGGCTTCTACGACTGGATCATGACGGTGATGTTCCTCGGACGAGAAGCCCGTTTCCGCCGCAGGATGCTCGATGCCGCCGATCTCCAGCCTGGTCAGCACGTCCTGGATGTGGGTTGCGGCACCGGCACCCTGGCGGTGGCCGCGGCAATCGTCGTCGGTGACGACGGCCGGGTGTTCGGGGTCGATCCGGCAGGAGAGATGATCGCCAGGGCGAGGAGGAAGGCGGAGGAGGCAGGCGCAGACGTCGAGCTCGACGTAGCCGCTGTCGAAAGCCTCCCGTATCCCGACGGCTGCATGGACGTCGTGATCAGCACGCTGGTGTTCCATCATCTCACTCGGCGACTGCAGGGCCTGGCCGTGGCCGAGATGCGACGGGTGCTGCTGCCCGGGGGTCGGCTGGTGGTGATCGACTTCGGAGGCGCCAGGCAGATCGGTCGCCTGACGGCCCACGCGACGGCCGTTG
>JARRLD010000283.1:0-5489 GCA_037387345.1 Gemmatimonadota bacterium
CTCAGTTCGCGGTCCGCGCTGGCCTGCTCCGGGCTCATGTAGTGCGGCGTGCCGAGCGAGAGCCCCGTCTCGGTCATGCGGCCTCCGCCGGCCGCGCTGATGGCCAGCGCGATCCCGAAGTCCGCCACCACCGGCCGGCCGTCGTGCAGCAGGATGTTGGCCGGCTTGATGTCCCGGTGGATGACGCCGTTGCGGTGGGCGTAGTCGAGCGCGTCCGCCACCTCCCGCGCGATGCGCACCGCATCCTCCACCCCCAGTTGCCCTTCCCGGTCGAGCCGCTCCCGCAGCGACTCGCCGTCGATGTAGGGCATCACGTAGTACAGGAAGCTGTCCGCTTCCCCTGAGTCGAAGAGCGGCAGGATGTGGGGGTGCTGCAGGTTCGCCGTCGTCTTGATCTCGGCCAGGAAGCGCTCGGCGCCGATGACCGCCGCGAGCTCCGGCTTGAGGATCTTCAGGGCGACCTTGCGCTCGTGCTTGATGTCCTCGGCCAGGTAGACGCTGGCCATGCCGCCCTCGCCGAGCTTGCGCTCGGGTCGGTAGCGGCCGGCCAGCGCGGCCTCGAGGCGGGCAGTGGGATCGGACATGGGAGGGTCTCGGAGACGTCGGGACGGCGGCCCCCATGATAAAGCGCCAGAGGGGCTCTCGGATAGGGTCGTGTGGCGGCAACACCGGATGGCTGTCATCGCTGGCCAACGGCCGTGACCTGGCTAGCTTTGGGCCATGTCTTCGTCTTCTTTTGGTCAGTCCTTCCGGTCGAGGCCCGTGCTCTGGTCCACGGGAGTCGTCGTGACGGCGGTGGGCGCCTGGCTCCTCGCCCGGAGCCTCCAGCCACCGACGGTCTCCGTCACCTCCGTCACCCGCCAGGACGTGGTGCGCACCCTCGTCCTCGTGGGCCGCGTGCGGGCCCCGTCCAGGGCTCGCCTCGGATCGTCCCTCTCGGGGACCGTCCGGGAGGTCCGGGTCCGGGAGGGAGACCGGGTGGAGGGGGGAGAGGCCCTGGTGCTCCTCGACGACCGGGAGACCCGGGCGCAGGTGGCCGAGGCGGAGGCGGCGCTGACCGAGATCACTGCCTCGGTCCGGTCGGAGGTGGAGCAGGCCGAGCAGGAGGCGACGCTGGCGCAACGGGACCTGGAGCGCATCCGGTCGGTGGCCGAGGAGGGGGGCCTGACCCGTCAGGAGGTGGAGCGCGCCGAGCAGCGCGCCGCCGACGCCCGGAGCCGGCTGGACGCCGCCCGGGCCCAGGGAGAGGGCTCGGAGATCGCGGCCCTCCTCCGGGCCCGTGCCGCGCTGGAAGCCGCACGGGCCCGGCACGCCCTCACCCGGGTCCTCGCCCCGGCGGACGGCACGGTGCTGCTCCGGAGCGTCGAGCCAGGCGACGCGGTGCAGCCCGGCCGCGCCCTGCTGGAGCTGGCCCTGGACGGTCCCACGGAGATCGTGGTCTTTCCGGCGGAGGAGAACCTGGCCCAGATCCGCACCGGGGCCCGGGCCGTGGCCTCCGCCGACGCCTATCCCGCCGAGACCTTCGCGGCCGAGGTGTCGCTCATCGCGCCCTCGGTGGATCCGGCCACGGGAACGGTGGAGGTCCGTCTCCGGGTGCCCGAACCGCCCCCCTACCTCCTCCCGGACATGACGCTCTCGGTGAACGTGGAGGCGGGGCGCCGCACGGACGCCGCGGTCCTCCCCGAGGAGGCGGTCCGGGGCCTCGGGACCCCCACTCCGTGGGTGGCGGTGGTGAGGGACGGGCGGCTGGAGCGCCGCCCGGTCGAGATCGGCCTGCGCTCGGATTCGTGGGTGGAGATCGTCAACGGGCTGGACGACGGCGAGGCGGTGGTGGCCACGCCCGACGCTCCGGAGCCCGGCACGCGTGTCCGGCTCGCTCCCGTGCCGGAGGCGTGACGCTTGCCCTTCGAGCTGTTCGTCGCCCTCCGGTATCTGAGGGACGGTCGCGTCCAGACGTGGCTCATCCTGGCGGGGATCGGCGTGGGGGTGGGCGTCATCATCTTCCTGTCGGCCCTCATCGTCGGCCTCCAGGCCAGCATCATCGACCGCACGCTGGGCAGCCAGGCGCACATCGTGGTGCGGCCTCCGGAGGAGATGCCCCGCGTGCTCCCCGTCCCCGACGGCGACATGCGGGCCACCGAGGTACAGCGGCCGCCCCAGCGGATCCGGGCCATCACCTCCGGCAAGCAGGTGGAGGTGCGTCTCCGGCGCCTGCCCGGGGTGGTGGCCGTAGCCCCCACCGCGGCGGGCCCGGCCCTGGCGGTGCGGGGGCCCGGCACCATCTCGGTGACCATCCGGGGAATCGAGCTCGAGACCTACCGTACCATCGTCGATGTGGAGAGCCGGCTGGTGGACGGAAGCTTCGACCTCGCCGGCTTCCACGCGGTCGTGGGGACGGAGCTGGCGGATAAGCTCGGTATCGGCGTGGGGGGACGCATCCGGCTCCAGGTGTCCGGAGGCAGGGGTGGGACCTACACCGTGTCGGGCATCTTCGACTACGGAAGTCGAAGCCTGAACGAGGGGCTCGTGTTCGTGTCCCTGAGGGGAGCCCAGACCCTGTTCGCCCTGGAAGGCGGCTTCTCCACGCTGGAGGTGCGGGTGGACGACATCTTCGAGGCCGACCGTCTCGCGGCCGGCATCCAGGACCGGCTCGGCCTCGTCGCCGATTCCTGGATGGCCCAGAATCGCGACCTCATGACCGGCCTCCGCTCCCAGAGCGCCTCCAGCGTGATGATCCAGGTGTTCGTCATCCTGGCGGTGGCCCTGGGCATCGCCAGCGTGCTGGCGGTGTCGGTGGTTCAGAAGGCCAAGGAGATCGGCATCCTCCGCGCCACGGGGACGCGCACGGTGTCCGTCACACGCATCTTCCTGCTGCAGGGGGCCATCCTGGGCACCGCCGGCTCGTTCATCGGCATCGTGCTCGGCACCGTCCTGGCCCTCTTCTTCGCCTCCCTGGCCCGCAACCCCGACGGGTCCGCCACGTTCCCGGTGGCGCTGACCACGTTCCTGTACGGTCGCTCGGTGGCCGTGGCGCTCGTGGAGGGCTGCTGTCGGCCATCGTTCCCGCCCGGGACGCGGCGCGCATGGACCCCGCCACGGTGATCCGCAATGGCTGAGTCCATCCTGCGCGTCGAGGGACTGACCAAGACCTACGGGGAACGGGTGGTCACCCGGGTGCTCCGGGGCATCGACCTGGAGCTGGAGGCCGGAGAGTTCTGCGCCCTTACGGGGCCGTCGGGATCGGGCAAGACCACCCTCCTGAACCTGGTGGGGCTGCTGGACCGGGTCACCCGCGGGAAGATCTTCCTCCAGGGGCGGAACACCGTGCCCCTGGACGACGACGAGCGCACGGACCTCAGGGGACACACCCTGGGATTCGTCTTCCAGTTCCATCACCTGCTTCCGGCGTTCACCGCCCTGGAAAACGTCATGCTCCCGCTGCTGTCCCGCCACGGCCGGCGCAAGCCGTGGATGACGGAGCGCGCGGCGGAGCTCCTGGACGATGTGGGCCTGTCGGACCGGGCCCGGTACAAGGCCACGGACCTCTCCGGAGGGGAGCAGCAACGCGTCGCCATCGCCCGGGCCCTGGTGATGGACCCGCTGCTGGTGCTGGCGGACGAGCCGACGGGCAACCTGGACACCCAGACGGGCGAGCAGGTGATGGCCCTCATGCGGCGCTCCAACGAGACGAGGGGGACGGCGTTCCTGGTGGTCACGCACGACGATGGCGTCGCTCGCCACTGCGACCGCAAGGTGCATATGGTGGACGGAGCGGTGGACTCGGACACGGGGCGCGGGGGTGAGGAATGATCATCTGGATCGACGCCGATGCCGCACCGCGGGACGTGAAGGACATCGTCTTCCGGGCGGCTCTGCGCGTGGAGTTGGAAGCGGTGCTCGTGTCCAACCAGCGTCTGCACACCCCCGCCAACAACCCCCACGTCCGGGCGGTGCGGGTGCCCGGAGGTCCAGACGTGGCCGACCGGTACATCGTGGAGCACGCTGGGAAGGGCGACCTGGCCATCACCGCAGACATCCCCCTGGCCGCCGATCTGGTGGAGAAGGGGGTCGCCGTCCTGGACTTCCGCGGCGAGCGCTACACCGAGGAGAACGTCCGGGAGCGGCTCTCCATTCGCGATTTCATGGATTCACTCCGCAGCTCGGGGGTGGAGACCGGAGGGCCCAGCGCCTACGGTGAGCGGGAGAAACGGGAGTTCGCGTCGGCGTTGGACCGGACCCTCACGGACTTCGTCACCTGGATCGAGGCGGGTCGGCCCGCGGACGAGTGGCCTGGGGCGGGCCCGTGAGCTCAGGGGGCGCACCCCGCAGCGATGGCCAGCGCGCCGCAGACCCGCCCCATCGTCTCCGCGGAAACGGAGCCGACGAAGCGCACGAGCCGTGCCTGCTCGACCGTCTGCACGTGGTCGAGGTTCACAGCGGACCGGGCTTTGAGGCCCTCCTCGATCCCCACCACGACCTCGCTCGGCGCTCCGCGGATCGTCGACGTGATGGGCGCGACCATGATCGTGCTGAGCAGTCCGATGACTTCCTGACGCGTGAGGACCAGGACCGGACGCCGCTTGTGGGGTGGCCGGAATTCGTAGAGCCAGATCTCCCCGCGCCTCACCCGTCGGGCCATGCGCCCTGCTCCGTCCAGCCCTCGAATCCGTCGTCGAGCCCACCGTCATCTCCGTAGGCACGCCGGTAACGCTCCCGGATCTCCACCCTGCGGATTCGGGCGAGATACTCGGCGACCGCCCGTCTGAGCACCGCGGACCGACCGTCCCGTTGCACTTCCTCGGTGGCGTCCAGAGCCTCGAGCAGCTCCGGATCCATCATGATCTGTATAGGTTTCATGTTGGATATTATGTTGGTTACTCCAATACGGTCAAGCGCCGTCCTTTGCGGAAGACGCTGGTCGTCCGGCCGGTTCGAGGCCATGCCGGGATCGGCCGGCACGTTCGTACCATCAAAACCCTGGCGCATCCACACCCGAAACCCGTATATATCCCGAAAGTCCACCGCGAGGCCGGAGAGGAATCGGGATGTGCAGGAAGCGGGAGTTCGAGGCGGAGGTGCGCGCCGTGATCGGCGAGGAGAAGGGGAACACGGTGGTCACCATGCGCGGTGCGGAGGTGGCCGGATCGTTGGCGCTCCCGCTTCCCGTGGAGACGCTCCAGCCGGGCACCATCGTTCGGGTGACGGTCGAGAGTCCTCGATAGCCCACGGCCGAACCGGCCACGTTTCCGCGGAAACGCCCCTGGGGGCGGCTCGATTTCAGCGCGGGCCGCGGCTCGACAGCGCGATCGTTGTCCGCAAACCCGGACGCGGCCTATTGTCAGAGGTTGGCGATTCCTCCTGCGGGCATTCGAAGCGTGACCGCGAAGCTCCACACGCTCGGGCGTCTGGCGATCACGGTGGACGGCGAGACCTCCACGGCGATCGCGGCGCAGCCGATCCGGGCGGCCCTCCTGGTCTACGTCGGCGTC
>JARRLD010000284.1:0-5488 GCA_037387345.1 Gemmatimonadota bacterium
CGCCCGAGGTGTTCCTGTACGTCGACGAGGAGGATGACGACGACGAGGGTCCCGGACCGGAGCTGCCCTTCCTGGACGTGGATTCCCCGGAGGACGGGGGGCGCGAGGCAGCCGAAGTGGCCCCGGCGGACAGGGCCACCACCCGTGCCGCCCTGGAAGAAGCCGTCGAGGAAGCGCGCCCTTCCCGCCCCGAGTCGGAGGACGAGCTGTCCCTGGACGAGGTGACGGCGCGCATCGAGGACGATCCCGACGCGGTGGAGCTACGCCAGCGCCTCCTGGAGCTCGCGTATCAGTCAGGAGACTCGCACCGCCTCGTGGAAGCCTTCATCGGGCTTGGGCAGGCCCTGGAACGGAGCGGGGAGTCGGGGCGCGCGAAGGTCTCCTACCAGCAGGCACTCGAGCTGGATCCGGACAACCCGGAGGCGCTGGCGGCGTTGGGTGAGGCCCCGCCTCCGGAGACATCCCCCGTGAGGGACGTGGCCTCCCACGAGGATTACGTCGACCTGGGCTCGATGATTCTCGGGGAGCAGGACGAGAAGACGACACGCTTCGTCGTGGCCTACCAGGAGCCCTCGGGCGACGAGGATGCGGACTTCGCCGAGATGCTCACCCAGTTCAAGGAGAAGGTCTCCGAGAGCCTGGACGCCGGCGACGTGCGGGCGCACTACGATCTGGGGACTGCGTACAAGGAGATGGGGCTTCTGGACGAGGCCGTGGCGGAGTTTCAGCAGGCGCTGCGGGCGTCGGCGTCGCACCTGCCTACCCACGAGCTCCTGGGTCAGACCTTCATCGAGATGGGCAAGCCCGAAGCCGCCATCCGGTCGCTGGAGCGGGCCCTGGACATGGACTACGAAGTCGAAGACGAGCTGCTGGCGATCTACTACTATCTCGGCCGGGCACACGAGGAGGTGGGCAACACGAAGGAGGCGGTGGATCTCTACGATCGGGTATTCTCGTTGGATATCAACTTTGCCGACGTCACTGACCGCCTCCGGGCGCTTCGGTAGGGCAGTGTGCTCACGATGACCCGCGTACCCGGACCGCGGCACGTCCGCCGGGACAAGGGGCACGTATGAGCCCTGCGCCGCCGAGCAGCACCCGGTCGCGGTTATCGTCCATTCAGGCGCCGGTTCGGGAGGAGCTCGACCGGGTTGGAGACGAGCTGCGCAGGATCGTGTTGGCCGACTTCGACATGATCCGGCAGGTGAACGACCACCTCCTCTTCATGCGTGGGAAGCTCTTCCGCCCGACGCTGCTGTTGCTCTCCAGTCGGGTGGAGGGTCGCTCGTCGGACGATTCGGTGACGCTGGCGGCGGTAGTGGAGCTCGTCCATCTCGCCACGCTCGTCCACGATGACGCCGTGGATCACTCGGTTCTACGCCGCGGACTGCCGACGGTGAACGCACTCTGGACGCACCAGGTCGCCATTATCATGGGCGACTATCTGTACTCTCGCAGCGTCAGCGAGCTGGCGCGTCTCGGAAACCTGGAGGCGCTCGCGGCCCTGGCGAAGGCCGCCAACGAGATGAGCGTGGGGGAGATGCGGCAGCTGACCTCCTACGATGCGCTGGAGTTCACGGAAGACGACTACTACAGGCTCATCGCGGCCAAGACGGCCTCGCTGATGGCTGCCGCGTGCGAGATGGGGGCGTTGGCCGGAGCCCCCGAGCATCGCGAGGCCCTCGGACGCTATGGGCACCACCTGGGCATGGCCTTTCAGATCGCCGACGACCTCCTGGACTACACGGGGACCGAGGAAGTGACGGGCAAGCCCAGCGGTCACGATCTCCGGGAGCGCAAGGTCACGCTGCCGCTGGTGGGGGCGATGGCCCGGGCGACCGAGGCGGAAGAGCGGGTGATCCGAGATTTTTTCACTCGCGTCGACCCGACGGACGAAGAGATCGTGCGGATCGTCGATATCGTCGCTGACCGCGGTGGTCTGGACTACGCGCGTCAGACTGCGCACGGATACGCGGAGCGGGCCCATGCGGCTCTGTCGGAGCTACCATCCGGCTCGGCGGTGGATGCCCTCGGTGAGGCGGTGTCCTATGCTGTCGACCGGAGCCGGTGATGGTGATGTCGGGTGGCGTGTTCTACCCGTCCCAGGAACCCTCAGCATGATGAGCAGGTATGTTGGTTGATACCCGGAGGCGGGGTGCGGTGCGGCTGGTATGGACTCTCGTCCTGGGCCTGTTCCTCGGAGGACTGCTGACAAAGCTGTCGGATATGTTCCTTCCCGACAGCGCGGCGCGCGATTTTCTCATCACGTCCGTATACGCCTCCCTGGGACCCCTGGACGTAGATCTCGTGGCCGTGGCGTTCACGCTCGGGCCGCTCACGGTTGCCCTGAACGTGCTCACGCTGGTGGGGATCGGTATCGTCGCGCTGATCGCACGATCGTGGATCTGAGGGCGACGCACTAGGAACAAGTGGGGCCACGGGCCCTGCATGGAGGACAATAGAACCATGGGTATCGGCGGCTTCGGAATGTGGGAGATGATCCTCATCTTCATCGTTGTGCTTCTCCTCTTCGGAGCGAAGCGCCTCCCCGAGATCGGCTCGTCGCTGGGAAAGGGAATCAGGGAATTCAAGAGCTCGGTGAAAGAGATCGAGCACGAGCTCAAGGTCCCCGACGAACCCCGGCACCGCGCGACGCCACCTCCGGGAGAGAAAGATGGGGAGCCGCGAAAGCTCTCGGATGGTGAGTGATCTGCTGGAGATTCGATCACCCGGAAGGGGATCGACCTAGGCACCGAGGGGCCGGGACATCCGTCCAGGCCCCTCGTTTTTCTTCGAACGCCCCCGGCCGCGTTCGAGCCACTCCGCTCCGGATCAGAACACCGGAGGGAGCTGGGCCGGCGTGCTTTCGTCGGCCGGTTGGAGGACATCGTCCCGCCGGTCGACGATCTGAGCCGCCGACCGGAGTGCTTCGATCCACTCCTGGAGCCTCTGCTGCTGGAGGACCGCGATCTCCTGCCGACGTTGGGTCTCCGTCTGCTCGAGCCAGGCGAGGGAGTCGGCAGGAGAGCGATCGAGAGCTTCGATGACGAAGGCATTGGCCGGAGTCACGACCACATCACTGACCTGTCCCGGCTGAAGGGCGAAGGCCACCCCGATCGCGGCGTTCTGACGTCCGAGTCCCGGTACGAAATCCAAGCGGCTGAAGGGCCCGGCGGACCGTACTTCCAGGCCCAGGTCGGCAGCGACGTTGGGAAGTGCCTCGCCGGAGTGGGCGCGCTCTGCCACCTGGCGGCCCTCCTCCTCTGCCCGTGACAGCTTCCGCTCAAAGCGGAGGGTGCTCTCGATGGCCGGTGACGCTTCCTCGAGGGGGAGGACGCCTTCGGGCTGGGAGCTCACCAGCTCCAATGCGTAGAACGCCTCGCTGTTCTCGAAGACGGGGCTCACGTCACCCGGCAGCGCCTCCTCGAACACCCAATCGGCACCCTCCCCGATCTGGCCGGCGCCGGCCAGGAAGGGAAACGTCTGCGTGATGCTCGTGGTGGCGGGGGAGAGGCCCAGGACCGATGCCGCCGACTCCAGGTCCCTGTCGGTGCCCATGTCCTCAAGGGAATCGGCCAGGGTGAGCAGGGCGATCTCGCTGTCATCGGTGCGCTCGATGGGAATGAGGACGTGACGGGCTGACGCGCTGTCGGCGCCCCAGCGCTCCAGGACCTCGATGACGTGATATCCGTAACCGGTCTGCACAGGAGGTAGCACCGTTCCCACGCTTTCCTGGAAGACCACGGAGTCGAACGCCGGCACCATGCGACCGGGGGCGAACGTGCCGAGGTCGCCGCCCGCCTGGGCCGTGCTCTGGTCGGAGGATTCACGGGCCGCGACCTCCGCGAAGTCCGCTCCGTCGAGAATCTCCTGGCGGATCTGCCGGGCCCTCTCCAGGGCGGCGACCGTGTCCGCCGCCGTAGGCGCCTTGTCGAGCACCACGGCCTTCACGGTAGCCTGGGCCGGAACCTCGAACTCGTCCTGATGGGTTCGGTAGTAGGCTTCGATGTCTCCGGGGTCGATAGGGAAATCCGCGTCGTCGTACCGGCTGGCCGGGTCGAGGGGCACATAGCGGATCTGTACCGTCTCGTTCCGGTCCTTCCAGCTCTCCCACAGCTTCGCGTCCGAAAGGTAGATGCCCGACGAAACCTGCCGGAGAAGCTTCCCACGCGGGATCACGTCCCTGTAGTACGCCTCGAGGAGCAGGCGCTGATCCTCGGGCAGCTGTGCCAGGAACGCCTGATATTGCTGGATGTCGAATCGCCCGTTCGCGTCGAGGAACTGGGGTCGCAGGTCCTCCGGCGGGGTGTATAACGCAGCCTGGCGGATCTCGTCATCCGTCACGGAGATGCCGCGCCGGGCGAGCTCTTGCCGAATGAGCAGCTGGTTGACCACCTCGTCGAACGCGGCGTCCTCGATCTCCTTGTTCTGCTGGGAGGTGACAGGCTCTTCCTGGGAGCGCTGGACCTGGTCGTAGAGGTTCCGGTAGGATGCCATGTAGGCGTCATAGGTCACCGCCGAGCCGTTGACCCGGCCGATCTCGCCGTAGCTTCCCGAGCTTCGGCCCGTGATGTCCATGCCCCACTGGAAGATCATGAGTGCCACGAAAGCCGCAGCCGTGAACAGCATGATCGGCTTCGTCGCCTCTCGCATCTGACGCATCATAGGACGGCGTCCCCCCGCAACTTCTCACCAGGATGAAACAACGTTCTGGAACAGACCTGAAAGAATAACCGCTCCCGGACCGGCCCTCAACGCATCCCCGCGGGGGACCCGTGTCACCTCCGTCGGACGGGGACGGAGAGTGAGGCGCCCCACCGCGTTCGCCCGACTGCGTTGACACTTTTTCCGCGCCCCACCTATCTTCCGCCGGTTCTTCCACGTCTCCGGGGACGACCGCTTCTCCGGGCTTTCGGAGCTTTGAGGTGACCCTAGCCGTTGAGAAGGAGATCGGACATCTCCGATCCCTCTTCTGGTCCGCTCGCGATCCAGAGGGACGGGCGTTCGCCCCCCTGGCGGATGCCTATCGCCGGGCAGGGGACTATAAGAAGGCCCTGGAGCTGTTGAACGAAGGTCTGGATCGCCTCCCGGCCTTTGCGCCGGGGCATGTTGTGGCAGCCCGCCTCTACCTCGAGAGGGGATTGCTGGAGGAGGCGGAGCTGGCCTCGCGACAGGCCCTGGATCTGGACGACGAGAACACGGTGGCTCTCGAGGCGCTCGCCGGCTCTCTGCAGGCCCTCGGTCGCCTCCGGGAGGCGACGGCGGTGCGGGAGCGCCTGGAGCTTCTCGAAGGCACCGGAGACGCGAGAGCGACCGGCTCCGCCAGGGGTGAATCGCCCCTGTTGGCGTCCGAAGCCGGCGTCCCTGGATCCACGACTTCGGTGGAGGGTGACGTGGTTGATGTCGCGGATCTGGCGCCGGACGAGGTCGAACCCGTGGTGGATCTGGACGCGCTGGCGCCGGACGAGGCCGCCGCGGCGTTGGTGGT
>JARRLD010000285.1:0-5466 GCA_037387345.1 Gemmatimonadota bacterium
GCGGAGGGAATCACGGGCCAGCGGGCGCAGCTGGCCAGCCTGGAGGAGCTCACCACCCAGTCGAACGAAGCGCTGAGGCTCTACCTCGACGGAATCCGCAACTTCCGGCGGGGTCTCGGAATGCAGGAGACGACCGAGCTCGTGCGAAGAGCGGTCGCGTTGGACTCCACCTTCGCGTTGGCGGCCTACTGGGCCGGGTACATGGCCGTGTATCAGGAGCTGCCGGCGCTGGAGCACTTCCGCCTGGCGACCCGGCATCGGGCGCGGCTCAGCGCGCGAGCCCAGATGCGCCTCGCGGCTGCGCTGGCTGCGGAGGAGGGGCGCCACGCCGAAGCGATCAGCCTCTATCGACGCCTCGTGGACCGCTACCCGGACGACGTCGCGGGTTGGTTCCAGCTCGGCGAGCAGCTCGCCCACACTGGGTCCTTCGTCGGCGAGTCGGCGGGAGCGGCACGGCCGGCCTACGAGCGGGCGGTCGCCCTCGACCCGGCCCTGGCGCCGGCCTACCTCCATCTGGCGATCATCGGCGGGCTGGAGCGCGACACGCTAGCCCTGGACGGGTGGGCCGAACGCCTCGACTCGGCGAGTGTGGAGCCGCTGTGGGCCGGCATGATTCGCATGACGAGAGCCGGTCTGAACGGCGACACCGCGCTTCTCGACCGGTCGCTGGACACGTTCCTGGACTTCGAGACGGACTACCCGCCCGCGACGGTGGCCGGGACGATCGCGGGCCTGGCAGGGTCGGTCATGGCCACCGACCCGCGGGCGGCCCGACGCCTCATGGAGCGGTACACGCAGCGTACCGTGTCGGATACGACGCGCGCGGTCATGAGGCGCCGCCTGGCGAGGTTCGAAGGTGCCCTGGGTCGCTTCGAGCGCGCGAGGGAAGAGCTCCGGGCCATCGGCCTCGACCATCGCCCTCTCCTCCCCTACGACCTGGCGTGGCTCTCCCTCCATCCTCTGGCGCCCGGAGGGGAACGGACGAGGGACGCCGAGCGTCGTCTCCGGGCTGTCTCGCCGGAGCGCGACACCCCCGAGGCGTTCGTGCGCGGGTACCTGCTGGCGCGTCTCGCCATGAACGTGGGCGCCACGGACCGTTTCCGAAGCGAGCTCCAGACGCTCCGGCAGGAGCAGGAGTCCAGCCCAGCCGAGCCCGGTGGGTTGGGACGCGACCTGGTCCTCGAGCTTTCCGCGCTGGACGCGCGGCTGTTGGGCGAGCCCGGCCGGGGTCTGGACTCGCTCCTCGCCGCCGGATACTGGATGCGGGAGGAGACGTGGCCCGACCCCGATCGGGGCACCTACTTCGAGGGTCCCCTGGCGGATCGCTGGCCGGCGTTTCTCCGCGCGGAGCTTCTGCGCGAGGCGGGCCGGGCGTCGGAGGCCACCCTCTGGTACGAGATCGCCGCGGACGGGATCTGGCACCGGGCCATCGGCCTGGCCCGACTTGGAGACCACGCCGAGCAGGCGGGCGATACGGCCAGCGCGAGGGTCTTCCGTGAGTCGGTCACGCGGATGTTGGCGGACGCCGACGAAGAGGCGCGCTCACGGGCCGAGGTACGTTGAGCGCCAGCCCCCCCGAACCTACTTGTTGAGGTGCTCGGTGGGCGGAGCGGTTCCCTTCCGATAGAAGTTGAAGTCGCAGTAGCCGTCGCCCGCTGCCAGCGTACAGGGACGGCGGAACTCCGCGTTGACGCGATCGAGGATCACGGGGTAGCCAGCCAGGTCGTGATCACAGCCCAGCTTCGCCAGCTCCGGGCATCCGATGGCCGTGAAGAGGTCTACGTTCGCGCACGAGGCGACGTGGATACGCAGCCGGTCGCCGTCGTCGACCATGGAGTCGGCCTTCCACGTTCCCTGACGATCCATGGCGGCGAACATGGCCTTGTTGAATTGCTTGAAGTTCTCGAACACGTCGCCTTCGCACTGGACCAGCTCATCCACGCTGTAGATGGCCGGCATGCTGTGCACGGCGACCCGCTGGAAGATGCGCCTCAAGAACTCGTAGGCGCGTGCGCGACCGTTCCGCCTCGCGGTGACGTTGAAGAGCGCCGTGAGCAGGATCATCTCCGTCGCCACCTCCGGTCCGATGCGGCTCGCCTCGGCGACCAGGTCCGGATGCGCCTTCCTCAGCCGACGCTGCTCGGAGACCACGCGGACCAGGAACGGCACCAGCCCGAGAAGGCCAGATTCCTCTCGCATGGCAGACAGGACGATCCCGAGCTGCTTCCTCTGCACCTCCTTCGGGAAGGTGAGGGGCTGTCCGTACTTGCTGACCTCCTCGAGTCTCATGGTTACTCCCTCCTGATCCAGGTCGCGAGTCGTCACGCATATGAGCCCCGGGGCTCGAGACCTGGTGGCGGGCGATCGCCTTCACGCCTCTCGCCTCGGTCGGCGCGCATCGGCCGGCTGGGGCCCGGTTTCCTTCGGGCAGGAGTGAGGGCAGATCACCGGAAGCGGAGAGCACCCGCGGGGGAGGCAGTCCCGGCGGCTGTCCCGCAACCTTGTGGACCGGTACTCCATACAAGCTATCAAGGCGAGGATGTTGGCGCTTCCCCAGCGGAGGTGCATGCGCGGAAACCTTCGCGGCCGCCAACCGCCAAGGGCCAGAGTGGTCGTGTCCCCATCCCTCCGGGCGGAGGGCGTTCCCGGTCGAACTCTTGGCACGATGGCACCGGGCGCCACATCTTGCGGCCCATGCTCGACCCACCCTCCCACCGAAACGCTGCAGCGCCCCACCGATGACTCCGACCGTGCCGGATCGGCTGAGCGCAGCCCTTGGCGACCGCTACCGCATCGAGCGCGAGCTCGGCCGGGGCGGCATGGCCACGGTGTACCTCGCCGAGGATCTGAAGCATGACCGGAAGGTCGCGCTCAAGGTGCTCCGGCCCGAGCTCGCCGCGGTGCTCGGCGCCGAGCGGTTCATCACCGAGATCAAGACGACCGCCGGCCTCCAGCATCCACACATTCTTCCACTGTTCGATTCGAGCGAGGCAGACGGATTCCTGTACTACGTCATGCCCTACATCGAGGGCGAGACGCTACGTGACAGGCTGAATCGGGAGACCCAGCTCGGGATCGAGGAGGCGGTGCGGATCACCGCCGAGGTAGCCGACGCCCTGGACTACGCCCACCGCCAGGGCGTCATCCACCGCGACATCAAGCCCGAGAACATCCTGCTGCACGACGGTCGGCCGATGGTGGCGGACTTCGGCATCGCGCTGGCAGTGAGCGCAGCGGCCGGCGGGCGCATGACGGAGACAGGACTGAGCCTCGGGACGCCCCATTACATGTCGCCCGAGCAGGCGACCGCGGAACGGGACTTGAGTCCACGCTCCGACATCTACTCGTTGGCAAGCGTGCTGTACGAGATGCTGAGCGGCGATCCGCCGCATACCGGATCCGCCGTGCAGCAGATCATCCTGAAGATCGTGACGGAGGAGGCGACTCCCCTCACGCGTCTTCGGAAGTCCGTTCCCTCGAATGTGGCAGCCGCCGTCACGAAAGCGCTCGAAAAGCTGCCCGCCGATCGGTTCGAGAGCGCTGCGGCCTTTCGAGACGCCCTGCTGGATGGCGCGTTCGTGGGGAGCAAAGCCTTCACCCTCGCTGCCGCCACGGACGCCGGACCGTGGAATCGACTCGCCAGAGGCCTCGCGGCAGCCACGGCTGTGTTCCTGATCGCTGTCGTGGCGCTTCTCCTTCGGGGAACGCCGCAGGCCGACCGGCCGGTCTCGAGATTCACGGTGGCCTTCGTGGGCGATCGGAGCGCGGGCGGCGGTAATCCCTTCGATCCGGGCATCGCGATCGCGAACGACGGCAGCCGCTTTGCGTTCATCAGCACCTTGGGTACCCAGCCGCAGATCGTCGTGAGGGAGCGCGATCAGCTGGATGTCGTTCCGGTACGGACGACGAATGATGCCCGGTGTTGTCTCTCCTTCTCTCCGGACGGTCAGTCGCTGGCCTACTTAACGACGCTGCTCGAGCTCAAGGTCGTCTCCCTGCGCGCGGGGGTGTCGAGCATCGTCGCCGATTCGGGGCTTCAGGATCCCAGCCTCTTCGGCGGCGGCGTCGATTGGGGGCAGGATGGCCTCCTGTACCTCTCCATGGTCGACGGAGTCTGGCGCTTTTCGCCGGACGGGGGGGAGCCGGAACAGGTGACCAGCCTCGGACCGGGCGAGCGTACCCACGCCTGGGTGGACGCCCTTCCAAACGGCAAGGGCGCCCTCCTGACGATCATCCCCGACGAGACCAGGGATCTCGGGGCCTACGCGGTCGGCGTCGTGGACTTCGCCACGTCCGAGATCCGCGTCCTGTTCCAGGGAGTGTACGCGCTATACTCGTCCTCCGGACACATCGTGTTCGTGCAGGACGACGGTACCATGCTGGCGGCTCCGTTCGACCAGGATCGCCTCGAGGCCACCGCCGCGCCCGTTTCCCTGATCGAGAACGTGGACGTGGTCGGGTTCGGAGCGGCCCGCGTGGCGTTGTCGGAGACGGGCACGCTGGTCTACCGCGGTGGCCGCACCGTCGCGGATCGACTGGTGTGGGTTGATCGAAGGGGGGCGGCCGAGGTCGGCGTGGCGCCGGAGCTGGACGGCGTACAACAGAGTCCGAGACTTGCAGTGGGCGGCGAGCGGCTTGCGGTGTCGCGAGCGACGCCTGACGGTCAGCACGTCTGGACGAAGTCCCTGGGAAGCGCCGACGCGGTACGCCACACGTTCGAAGGTCAGCTCAACTGGCGCCTCAATTGGTCGCCGGACGGAGGTACCGTCTATTTCATCTCGGATCGCGTGGACGCCGGGTCCGTCTTCGTGAAGGCCGTGGATGGAGCCGCCCTGCCCCGGCGTCTGCCCATTCCGGAGTCCCGGGCCATCTTCGAGGTCGTTCCCGTCGATGACGAGACCCTGCTCATTCGGACGGACAACCAGGAGCCAGGGAAGGGTGACATCCTCCTCGTCCACATGGGCAGCGACACGACCCTCACGCCCCTGGTCGCGACCGACGCCGGCGAGCTCACGCCGGCTCTGAGCCCCGACAAGCGCTGGATGGCGTACGTATCGGACGCCAGCGGATCGAACGAGGTTTACGTCCGGCCGTTTCCGGACACCGACGCGGGTGTGTTTCGCGTGTCGACGGAGGGCGGCACCGAGCCCGTATGGTCGCATTCGGGCCAGGAGCTGTTCTACCGCAATGCGGACGGGTACATGGTCGCGGCCTCCGTCGCGACCGAGCCCTCGTTCCGGGTGACCCGCCAGGAAGCCCTCTTTTCCGCCGTCGGGTACGTCGCCAACATCTTCGATCCCCAGTTCGCCGTCTCGCCGGACGACGATCGGTTCCTGATGCTCCAGCACGACGAGCCGGACGTCGCAAGCGAGCTCGTGGTGGTCATGAACTGGTTCGAGGAGCTGAAGGCGGTGAGCGGGGGGCCATGATCGCCCCAGGGCGGCGGGACTCCCGTTTCCCTCGACG
>JARRLD010000286.1:0-5454 GCA_037387345.1 Gemmatimonadota bacterium
GGTTTCCGTGGGTGGAAGAGGGGGGCTGAGCGCGACCGTCCAACGGGGCATCGGGCAGATCGAACCCCTGTCGCCGATCGGCTGATTGGTGATGGTGCGATTCCGAAACGTGCCCGTGCGCTTAGGGGCTGGCGCTCTATCTGCCACTCTTCAGCCGGCGAACGAAGCGCGTTACCCGACGGAACGCTGAGGGGTATTCTCTTTCATGAACTACAAGGATCGCATCACGATCGAGCCTGGGAAGCGCGGTGGGAAGCCGTGCATCCGTGGCATGCGCATCACCGTTTCAGATGTCCTGGAGTATCTTGCCTCGGGCATGAGTGAGCACGAAATCCTCGACGAGTTCCCAGATCTGGAGCGGGACGACATCAGGGCGTGCCTCGCCTTCGCTGCCGATCGTGAACGCCGGCTGATGTCTTTTCCTCCCGCGTGAAGTTCCTGATTCGGCGCGGTAACTGCTCGGTTGCCGAGATCGAAGATATACTCCTCTCCAGCACAACTACGATTCGACAGTTCGAGGACGACGAGGAAGCCACGTTCCTCATCTTGTCCTGACGGATCACGTAACGGCAGCTTTCAGAACCTCGGGAGCTTTGGCGCTCTCGCCTACCTCGCGTAACCTGGGTTCACCGGACGCTTCACCTCAGGCCGGTCAGAGCCCCGACGCGAGCCGCCGCTCCGCGTAGGCCCGCCTCGCTTCGAGCTCGGGATCGGCACGCTCCCAGGCGGTCGTAACGCGTCTCCAGTGCACGGCGGCGCTGTCTGTGACCCCTGCCTGGTCCCAGGCCCGTCCCAACATCTCGTGCACTTCCGTCAGGGTATTGTGGAGGTTCGTGGATTCCATGAACCAGCCGCGCTCGAGGGGGCGCAGGATCTGGACCGCATCCATGGGCCTGCCAGCGCGGAGCAGGAGGCGCGCGAGCTCGAGGTTCACGCGCCCGAAGTCGGTGTTCGTGACTCGCAATCCACGCTGGAGGGATTCGATGGCCGCCTCGTCCTCGCCCCGGGCAGCGAGCAGGAGGCCCCGGACGTAGAGGTGTTGATCGCGCGGGCGAAACATGAACGCCCGCGCTCAGTCCCGTTCCAGGCTGTCCGTCAGCTCCGCAAGGCGGAGGGTGTCGCCGGCCGCGTGCTGCGTGGCCGCCGACATCGTCACGGCCATGACCCGGAAGGTGGCCTGAACGGACGGGGGTTGGCCCTCCGCCGGCCAGCTGGCAATCGAATCGAAAAGAGCGCGCGCCTCACGGAGACGGCCGAGCTCGAGCAGGACCTGGGCTTCCAGCAGGGCGCTGGGCGGAGCCGATCCTGAGACGGCGGCGTCGCCCGCTTCCGAGCGGAGCCGCCGAGCCACCGCAAGGGCCTCGCGGAAGCGCCCCTGGTTCCGGAGCGTCACCGCATGGAGGAGGATCAGCCCGGAACGCTCCGGGGCGTCGACGGCCGAGCCGATCCACCTCGAGATGGTCGTATCGGCCCGCTCCAGCTCCCCGGCCCGAATCCAGTGCTTGGCGAGCGGCAGGGTCCAGTCCTGCGAGGCCAGCAGGTCGGTTCCCGCAGCCAGCAGCCCAGCGGTCTCCGCATACCGCCCCTGGGCGTCGAGGATGTCGGCCATCCGGCGACGCGCTTCCGGCGAGGTCGGTTGGATCTCGAGCCACCGTCGGGCCTGCCGCTCGGCTGCGTCCAGCGAGTCCAGGAGCGCGTAGGCCTCCACCACCAGGCCGACCGCCTCGCAGGCGTGGCACGTGCCCGTGCCCGCATGCAAGGACGCCGAGTCCATCGCGATCACGTGCTCGAAGTACGGAATCGATCCGGCCGGATCGCCTTCGAGCTCCAGGCTCGAGCCCATGGCCACGTAGCCTTCGATCTCGTGCGGGTAACGGACGACGAGGGTCTCGGCGACCGCCCGCATGTCCGGCGACAGGTAGGAGACCGCGTACCACGCGCGCAGCATGAGTCGCTCGCGGTCGCTGGCGCCTTCCGAAAGGCGCACCGCCTGCGACACGCGCCGATCGAACAGCTCCCGCTCCACCGCCGTGGCACCGGGCGATCTCCAGAAGTAGTAGCGGTTCCGGGCGCTGAAGTACGCCGCCATCGCGAAGGTGGAATCCTCGCGCAGCGCGGCGTCGAACGCCTCCTCGGCCCGCGCCTGATCGCGCTCGTAGAAGTGCCGGAGGCCCTCCGTGTAGAGCTGGTAGGCGGCCAGCGAATGCGTCGTGACGTCCGCAATCGAGCCGGGAGGCGCCGCGAAGCCGAGCTCGGCCACGAGCCTGACCGTGGCGCTGTCGGCGACGGCGAACAGGTCCGGACCGGACGCGATATGCGCACCCGCGATGTTCCCGGATGCGAGGTCCACCCTCCTCAGATCGAGGCGCACCCCGCCGCTCGCGGTCGAGTAGATCGCGCCGTCGAGCAGTTGGCTGGCGCCCGCCTGGCGCGCCGCACCCGCGTAGCGCTCCGGGGTCGGGTCCTCGGCCGACGCGGACCGGTGGAGCAGCTCGAACATGCGCGACGCGCTGATCACCCCCAGCCCGCGTGTCCGGGCGAGGTTCGTCGCCAGCATGTCGGTGAGGGGGGTCACGCTCTCGCCCGTGTGTCCGTCGCGATGGTCTGCGATCTTGCCGATCGCGAGCACGGGCGGGTCCTCGCCGGACGGCGAGGCGAGCCAGCCGAAGCCTCTCCGGGGCCCGCCGCCCAACGCGAACAGCGCGGCGGCCAGGAGCAGCCCCGCTCCGGCCGACACGGCCGTCGCCCGGTGGCGGAGCGCCACGGCCCACACCCGCCGAAGCCTGCCGCTCCGCGCCCTGACCGGGAGGCCGGCCAGGTGTCGGCGCAAGTCATCGGCCAGCCCGCCGGCGGTGGGATAACGCGCGGTCGGCTCCTTCCGCATTGCCTGGAGCACGATCGCGTCCAGGCCCCCGCGTAGACGCCCTCGCAGACGTGCCGGCGTGGTGCCGCGCCTCCGGCCGATCTCTTCGGGCGTGAGCGACGGGCGCTCCCCGACGACGTCGGGAGGCCCCTCGGCCATGACGGTCGCCGAGGGGAGCGTGGGGTCCTTCTCGAGCACGGCCCGCTCGACCTCGTGGGGCGTGCCGGACAACGTCCCGTAGGGCTGCCGTCCGGTGAGCAGCTCGTGCAGCAGGACACCGAGGGCGTACACATCGCTCGCAGGGGTGATCGGCTCCCCACGAACCTGCTCGGGGCTCGCGTATCGAGGAGTGAGGAGGCGCTCGCCCGTCCGGGTGATCGGGGCGTCGTCTTCGTCCGTGACTTCCAGAAGCTTGGCGATGCCGAAGTCGAGCAGCTTCACGTTGCCATCCGCGGCCACCAGGACGTTGCTGGGCTTCAGATCGCGATGCACGATCTGCCGTGCGTGAGCGTGCTGGACCGCGTCGCAGACGTCGAGGAAGAGAGCCAGGCGCTCTTCGACGCCGAGCGTCCCCTGGTCGCAAAACCGGTCGAGCGGCACCCCGTCGACGTACTGCATCACGAAGAAGGGCTGATCGTCGTCGGTGATACCACCGTCCAGAAGCGGCGCGATGTGGGCGTGCTCGAGCCGCGCCAGGATCTGGCGTTCCTCGAGGAAGCGGCGCTTGAGGCGAGGGTCACCGCCGGTTCCGCGCTTCATGAGCTTGAGCGCGACGCGTTTCGTGAACTGGCCGTCGTCGCGTTCGGCGAGGAACACGGTGCCCATCCCGCCCCGGCCGATCTCGCGAACGATCCTGTAGGCTCCGACGCGGACTCCCTTCGGATCGGCGTCGCCGCCGCCGGACCGCAGCTCTCCGAGGAGGGGCGCCGCGAAGACGGCGGCGGGTGCATCGGGCATCAACGTGGGAGCATCGCAGGCGGCCAGCCAGCGCTCGACGGCGGCCAGGAGCGCCGCGTCGTTGCCGCAAGCCGAGCGAACGAACCCGGCCCGCTCAGCTGCAGGCAGGTCGAGCGCCCGGTCCAGGATCTCTTCGATGCGCGACCAGCGCTCCGGCGACTCGTGGGTCATGTCGCTCGGCACGAGCGCCCGCCCGCGGTCAGCTCTCCAGTCCCCCGCGCGCAAGCTCCTGGTGGAGCCACCCGCGGGCCTTGATCCAGTCCCTGCGCACCGTCCGGTCGGTCACACCGAGGACCTGGGCGGTCTCCTCCTCCGTGAGTCCTCCGAAGAACCGGTGCTCGACGACCTGCGCGAGGCGCGGGCTCGAGCGAGACAGGCTGCTGAGCGCTTCGTCGAGTGCCACCAGGGTATCGGCGCGTTCGAGCACCGCGATCTGGACGGCATCCAGGTCGACTCGCCGCCGGCCTCCTCCCCGCTTCTGCGCGCGGTGCTTCCTCGCATGGTCGATCAGGATCTGGCGCATGGCGCGCGAGGCGAGCGAGAGGAAGTGTGCACGGTCCCGCCAGTCCACGCGCTCCGCGTCCACGAGCTTGACGTAGGCTTCGTGCACCAGCGCGGTCGTGGAGACCGTGGATCCCTCCGGGCCCCCGCGCAGGTGCGCGTTCGCGACCTGGCGAAGCCGCTCGTACAGGATCGGGAAGAGCCGGTCGAGCGCCGCGGCACCTCCATCCCGGCAAGCCAGGAGGAGCTGCGTCACGCCGGCGTCGGGGCCGTCCGGCGGGGCGATGTCCGGATCCGGCATCGCGCTGCGTATCTGGGTTGGAGCGGGAAGGAAGGCATTCCGGCCCAATGTACGGAGCAGGACAACCGCATACAACAAGAAAAAGGAGAACCACAATGTCAGCCAGTCAGAAGCAGCCCAGCCAGAGCACGTTCGGTCGGAACGTCATCGCGACCTCGCTCCTCCTCGCGACCGGCCTGGGTGCCGGCGCGACGGGTTCCAGCGCACAGGAGGCGATCGGCGTGCCCTTCATCGGCAAGAACCACCTCAGCTTCTACACGACCGAGGTCAGTCAGGACGGGATCGGCGTGGAGCGCACCGCGATCTTCGGCGGCGCCTACGGCCGGGCGTTCGGAGGACGCACCGACCCGGTCCAGATCAGCATGATCGTCAGGGCGGGCGCCCGCCCGCTCGACGATCTGACCTCCGGCGTCCTGGACGCCGCCACGACCCTGGCCGCAACCCGCCAGGCACCGGGCATCGAGCGTCTGTCCCTCACCGCGGCGGCAGGGGTGGGCGTGATGCTCTGGGGGCAGGGCTCGGCTGGAGACGGCCTTCCGGATACGGGCCGCTCGAGCCTGCGGGTGCCACTGAGCGCGGGCGCCGCGTACCGCCTCCGCGCCGGCGGCGCGACGATCGCTCCCTTCGCGATGTTGACCACCGCCTACTCCCGCGAGAGCGATCACGTGGGGGGCCAGCGTATCGGGCTGGACAGCGGGTGGCGGGTCGGCCACACGACGGGTGTATCGCTAAGCTTCACCGAGATGGTGCTATCGGTGGCCGACGTGCGCCGGGAGCGCGGGATGCCGAACCACCACCGAGTGGTCTTCAGCGTGGGGATGTCCTGGTAGAA
>JARRLD010000287.1:0-5453 GCA_037387345.1 Gemmatimonadota bacterium
ACCCGCTGCCGGGGCTGCGGGAAGGTGAGCTTTCCTGCCCGCCGGATCTGTCCAGGCTGTCGGGGCGAGGACATGGAGGCGATGACGCTGTCCCGCCGTGGAACGGTGATCACCTCTACCGTGGTCCGGGTGGCTCCGGACGATCTGGCCATGGAGGCCCCGTACGCCGTCGCGCTCCTGGAGACACCCGAGGGCGCCCGGCTCATGACCCAGGTCGTGGACTGCGACCCGGAGTCGGTGCTCCCTGGGATGGAAGTGTCGCTGGAGTTTCGGTTGATCCGCAAAGAGGGGGACGGGGGCATCCGCTGCTACGGCCACAAAGGCGTGCCCCTGGCCTAGGGCCCGTCCCCGAGGAGGTTGCGTGCAGAAGGTGAAGATCGAAGTGGAGATCAGCGACCGGCTCTACCACGCGTACGAGCAGGAGGCAGAGCGGACCGGAGATACGGTCGAGCACCTGGTGGAGGGCACCGTGGACGCCCTCATCCGGGAGATGGAGCGGGAGTCCGACGACCACCCCATCTGGATCTGACGCGGCCCGGAACCCGTCATCTCCCCACGCTCGCCGGGCTCCGGTCAGCCGAGCATCGTCAGGAACACGCCTGCCGCCACCGCCGACCCGATCACGCCAGCGATGTTCGGCCCCATGGCCGGCATGAGCGGGTTGACCTTCCCATCCGTGGCCTCGGAGACGAACTGCTGCACGACGCGCGCCGCCATGGGAACCGCTGAGACCCCGGCCGCTCCGATGCAGGGGTTGATCTTCCGCCCGTCTGGCAGAAACACGTTGAGGATCTTGGCGAACAGGATTCCGCCTGCGGTGCTGAAGCAGAAGGCCAGCGCGCCCAGACCCATGATCATGAGCGTCTCCCACCCGAGGAAGTAGGTCGCGCTCATGGTGGCTCCCACCGTGAGGCCCAGGATGATGACCACGACGTCCATCATGGGCCCTCCCGCCGTCCTTCGCAGTCGATCGGTCCCACCCGATTCCCTGAGCAGATTCCCGAACATCAGCATGCCGATGAGGGGTGCGCTGGACGGCACGGCCAGGGATGCCGTCACGCCGACCATGATGGGAAACAGGATCGCCGCCCTGCGGGAGATGGGCAGAGCCTGGGGCATGTCGATGGCTCGTTCCTTCCTGGTGGTCAGCAGCCGTAGAATCGGGGGCTGGATGATGGGCACGAGGGACATGTAGCTGTAGGCCGCGATGGCCACCGGGCCGAGAAGGTGGGGAGCGAGCTGGATGGTCAGGAAGATCGACGTGGGTCCGTCTGCGCCTCCGATGATGCCGATGGAGGCGGCTTCCCGCGGGGTGAAGTCGAGAAGGTAGAACGCGCCCAGGGCAGCGGCGAAGATTCCCAGCTGGGCGGCGGCGCCCAGGAGAAAGGTGAGAGGTCGACCCATCAGGGGCCGAAAATCGGTGAGGGCTCCGATGCCGAGGAAGATCAGGGGGGGAAGGAGCTCCGTCCTGAGCCCGGCGTCATAGAGCAACACGATGATCCCCTCGCCATACGACGCCATGTTGGCGAGGGGTAGATTGGCCAGCACCGCCCCGAACCCGATGGGGATCAAGAGAAGGGGCTCGTATTTCTTGACGATGGCCAGGTCGATCAGGACCGCGGCCACCCCGAACATCACGAGGTTCCCTACCGTCAGGTTCGCGAACCCCGACTGGCGGAGCAGCTCCTGGACGATCTCCATGAAGTTTGTCTCCTCAGGCGATCGTCACGATGGGCTTCGCGCTGTCGATCTCGTCTCCGATCTTCACGTGCACGGCAGTCACCGATCCCGCGAGCGGCGCCCGGATGTCGTGCTTGGCCTTCATCGCCTCGATCTGGGCGATGACGCCGCCTTCGTCCACCCGATCCCCGACCTGCACCAGCACGTCGACGATCTCGACCACGCCGGCGAACGTCGAGTGGACCGGCTGGCCGCCAGTCGCCGCTGGTGGCGCCTCCTGCACGGTCGCCGGGGCCGACCCGCCCAGGGGCTCCACGGTCACGGTGAAGGTCCGGGTGTGTCCGTTCTCGCGGACCGCAACCTGACTCGTCACCGGCCCGGTGGTCCCCATACGGTCGACGATGGCGGGCGGCGCAGACGGCACGGCCGCGCTCGGCTCGGCCTTCTTCTTGAGGGGGATGTCCACCTTCCCCTTCCCCTGAAGGAGGCGGATGCCTTCGTTGAGCTCCAGCTTCTTTCCCGGGACCATGCAGGCCATGACCAGGAACGTGTTCTCGTCGGTCACCGGCAGGCCTGCTTCCGTCAGCGCCTGCCGCGCAGGCTCAACGTTCCTGGGCGCGACTTCGAGGGGGTCTCCGTCGAAGGGCTCGAGCTCCAGCTGCTCCGAGGCCTTCTGCACCACCTCAGGGCTGGGAGGCAGCGGCGTCTTGCCGAAATAGCCCAGAACCGCCTTCCCGTACCCTGCATCGATCTTCTCCCAGCGCCCGTACATGACGTTGTTGAAGGCCTGGAGCCAATACTGCTGGCTTCCGGGGGTGACGCTGGTCCACGCGCCGCCGGCCTCCACCACGACCGGGAATTCTTCGAGGACCTCGCTGTATTTCTCGAGGATCCCGGCCTTCACCATCATGTGGACGTTTGGACCGATGGCCCCACCGGGCATGGGGAACCCGAGCACCCGGGCGTCGGCGCTGGTGGTAGTCGGGTTGAACGCATAGTCCTTCATGAGGTCCGTGAGCATCCCCTCGATCTCGCGGACTCTGGGCACATCCATGTCGAGGGTATATCCGGTACCCTTCAGGGCGTGGGCGAGTGAGCGGACATCAGGCTGAACCGTCCCGCTGGCCATGGGTCGAACGGAGAGGTCCACGCCGTCGGCACCGCCGTGGATCGCGGCCTGATAGCACGACACCGCTGTGCTGGCCGTATCGTGCGTGTGCATCCAGAGCGGCATCTCCGGAGGCATGATCTTCTTCATGCCGACGGCCGTCCGATAGATGGTGACCGGATCCGTCGTGCCGCTGGCGTCCTTCAGGCAGATGCTGTCGACCTGGATGTCGCTCTCCAGAAGCCGCCGACCGATGTCGATGTAGAACTCGGGCGTGTGGACCGTATCGGACTCGAAGGGCAGCCCCATCAACGCGATACACGCCTGGTGATGCATGCCGGCTTGCACGATGGGTCGTCCGGTGGCCACCAGGTTGTCCACGTCATTCATGTAGTCGAAGTTCCGGTCCCACGTGGTGCCGGCGGCGGCCATCAGCTGGCCCTGGAGCTCCAGGCCCTCCGGCGATTGGGTGGTGAGCGTGACGCCGGAAACGGAACGGGTCAGGATCTGGAGATCCGCCTCCGGCCCCACGGTCTCCCGGATCCTGCGCATGTCGTCGAACGGGTTCTCTCCCAGATAGAACAAGGGTGCCTGGAAGCGGGCACCTCCGCCGAACTCGAAATGGCGGATCCCGATCTCGGCGGAAAGCTCCAGCGCCGGGAGGAAGTCCCGAAGCCGGACCTTGCCGCCAAAGCTGCTCTGGAGCCCGTCCCGAAAGGGTGTGAACATCACCCGGATCTTCCTGGGCCGTTCCGCGAATATCATGGCTGTTCCTCTATCTTCGTGATCCTGGTTCCAGGGTAGGCGCTGGACACCGCGGAAGTGACCGCAGCGACGAGCGCGGCGTCGGGGCCTGCCGAGGCGACGGGAGGGAAGACCGTGATGAGCAGGCGCATCATGGCCGCGAGGAGCGACAACAGGACGAACACCGCCAGGAATGCCGACAGGCATATGATCCAGAGCTCTCCTGTCAACGTCGTCTCCCTCCGGGGGTCTGCGTGTGCATGGGGTGCGCTGGTCTACCGACCGATCCACGCATGGGCGACGGGGGGCCGGTTCCTCGGGACGGGCTCGCTCTCCCGAGCGTGCGTGCGGCGGCTGGCTCGGTCAGGATGAGCCTTCCCCGGCGCACCGGCTCTTCCCGACCCTCCAGGTACAACTCGAGACTCTCTCCCAGGGCCACCACGCGACCCTCGCAGACCACCCTCGGGTCTGCCGCCGAACTATCTTCGCAGAGAACGATGCGTTTTCCAAGCACGTACGAACGGTCGCGATATCGGTCCAGCAGGACGCCGTACCCCTCCTCAAGGAGCGTGCGGTAGTTCCGGTCCAGGGCGCCAAGGAGGGACCGCAACACGTCTCGCTGGGTCACCACGGACCCGTCGGGGGTCAGGTCCCGCAGCGCGCCCACGGCGGGAACGAACGCGGTTCTTTCGACTCCCGGGGTCGTCTCCACGTTCAACCCGATGCCCACCACCGCACCGGCCACGGCGCCGTTCTGGGTCTGGGTGTACGAGAGGATTCCGGCCACCTTCGCCTTCCCTACCAGCACATCGTTCACCCATTTGACGCGGGCCTGCCCCCTCAGCCCCGGCACCGCGTCCACCGCATCCACGACCGAGAGGGCAGCCAGCACCGTGAAGGCAGTATCGAAGTGCTCGACGACCCTGTTGGGAGTGACGTACAGGGAAACGTGGAGGTTCCCGGCGGCCGCCGACCACGGCCGCTCCTTGAAGCCGTGGAATCCCTCTCCCGATCCGGCGACACACACGAGGCGATCGGGGAGGCTCGACCGGCTTCGAGCGAGCTCGATCAGCTGGTCGTACTGGGAGCGACGCGCATGGCGGGAGAGGACGAGGTACCGCCAGGGCTCGCCGGCGGGATCCGTTCCGTGAAGGACGGCGCCGCCTGTCAGGAACGTGCGGGACAACCAGCGGAGCCCGGGATCGACCAGAGGAGCTGCCGACAGTTCTCCGGCGGCTTTGGGCGGAAGCACGTCCGCGGCGTAGTCGTAGCTATCGCTCAGAATTCGCATAGTTTTCCGGCCCGCCCAGTTTTGAGACTAACCGCACGATGGAACCTCAGCAACGGGCTGCCCCACGTCCGGCCTGAGCCTGGAGGCGCCGACCGGGAGCTCGCCGACCGCCACGAGGACGGGAGGAGGATAGGTTGATCGATCTTGCCCTGGTCTCCTGCTACTTGGCGGTCATGCTCCTGGTCGGCTGGCGATCGCGGAAAGGCACGCCGGACTCCTATTGGGTCGCGGAGCGGCGGTACGGATCTCGGAGGGTCGCAGCCTCGCTGGTGGCCACCATCTTCGGCGCTTCGTCCACGGTGGGCATCATCGGCTTGGGCTACTCCCGCGGGCTAACGGGCGCCTGGTGGGCGCTGATCGGGGGAGTCGCCCTCATCCCGTTCGGTCTCTTCCTCGCGTGGCGCGTGCGCCGGCTGAAGGTCTACACGCTGCCGGACATCCTCAGCCAGGCCTATGGGCACCGGGTGGCCATCCACGGGGCCCTCGTCATCGTCGTGGCGTGGTGCAGGGTCGTGGCGGCTCAGATCGTGGCCGGCGCTCTCTTGCTCGGCAGCGTGTCCGCAATGTCGTTCCAGACCTCCGTGGCCCTGATTGCCGTGGCCTTCACCCTGGACACGTTCTGGGGGGGTC
>JARRLD010000288.1:0-3209 GCA_037387345.1 Gemmatimonadota bacterium
GATGGCAGATCCGAACGCGATGGACGCACCCACGGCGACTGCAGGCCCTCCGGGACTCCGTCAGCCAGGCTAGCGATGGCGTCTCCCCGAAGGTGGGGCGGGGCGCCGGGCTTTGCCCGGTGCCCCGTTTCGCTAGCAGCTTCTCCCAGCCTGAGATTTCGGCTTCAAGCAGCTCCCGTGATCCATGATTCTCGGGACCTTCGGCGGCGTCGGCATCGGTGTCGGGATCTGTCATGGGTCTATCCAGCCCATCGCTGACCCCGGAAGTGGGAAACGGCTGGCCCGTTGTGGGGCTGGCTGCCCGAATCTACTGATTAAGAGTACGTAACCCCTGCCCCCGATTCCGGTGATCCCTCGCCGGATTTCGGGGCTTTCGGCCCAAATGAGCGGCTGTACGGCAGGCTGATTAGGCTAAGCAAGCCGGTCTGAGAGGAACCGAAGTGGAACCACCCCCCTGTTCAGAGCCGGGGTGCGGGTGGACGCGGCCGGTAGGACCAAGATCTTCGGCGACGCGTCCATGCGCTTCGCACGATTCCGCACAAGTCGGTTGCACCTCTGTTGATGCCATCGCTAGTGGCGCGCTCGGTCAGCCCAGGACTCCAATGGAGGCGCACGATCCGGTCATCCTCGCTGTTGCAGCCGATCCTCCTGGCGGTGCTCGGCCTCGCCTCCGCTACCTCCGCCCGAGCCCAGGTCGTCGAGGGCCACGTGCGGGAGGCCACGTCGGGACGCCTGATTCCCGACGCTCAGGTGTCTTGGCTGGATGACAAGGGGGCCGTCGTGGCTGACGCGGTCACCGACATCGGCGGGCGCTTCCTGGTCGAGGTGCAGGCATCGGGACCGCTCACCATCCACATCTCCCGGGACGGGTACTACGGGGTGAGCGAAGTCGTGGACGTGGACCGGGCAGCGACCCAGGGCGTGGGGGTACGCCTCACTCCGATCCAGACGTCCCCCGACTCGATCGTCGTGTATGTCGGCACGCCTTCCCTCCCTCCCCTGGACTCCCTGGGGTTCTACGACCGCGCACGCGCCGGAAAGGGCATCTTCTACACGTATTTCGACTTCTTGGAGATGCAGGATGTCTTCACCGTTCAGCAACTCCTGCGTCTCATGACGCGGTGGCGGTACGGCGGCCGCGTCAGCGGGGCGACAGGCCGTGCGAGACCCTGCACCGGCCCCATCCTGATCGATGGTTCGATATCGAATACCCTCACCACACGTGCCCGAAGAGAGGGGATTCCGCTCTCCTCTGTCGAAGCCATCGAGGTGTACACGCTGGCCGAGGTGCCACCCCAATTCCGGGATATCTGGCTAACAGCAGAAAGATCCAGCTGTGGCCTGGTGGTATTGTGGACACGGAGCTGGACCCCTCTCCCTGCGTGAGCCAGGCCTCAAACGGCCTTGCCTAATTATCGACCTCCGATATATCTTGGGGTCCGATACTTCAGGGAGGCCCCATGGCTGACGAGCTGTCACGCTCCGGATTCATCATTCTGCTCTCGCTCTCAGACCGGCCCCGGCACGGGCTGGGCGTGGTGGAGGACATCGAGGAGCGCACCCTGGGCGCCGTGAAGCTCGGGCCGGGTACGCTGTACGGAACCCTGAAGCGCCTGGTGGATCTAGGCCTCGTGCGTGAGACCGACAGCCCCCCCGACCCGGCCAACGACGATCCACGCCGGCGCTACTACGAGGTCACGCCGGAGGGGCGCAGGGCGGTAGCCGAAGAGGCGGCGCGCATGCGGCAGCTCGTGGAGCTGGCTGGCGCGAAGCAAGTGCTGGAGGCCTAGCCCGTGCGTCTGGCGAGGCTGCTGCTGACGCTCTATCCGCCGGCCTTCCGCCGCGACTGGGGCGACGCGTACCTGGAGGCCGCCGAGCACCGCCTGCGCCTGGAGCGTAGCCGGAGTCCCGCCGCGGCGCCGGCGCGGGCGGCATGGGTGCTTCTGGCAGACGCGGCGCGCAGCGTGCCCGGCGAGTGGCGGGCAGCCATCCGGGGGCCCGGAACGAGGACGAACACGAACGACGTGATGGGAGGGGGACGCGTGAATGGGGTGGAGGGGTGGATCTGGGATGTTCGCATCGCCGTGCGCTCGCTGGTCCGGCGACCCACCGTCAGCGTTCTGGTGGTGGGGACGCTGGCCCTGGGCATCGGGGCCAACGCCACCATCTTCGGAGCTGTGGACCGCCTGGTCCTGTCGCCGCTTCCCTTCGAGGGCGCGGACCGGGCTGCGCTCATCATGTCCCACTTCAGGTCCGGCGACTTCACGTTCTCCATCACCCCTGAGGAATACGAGCGGTACCGGCAGGGGTCGACCTCCTTCGAGCGCATCGAGTCCTACCAGCCCGCCGACGGCCTCCTGGCGCACGGCGAGACCCTGGAGCAGCTCGACGGCCTGGGCGTCTCCGTGGGCCTCGCCGGGATGATCGGCGCGGCGCCGGTGCTGGGCCGCACCTTCAACATTGAGGACGCGGCCCCCGACGCCCCGCGGGTGGTGATGCTGTCCGAGCGGTACTGGCGGTCGAGCATGGGCGGCGACCCGGACGTCATCGGGTCCACGGTCACCATCAGCGACGTCGACCGGACTGTCGTGGGGATCTGGCCGGATGCAGCCCGCTTCAGCGTGGACAACGACCCCGACTTCCTCACCCCCCTCACCCGGGGGCAGGAGATCGACCGAAGCTACTTCTCCATTGCCCTGGGCCTGCTGGCCGAAGGCGTCGATCGGGACGAGGCCGCCGCGGAGCTGGCCGCCCTCCGGGCGGGCATCGAGATCGAGGGCGCCGACTCGTCGGATCGTGAGGAGACGCCGAGGGTCCTTCCGGTGCACCACTTCGTGGCGGGCTCGTTCATCCAGGCTCTCTGGATCCTCTTCGCGGGCGTCGGCCTGCTCCTGCTGGTGGCCGGGGTGAACTCGGCAAACCTGCTCCTCAACCGGGCCGTCGACCGAGGCCACGAGCTGGGTGTCCGAATGACACTGGGCGGATCCAGGGCCCGTCTGCTCCGTCATTTCTTCCTGGAGGGCGCCCTCCTTTCCGGTGTCGGCGCGGCCATGGGCGTCGGCGTGGCCCAACTCGGCACGTGGTGGCTCGCCCGCATGGCCCCACCTCATCTCCCCACCAGCGCCCTGGACACCGGCGTCGGCGGACTGACGGCGTATACCCTCGGTTTGGCGGCGGTGCTGACGATGGTCTGCACCATCGTGCCCGCG
>JARRLD010000288.1:3319-13554 GCA_037387345.1 Gemmatimonadota bacterium
CCTGGCCGCCATCCTCGTGGTCGGAAGCGGACTGGCCGTGCGCAGCCTGAGCAGGCTTCAGGCTATCAACTACGGGTTCGCGGCACAGCACATGGAGATCGTCACGGTCCGCTACCCGGTGGGGGCCTACGCCGACCTCGGCGAGCGGCAGGCGGTGGCCACCCGCATCCGGGAGGAGCTGGCGTCGCTTCCCGCGGTGGCCGACGTATCCGTGAGCTTCGTGCTTCCGCTGGCCTACTCCATCCGCTTCGGCGTCCCGTACCTGGACGGCGATCAGCCCACGGTGGTGGAGGAGGGCGCCCACTCGCAGAGCGCCACCAGCGCCGAGGGCTTCCTCGCCACCACGGGAATCCCGCTCCTGGAGGGCCGTGACTTCACGGCCGATGAGCGTCGGGACCCGTCGGCAAATCGGGTGGTCCTCGTGAACCGGGGCTTCGCGGCGCGATACCCCTCTTCGGTGGTGGGGCGCAACCTGCTCTTCCCGAACGACACCGTCGGCCGCCTCATCGTCGGGGTGGTGGGCGACGTCCGCACGGGGAACGTCACGGACCGAACCGTCCGCCCGCAGATCTACTACCCCTCCGACGGCATCGGGAGCACACAGCGCCGGACGCAGCGGTTCCTGGTCCGCCTGGCCGCCATCCTCGTGGTCGGAAGCGGACTGGCCGTGCGCAGCCTGAGCAGGCTTCAGGCTATCAACTACGGGTTCGCGGCACAGCACATGGAGATCGTCACGGTCCGCTACCCGGATCCTCTCTCTTCTGGGGGCTCTCTCACTGACGCTGGCGGTAAGCGGCGTGTATGGTGCGGTTCGGTTGCACGTGGCACGCCGGACACGCGAGATGGGCATCCGCACCGCCCTCGGCGCGCTCCCCGCGCGTGTCATCCGGAGCGTTGTGCTCCGCGGCATGATCCCGGTGACGGTGGGACTCGTCGTCGGCCTGGCCTTCGCGGCCGCGGCCGTGGGGTACATCTCGGGCATCCTGTACGAGGTGTCGCCGTGGGATCCGGTGTCGTTCATCACCGCGGTCGTGGCGCTGCTGGGGGCGGCGGTGCTCGCCGCCCACGTCCCGGCGCGGCGGGCGGCCCGCGTCGATCCCATCCAGGCGCTGCGCGCGGAGTAGGGGCGGGCCGGGAGTGGGCACCCTCGGGGATAACCCGTGAGGCAAGCACGTCTCCCGTTGAACCTGACAGGACCATCTCGCCGGGGTTCAGGCACCTGTCGAGGCAGGGCATCAGCACGGGTCGAAACGTCCCGCCGCGGTCCTCGGTCTTCCAGAGGCCGCCACTCGCGACGGCCGCGTAGTACTCGGTCAGCGATAGCTCCGCTCAGGGCAGTAAGACCTCGCGAGACCGGAGGTTCTCCCCTTCCATCCGCCAACCTCCCTGGCCGTTTGGGGTCACGGGCCACCAATACACGGTCACGCGGGTCGTCGCATCTCCCCAGCCGATAATGGCATCCCACGGAACGACCGTGGTGCCTCCAGGGGGGACGTGGGGGCAAGCGGGTTCCACGCAGTTCGTCGAAGCAGAGGGACCCGTCCACAGGGCCAACGTCTGGGAGTCGATGGCTTGGTAGAAGAGATCGGCGTTCGAATCGTTGCCCACCTCCAGGCCATTCTCAACGGGGACGATCCGGAGGTCCTCATCGGAAACGCGAATGGGGTCGGAACAACTTCCAAGCACCGCGAGCATCGCAACTACTGCCACCCATGGCCGCATATTCTCGCTCCCCTTGGTCGTTGGCTCTCACGGCTGAAACGACCAATGGCCGGGCAACGTGACGGGGCCTGGAAGAGACGCCTCTCCGGACTGAGTGTGAGGTCCCGATGGCGAGAGCAACTCCTGAGAGAAGGCCGAGCAGGTACACGTGACTCACTCTTTCGAGCCATGCGGCCCACCAATGCGTTCCGCTAGCTTGATCAGGGCGCCGCATCATCCATCGCGGCGGGCCTGGGTGGATTGGATCCCAGAGCGACCGAGGAGCTACCATGAAGAGACGGCGCGAGCACGAGGGCTCTCGGACGCCCGTGAAGAAGTCGAGCTCCGCTCCCGACGCCGGCGCCCCCAGCCCCGCCCCTGCGCAGGACGCTTCTTCGGGCGATGAGGCGGAGTCGGACGGCCCGAAGCGAGCAGCGTCACCCGGTATCGGGTTGGGTAGCCGGCTTGCGTCGAGGGGCTTCAACCTCTGGTACATGATCCTGACGGTCTGGTTCCTCTTCCTGGCGGCTCGATTCTGGCGCGAAAGTACTCAGGTGGCAGCTATCCCCTACAGCACCTTCCTCGAGTACCAGCAGGCCGGACGCGTGAGCGATCTCGTGGTTGGCAGCAACCGGATTACGGGTAGCATCGTCGAACCCGAGGAAGGTCAGGCCGAGCGCTTTCGCACCACGCGCGTCGATCCCGACCTGGCCGACCGGCTCGCGGAGGACGGTGTCGAGTTCAGCGGTGCCGTGGAGAACACGGGGCTCCAACGAGTGCTCACGTGGGTCCTGCCCATCGCACTGATGCTCGCCATCTGGATGTTCCTGCAGCGGCGCCTCGGCCGGAACAGAGGGCTCGGCGGCGGCATCATGTCCGTGGGCAAGAGCAAGGCCAAGATCTATGTCGAAGAGGACGTCAAGGTCAGCTTCGAGGACGTGGCCGGCCTCGACGAGGCCAAGGAGGAGCTGAAGGAGATCATCGGCTTCCTGCGCCAGCCCGAGCGCTACGGTCGGCTTGGGGCCCGCCTGCCCAAGGGGATCCTGCTGGTGGGACCGCCGGGCACAGGGAAGACGCTGCTGGCTCGTGCAGTCGCCGGGGAGGCCGGTGTTGCGTTCTTCTCCATCAGCGGCAGCGAGTTCGTGGAGATGTTCGTGGGTGTCGGGGCAGCCCGCGTCCGCGACCTGTTCGAGCAGGCGCGCGGGCGCGCTCCGTGCATTATCTTCATCGACGAGCTCGACGCGATGGGCCGCGCCCGCGGCATGGGGCCTATGGCCGGTGGCCATGACGAGAAGGAGCAGACCCTGAATCAGCTCCTCTCGGAGCTCGACGGCTTCGATCCCAGGCAGGGCGTCGTACTGCTCGCAGCCACGAACCGGCCCGAGATCCTGGACGCGGCACTGCTGCGTGCGGGGCGCTTCGATCGCCAAATCCTCGTCGATCGACCCGACAAGCAGGCGCGCGTCGAGATCCTCAAGTTGCATCTACGGACGCTGAGCCTCGCTCCGGGCACCATGGCCGAGCCCATCGCCGCGCTCACGCCCGGCTTCACGGGCGCCGACCTGGCCAACTTGGTCAACGAGGCGGCCATTCTGGCCACACGCGACAACGCCACCGACGTCGGCATGGAGGACTTCAACCGCGCGATCGAACGAATCGTCGCTGGCCTGGAGAAGAGGAACCGCCTGCTCAACCCGCACGAGCGAAAGGTCACGGCGTACCACGAGATGGGACACGCCATGGTGGCCCGTGCCATTCCCGGCAGCGATCCGGTGCACAAGGTGTCCATCATCCCGCGTGGAATCGGAGCTCTCGGCTATACGATCCAGCGTCCCATCGAGGACCGCTTCCTGATGTCGAGCGGAGAGCTGAGGGATAAGATGACTGTACTTCTGGGCGGTCGCGCGGCGGAGTCCATCGTGTTCAACGAGATCTCCACTGGAGCATCCGACGATCTGGCCAGGGCAACCAACATTGCCCGCAGCATGGTCACTCGGTACGGGATGGACGACAGCGTCGGCATGGTCTCTCTCGAAAGCGAGCGCTCGACATTCCTCCAGATGCCGGGCGAGTACATCGCCACGCGGCGCGATTTCTCCGAACAAACCGCTCGGGAGGTGGACTGCGCCGTGCGCGATCTAATCACCCAGGCCTTCGAGCGTGCCGTCGCGATCCTGGAGGTCCACCGCGACGCGTTCACCGAAGGCGCGGAGCGGCTGCTCGAAAAGGAGACGCTCCGCGGCGATGAGCTGCCGGGCTTGATCGCAGAGCCGGGGCGACCGATTCCGGCGGACCCGCACGCGACCCGAGAGGTGCCGAGCGAGTCGAACCCCGCACGCCGAGAGGCGGCCGACCGTCGAGATATCGAACGCGCCGACGACGAAGGGATGACCGTCGCGGAACCCGCGTCGCTATCGGTCCGGTCGGTCCCGGTCGCGCTCCACGACTCCACCACGGGCACGGTGGGGTTGTGGGCGGCACGACCGAGACATCAGAGTGACGCCGTGTCCAGTTGAAGATGCTGGCCGCGATCAACGGCAGCCCGATCCATCGGGCTGCCATCGCGCACCCGACCTGGCCGTGCGAGAAGAGCGCCACATCGCCGTCCAGCGAGCGGAGGCGCGCGATGAGGCGATCCGCGCGCCTGGACACCTGTGAAAGAGGAGGCGCGCCATGAGATGGTCTTTCCGGCTCGGACGCATCATCGGGATCGACGTGTTCATGCACGCCACGTTCCTCCTTCTTCTCCTCTGGGTAGGCGTGAGCTACTACCTGCCGCGGCGAAGCCTGGAGGACGCCTGGTCGGGGATCGTGTTCATCCTCACCATCTTCGGGATCGTGGTGCTCCACGAGCTGGGCCATGCACTGACCGCCCGGCGGTTCGGAGTCCGGACCCGGGATATAACACTCCTGCCCATCGGAGGGGTCGCGCGACTGGAGCGCATGCCGGAGGACCCGAGGCAGGAGTTCTTGGTGGCTCTGGCCGGGCCCGCCGTGAACGTGGCGTTGGCCCTTCTCATCGGAACTTGGATGGTGACGGTCACCCACTCCCAACTCCTGGGCGAGATCTCTCTGGTTGGGGGGGACTTCCTCCAGAAGCTGCTCTGGGTGAACGTGGGCCTGGCCGTGTTCAACATGATTCCGGCGTTTCCCATGGACGGTGGCCGGGTGCTCCGGGCCCTTCTGGCCATGCGGATGGACTACGCCCAGGCGACCCACGTGGCGGCGTCGGTCGGTCAGATGTTGGCGTTGGGTCTCGGGTTCCTGGGGTTGTTCACCAACCCCTTCCTCGTGTTTATCGCCCTCTTCGTTTGGATGGGTGCCGCAGGAGAAGCGAGCCTGGTCCAGATGAGATCCGCCCTGAGCGGCATTCCCGTGAGCCGGGCGATGGTCACCGATTTCCAGACCCTCGATGGAGCCGCTCCTCTTCATACTGCCGTGGACCACATCCTGGCCGGCTTCCAGCATGATTTCCCTGTTCTGCGGGCGGGGGTGCTGGTGGGGGTCCTGGTGAGGGAGGACCTCATGAAGGCGTTGGCCAAGGAGGGTGCGGGAGCCCGGGTGGAGGAGGTGATGCGGTCGGAGTATGAAACGGCGGATCCGGCCGACATGTTGGAGCCTGCCTTCATGAGGCTCCAGAGTTGTGCATGCCGCTCCATGCCGGTGGTCCGGGGCGGAAG
Organism: Gemmatimonadota bacterium; assembly: GCA_037387345.1. Lineage (GTDB taxonomy): Bacteria > Gemmatimonadota > Gemmatimonadetes > Longimicrobiales > Gaopeijiaceae > SZUA-318. The sequence continues at coordinate 8,701 of JARRLD010000288.1, forward strand.
GCTGCTGGGAATCCTGACTACGGACAACGTGGGTGAGTTTCTGATGTTTCAGGCCGCCATGCGTGAGGCCTTCGGGGGGTCGGCTACAACGTAGCTGGGGTTCGGGCGCGGGTCGGGATGGAGAGACCCACCACACTGGAATGGAGCCCGCCCCGGCCCTGATCAGCTCCCGGCCCTGATCAGCTGGGTGGTGACTCCGCTCCCAAGAGATAGGCATCATAGGGGCATGGCGTCCGTTACTGGCCTCGGCAAGCAGCGAATCAGCCCGAAGAAGGAAGGGCGCTCACCTCTCGGAGTGGGAGCGCTTTCACGCATGGTGTCCGGGCTTCCGATTGGCTATCGGCTCCTGAGTCCCGACGCGGGCGCGAGCCGCTCGACCCTGGTCTTCCCATCCCACCGGAATCCCCGCGCGAACGCCGCCGTCCACGCGCGGCTGAGCGAAGCGGGAATCGACACCGCCCACCGGGACGGCGCCATCCGGTTCTCTCCCCATCTGTACAACACACCCGCCGACATCGACCGGGCACTCCTGGCTCTCGCTTCGTTCGACCGGGTGGGATGAATGCCTAACCATCTTTATGCGTTGAGTCCGTCCCGGCCCAAGCGGGCTGAACGGAGAGCACAAGGGGGCGGCGCCCAACAGGCGCCGCCCCCGGCGTACTTCGAGCTGGGTGGTCTCAGACCAGACGTCAGGGGGTCAGGGGGTCGAGGGGGCCCGCCGCACGCAGAACCACCCCTCCACCGCCGGGCCCCCAGCCGCGCTCCGCCATGCTCCGGCAAATCCTCCGGCCGTGATTTCCCTGACGGTGAAGATCGTGAACCCACCGTCGAACGCCATGGTGCCCCGGGTGTTGGCACGCGACCCGAACCGGAGCCGGATCCGCCGACCCTCTGGGCCATCGTCTTCCATGACGATCACACCGGGCGACGTGGGATCTGCGTTCGACAGATCGCCCACCTCGACGGCACCCACCGCCTCCAAGGCGATCTCGGCGGTGCCGTACATGGGCGTTGCCACCTGGTCCCAGCGCTCCAGGCCTTCCGACTGCTCCATCAACACCAGCGACCCGCTGATCGACCTCTCCCTGCCCGCCGCCTCCACCATCGTGAGCGTGAAGGACCCATCCAGCCCGGCCAGGGAGGCCCCCGGGGAAAGGCGTCCCTCCGAACGTTCACACGCGACCAACGGCTCGACGCTCGTTCCACCGACGCTCTTCACGCCGGCTTCCTCTTCAGGCGGCGTCGCGCATCCTGCCCACGCCACGAGCACCGCGATGGCCAGCAGGGTCAACCCCTTCATCTCGCCCTTCTTTCTCACCATGCCCTCACCTCCGGATCACCCGCACGACACGCCCCCGTGCGTCCACTGCGAGCAGCGGGCCGCGCACGATGTCCCCGCTCAGGTCGATGATGAGCGGGTCCGCGCCGGCCACCCGAGCGGGTGCGGGGAAGAAGCTGTAGGCATCCGCCTGGCCCACGTCCACGCGGTACCCCACGTCGGCGAGGGATTGAATCGAGATCGCGCTCAGCGGGTTTTCTCCTATGTTCAGTCCGGGCGTCATGAGCTCGTTACCGAGCACGCTCTCCCTCCAGTGTCCATCGGCCGAGCCCTCGTCTCCGCTGTTCTCAACGGGCACCTTGGCACCTGCCGTGTACCCCGTGCCTCCCGCGGCGTCGAAGGCGGCGATGGTCAGCGGACCGACGAAGTGGGTGTCCACGCCGGGGTTTCCGATGGAGGGCTCCTTGAGCAGTTGGAGATCGGGCTGGCCTTCCAGATTCCAGATGGTGCCGATCCCGATCACGTGCGCCATCTCGTGTAGGATCACGTCGGTCAGGTTGCCGCCGCTCTCGAGATTGTCCAGGTCGTCGGTATCGAACTGCATGTAGCCGATCACCGGTAGGCCGGTCGCGGAGCGGATGATGCAGGGACCCGCCCGACCCAGTGTGCCGCCGGGCCCGTCGATGGCGATCAGATCGACGTAGATGCGAAGGTCGTCGACGATGTCGGTGATCTCAGGCTGACCCGTGATGCACTGGTCCGCCGGAATCGCCTGATTCTCGAAGGGAATATCCGTGATGTCGAACGGGAGGACGTTCTCGAAGCGAAGGGCGGAGCTCGTGAAGGCCGCGTTCTGTGCGCTGGTGCCGCTGTTGATGAACTCAACCTCGATGTTGTAGGGCAGCACCTCGAGGCCGGTCACGACCTCCAGCGTGGTTCCCGAGAACGTCGAGTAGGCGTGGATCAGCACATGGTAGACGCCGGGCAGAGCCGCGTTGATGCGGCACTCCTCGTTGCTGTCCGCGGCACCGGAGATGCAATCCCAGGAATCTCCGCGACTCGGCGGCCTCACTTCGTAGTTTACGTACATGTCCGCGTCACCCGTGCCGCCGGAGAGCCGGAAAGCGATGGACCCGTCTTCCGCCGGCAGCTCGAAGGCGAAGAGGAGCTCGACGCCCTGGGCAGCACCCACGTTGGCGATGGGCACACCCACCTCCAGGGACGTCTGCAACGCCACAGCCAAGGACCGCACCGAGGTGTTGTTGCCCTCATCCGACTCGGGAATCGTGCCTTCGGGGTCGACCTCCATGCTCAACGCGCGTACGCCGACGTCCTGGGGCCCGAGCGTGAACTCGACGTCCACGGACACCCCTGCGTCCAGGGGCCCGATGGTCTGCGTCTCGGTCTCGCTGCCGTCGACCGTGAGGCGGACCTGGAACGTGCCTCCGCTCGAGGATGTCCCGTTGTTGGTGACCGCCGCGATGACCTTCACGCTCTCCAGGTTCGTCGGTGCCACCGGATCGGTGGCCATGGCGCCGACGACCAGATCCGGTTGCGCCTCAACCGCTGTCGCGGAAAAGGCGAGCGTGGTGAAGCCGGGCGTAGACGCTGTGAGCTCCGCCGGGCCGACTGCAGCACCCATGGTCCAGTTCGTCTGCGCCATCCCGTCGATCCCGGTGGTCACGGTAGCCGGGTCCACCGAGCCACCGCCAAGCGTGACGAGGAAGGCGACTTCGGCGCCAGGCACCCCGTTTCCGAATTCGTCCTGGAGCTGGACGACGACGGGCTCGCCAAGCGCCTGCTCGACGGGCCCGACCTGCGCGTCGCCGCCCGACTTGACGAACGCCGCGGGGTCGGCCGCCAGCGCCGTCGCCGAGGCCCGGATGGAGACGCTGGAGCCCTCCACCCCGACCTGGAGACGCTGCTCGCCGGAGGTCGTGCCCAGGGTCCAGGTAACCGAGGCCTGCCCCTGCGCGTCCGTGTTAGCCCCCGAAGGGGAGACCTCGCCGGACTCGGCGGTGAACGCGAGTGCCACGCCTTCCACCGGCGCGCCGCCGACGTCGTTGGCTTGCACGACGATAGCATCCGCCAAGGTCTGCCCCACCCTCACGCTCTGACCGTCGCCCGCAACGATCATGAGCACGTTCGTGACCTGCTGAACCGTCACCGGGACCGTTGCCGTCAGGTTGCCGGACGCCGCCGTGACGGTGGCCGTACCGTTGCCGATGGCCGTCACGACGCCGCCGCTGTCCACGGTAGCCACGCCCGTGTTGTCACTCGTCCAGCTCACGGTTCCGCTGAACACCCGCCCATTCTGGTCCCGGATGGTCGCGCTGAGGGGGAAGGTCGCCCCAAGAGATGAGAGCGTCACCGAGGTCGACGTGATGGTGATCGACGTGGCGACCGGCACCTCCGGCTCCGTCCCACCGTCCGAGCCGCAGCCCGCCATGCCCACAAGGAGGGCAGCCAGCAGCACCGCACCGACTCTTACATGTCTCACTGTGTCACCTCGTCCCCGGCTGACGTTGCGTGGACCCTTCACTCCCTTGTACTCACGAGGAGCGTCTTCGGCACCATGGCATGCACACCCACATTTCCGTCGACGAGCTCGGTGACCCGCAAGTCGACGGCCATGGAGACGACCGCGTATGCCTCGCCTCTGGAAAGCCCCGCGCGCTGCTGGAGGAACCTCCGCGGTCTCCCGGATAGCGATCTCGGTAGCCTTCTCGAGGTCGGGGTCGAAGCCCATGAGGTTGTGATGGGTCGGCGTCTCCGCGCGGGGCCAATCCAGTGAAGCCCCACGATGAACGAAGAACTGGAGCAGCCCCTCCAATGATGTCTCGAGCCCCGTCTGGTTGACCTCCCCGTCACCTTGGACGGCGTGGCCGTCTCCGACCTCAGCCAACGCGACAACCCGTCCTCGCCGTCGCCCCGGAAGGCCCTCAACCGATGGAAGTCGTCCTCCCTGAGCCTATCGAGGATGTACGTGTAGGCGTCCATCGAAGCGTCGTGGAGGTTTGGATGCCATGATGAACATCAGAACGCCTGCCGTCGCTCCAGGTCTCGCTGACGAACTGTTGACATGGTCGTATGCGAAGAAGAGGCAGACGCCGATCAGGACTGTTGAGATCGACGTGATCACGGCCCATTGCCACACAGGCTCGATGGGGGTGTTCGTCGCACGCTGGAGTGGGATTACGGTCAGGTTGCCAAGGAGCAGGACCATTGCCAGGATTCCAACCGCCCTCCAACTGAAGGGACGATTGATCGGAAGAGAAACAGAATACGAACGATGACTCACCTTCGTTCTCCCGCCTGGGGGGCGATCCTCTATCACGGAACATAGTGGCTCCGATGCCCACCTCAGGGCCCCTCCTGGGCGGAGTCCGAGCTTCCCTGTGGAAGTTGACCGCGCCTTCGAGGTCCCTCCCGAATCGCCTCCTCGAAGTCCCGTCGCTCCTCCAGCAGGGACATGCGTGTCTCCACCCCCTCCAGGAGGTCCCGCAGCCGCGCCATCTCGGCTCCACTCCGGAGCTCGTTCTTCTCCCGCGCCATGGCCTCCAGAAGGAACCCGA
>JARRLD010000289.1:0-15302 GCA_037387345.1 Gemmatimonadota bacterium
TCTCCATCCCCGCGGGGATCCAGAGCGGAGGCATCCTCCGACTGCGGGGCAGGGGCCTCCCGGAGCTCAATGGGCACGGGCACGGCGACCAATTCGTCCGGGGCATCGTCTGGACACCTCAGGACCTCACCTCCGAGCAGGAGGAGGCCATTCGCCAGATGCGCGACATCGAGTCCGCGGCACCTGCATCGATCGATCGGAAGGGGCGCAAGGGCTTCTGGTCAAAGGTCAAGGAGGCCTTCTCGGGCGGATGAAGGAGCGTCGGTGGCTGGAGCTCGGGGTGAGGGTCCCCACCTCACCGGACCACGGGAGCCTCCTCGCCGACGCGCTGCTCGAGCTGGGAGGACGAGCCGTCGAGGAACGGGAAGGCTGGCTCTTCACCCACGTGGAGGCGCCCGGCGACGCCCCGGTGTTCGAGGAAAGGGCTCGTGCGCATCTGGAAGCCGCCATCGACGGCGAACTTCCCGAGGTCCGCATCCGGTGGCGCGATCATGTGGATTGGTCCGAGGCCTGGAAGCGCGGGCTCGGTGCTCGCAGGATCACGGACCGTCTGGTGGTCCGGCCGTCCTGGCATCCCGTCGAGGCGCGGCCCGGCGACATCGTCATCGTCCTGGATCCGGGGATGGCGTTCGGTACGGCAGAGCATGGAACGACCCGCGGGTGTCTGCGCCTCCTCGACCGTGCGGTGGTTCCCGGAAGCCGCGTCGCCGATGTGGGAGCCGGATCCGGGATCCTGTCCATCGCCGCAGCGGGCCTGGGAGCCACCCAGGTGATCGCGCTGGAGGGGGATCCGCTGGCGATCGAGGTGCTGGAGGACAACGTGCGCCGGAACGGCGCTCTCCACCGCGTGCAGTGGCAGGAGCGGTGGGTGGACGCCAGCCTCATGCAGATGCTGGCTCCCCTGGAGGGGATCGTGGCGAACCTCGAGTCGGGAATCCTCCGCGCCCTCCTTCCCGGGTTCGCCGCAGCCCTGGCGGACTCGGGTTGGCTCATCCTCTCCGGCATCCTCCGGGGGGAATGGGAAGGCATGGAGAGGGACACCACCGCCTGCGGATTCGAGACCGTGGCGTCGGACCTGGACGGAGAGTGGCAGTCTGGGTGGTTCGTGCACCGTGCCCTGACCTGAGGTCAGGCGGCCGTGGCAAGCTCCCTTCGGGTGCTTCGCTCGGCCAGCGCCAGCGCATGCCACCGCGCGACCTCTCTGGGGGACAGGGGGTCGACCGCGAGGCCCAGCCAGCGCACGCTCTCCCTCAGCCGGCGCTGGGAGCCGGTCGACTCCTGGCGGGCATCGTGTCCCCCGGGATCACCCACCACGAGCACCCATGGCTCGCGTATGACCGTGGGGAGGTCCACCGGCCCCAGGTGACTCCACGGCCCGCGCCAAGGGTCCAGAACGCGGAACCGCTGCGGGTCCGATTCCAGGGCTCGTCGGAGGGCGTCGGCACGGAGCGCCAGCTGACGCGTGCGTGCCCGGACGAGCGCCAGCAGCTCCGAGAGCCGCAGGGCCGGGGCCCCGTCCTGTCGGAGCGCAGCTTCGGCGGCCTCGAGAATCGACTCCATGGTGCCTCCCGCCTGAGGGTACGGTGCTGTCTCGGACCAACCAAGGTGCATGGGCAGGCAGGGCAGCTCCATGGCGAGAACGGACTGGCGCGAACCCTGCGACGAGACATTGCGCGCGCCCCCTCCCGTCAACATGATCGGAGGGCACCAGCCAAAACACCAGGAAGGCCCCGTGACGGACACCGACTGCCTGTTCTGCAAGATCGCCAGTGGGGAGATCCCTGCGACCCTCGTCCACGACGGCCGGGACGTGGTGGCGTTCCGGGACATCCATCCCCAGGCGCCGGTACACGTTCTGGTCATTCCCCGCGAGCACCTCGGCTCCCTGGACGAGGTCGGCGAGGCACATCGCGAGATCCTGGGGACGCTCCACCTCACGGCGGCCGAGATCGCCCGCAAGGAAGGGATCGCCGAAGGTGGATACCGGACGGTCCTCAACGTGGGCGCCGACGGAGGTCAATCCGTCGGGCACGTCCACCTCCACGTTCTCGGTGGCCGGGCGATGGGCTGGCCTCCCGGTTGATCCGGGAGGCTGTCCGGATCATCCAGCTGGCCGTGCTGGGGATACCACGGCCTCGATCCCGGGCTGAGCGACGCAGCTCCTGACGCGTTGACCCTCCGACGGCCGGCGGACTAGCTTCGGAGGCCCCGGCGCGGCGCACTCTCGAGCGCCGCTTCGGACCCACGCTTGCCCGCTGCCGGGGTCACCGGGTGGGTGAGCCAGAACCCGAGTCCCAAGGTGTCCACCGATTTGAAGAGCCGCGTCCAGTCGGACCTCAACCAGGCCCGGAAGGATCGCGACAAAGTGAAAACCCTCGTGCTCTCCACGGTTCTCGCGGATTTGAAGAACCGTGAGATCGAGGTGGGTTCGACCCTCGACGAGGCGACCTCCCTCCAGGTCGTATCCAGGGCCATCAAGCAGCGCCGGGACGCCGCCGAGCAGATGCGGGACGCCGGTCGCCCGGAGCTCGCCGACGCGGAAGTGGCCCAGGCCGACATCCTGCAGGGGTACCTCCCTGAACAGCTTGATGAGGAACAGGTGCGGGCCATGGTGCGCGAAGCGGTCGAGGGAGGGGCCTCCCAGCTGGGTGCGGTGATGGGGCAGCTCATGCCGCGCATACGCGGGCGGTTCGACGGCGCGGTGGCGAATCGCATTGCCAGGGAGGAGCTGGGCACGTGACCGTGAGTCGGTCTGCGGGTTACGGGCGGTGGTCCGTGGACCCGGGTCCAGCGCTCCGTCACGGTATCGCCCAGCGATGAGCCGTCACGCCCTGGAGGTTCTGGAGTTCGCCAGGGTGCTGGAGCACATCGCGGGGCGCGCCTCGAGCGAGCTGGCGAAAGGGAGGATCCGGGCCCTGAGCCCCTCCTCGGACCCGTCGTGGATTCGGGAGGAGCTGGGTCGGGTCGGAGCGATGATGGAGTTCTGCGACGAGAAGCCGGAGTGGGGCATGCCCGTCGTCCCCGACGCCCGCCTGGCGGTCCGGGATCTGGCCGCCCCCGGCGCCGTCCTCGAGCCGATCCACCTCTACCGCGTCGGCGTGCTCTTGAGATCTTCCCGTTTGCTCAGGATGGAGATGGACGCTCGGGAGCGCCGGCACCCGCCGCTCGCGTCCCTCGAGGAACGGCTGGTGGTGGACGGTCAGACAGAGCAGATGCTGCTCCGCTCCGTCGACGAAGAGGGCCAGGTGCTGGATACCGCATCCGGGGAGCTACGCCGAATCCGGTCCCGCATCAAGGGAGCGCACCTCACGGTGGTGCGGCGCCTCGAGGCCCACCTCCGCACCCTCTCCGAGCGCTTCGTGGTCCCCGACGCCTCCGTCTCGATCCGAGACGGTCGCTACGTGATTCCCATCAGGCGCGAGGGGCGACGCGAGGTGGGTGGCATCGTCCACGACGAGTCACACACCGGGGCCACGCTCTTCGTGGAGCCTCCGCTGGCCATCGAGCTGATGAACCGGCTTCGGGACCTGGAGCGGGAGGAAGCGAGGGAGATCCGGAGGATCCTCGGTGAGCTATCGGATCGGCTGGCACCTGTGCAGGCGGAGCTCAGGGGGACCCTGGACGCCCTGGTGGAGCTCGACGACCTTCACGCCCGGGCCCGGTCGGCTCTGGCCTGGAGGGCCGACGTTCCCGAGGTCCTGGACCCCGATACCCGGGAGCTCGAGGTGATCCAGGGACGGCATCCCCTCCTCCTCGAGGCTGAGGACGCTCCCGTGATCCCGTTCGACCTGGAGATCGCGACAGGAGAGCGGGCCCTGGTCGTCTCCGGGCCGAATACCGGAGGCAAGAGCGTGTTCCTCAAGGCGGTGGGCCTCATCGCGGCCCTGACGCAGAGCGGGATCGTGCCCCCGGTCTCGAGAGGTACCCGTCTGCCCGTGTTCTCCTCGTTCTTCGCCGACATCGGCGACGAGCAGTCCATCGCCCACAACCTCTCCACGTTTTCGGCGCACCTGGCCAACCTCTCCGATCTCGTCCGAGAGGCGGATGGACGGTCCCTGGTGCTCATCGACGAGATGGGCACGGGAACGGATCCGGCGGAGGGGGCGGCTCTGGCCACGGCGGTGCTGGAGGAGCTCGTGATGCGAGGCGCGTTCGCGGTGGTCTCCTCACATCTGGGTCAGCTGAAAAGCCTCGCCGGCGACGGTACCGGCATCGTCAACGGCTCCCTCCAGTTCGATCCCGATCGAATGGAGCCCACCTATCACTTCGTCAAGGGCCGGCCGGGGCGGAGCTACGGGCTCGCCATCGCACGGCGAAGGGGCTTTCCCGCCCGCGTCCTCGACCGTGCGGAGCGTCACCGCGAGGGCGGCGAGGCGCGCCTCGAGAGCGTGTTGGAGGAGCTCGAGCGCAGGGAGGTGGAGCTGGAGGACCGGTTGATGGATGCCGCGAGCCAGCGGTCCAGAGCGGCCCGCCTCACAGACGAGGTCGAGAAGCGGGAGCAGGCCGTTCGAGAGGCCGAGCGGACCGCGGACCGCAGGGCACGGGAGGACGCCAGACGGCTTCTTCTCGAGGCTCGCAACGAGGTCGAAGAGGCCATCGCGACGCTCCGTGAAGAGATCCAGGCGGGGGCGGCCATGGAAGAAGCCGCGAAGAAGGCGCGTCGCAGGGTCGAGGGGGCCATCGAGAGGACGGGTGGCGAAGCCGGGCGGGGCGATCGTCGCGAGCGTGAGGGAAGAGCGCTCCCGACCTGGTCCCCGGGCCAGCGCGTGCGGGTACGGGAAACGGGCGCGAAAGGCGTGGTGGCCGAGGTCCGGGAGGGACGGGCGACGGTGGAGATCGGGGCTCTTCGCCTCGAGCTGCCCGTGGACGACCTCGAGCCCGTGGATGCGGAGGTCTCGCCGGAGATCCGGTCCAGGGGCCGCGTCAGCTGGACGGGGACTGTGGCCACCCCCGTGCGGACGGAGATCGATCTACGGGGCCTTCGGGTCGACGAGGCCGCCTCGGAGGTCATCCGTGCCCTCGATCAGGCGGTCCTGGAGGATCTCTCGGAGCTGCGCATCATCCACGGGAAGGGCACCGGGGCCCTGCGACAGCGGGTCGGCGAAGTGCTGGCTGGCGATCCCCGGGTCGTGGAGCACAGGATGGGCGGTCCCACCGAAGGCGGGGCCGGCGTCACGGTGGCGAAGCTGTCATGATTCCCGATGACGTCGTCGAGGAGGTGCGCACCCAGGCCGACATCGTCGAGATCATTGGCGAGCTGGTGCCGCTGAAGAAGGCCGGGCGGGAGTACAAGGCCAATTGCCCATTTCACGAGGAGCGCACACCCTCGTTCTACGTCGTGCCCTACAAGGGCTTCTACAAGTGCTTCGGGTGTGGGAAGTACGGAGACGTCTTTTAGTTCGTGATGGAGCGCCTCGAGGTCGTGCGGGAGTGCCCATACGGGAGGTGTCGAGCCAACGGGAGGAGGACGATCCCAACGCGCCCCTCTATGCCCTCAACGCCTTCGCCCGCGACTGGTTCATCCGCTGCCTGAACGAACCGGGGGCCGGCGCGCCAGCCCGAAGATACCTCGAGGGACGGGGCATCGGATCCGACGTGGCGGAACGCTTCGGGCTCGGGTACGCCCCCAGCGAGTGGCGAGCCCTGCGAGATGCGGCGGCGAAGCACGGACTCGACGAGGAGCTCATGGTCCAGGTGGGGCTCCTCGGGCGGAGCGAGAAATCTCCTGAGCCGTACGACCGATTCCGCGGGCGAGTCATCTTCCCTATCGAGGGGCTCTCAGGGCGGGTCGTGGCGTTCGGCGGCCGCGTCATCGAGCGCGATCGCAAAGACAGCCCGAAATACCTGAACTCTCCCGAAACGGCCATCTACCACAAAGGGAGGATCCTCTACGGACTGTCCTGGGCGCGGCACGCCATCCGGCGGGAGGAGTGCGCGCTGGTGGTAGAAGGGTATATGGACCTGGTGGCTCTCGCCGCCCACGGCTTCGAGAACGTGGTGGCCACCCTGGGCACCGCCCTGACGCCGGAGCACGCGAGCCTGCTATCCCGTTACACCACGAGGGTCTTCCTCCTGTTCGACAGCGATGCGGCAGGCCTCAGGGCGACGTTTCGAGCCGGGGATACGCTTCTGGGACAGGGGCTGCACCCCGCCGCCGTAACCCTGCCGCCCGGCGAGGATCCCGACACGCTGGTGAGAGCCGAGGGAGCCGATGCACTCCAGGCCCACCTCGATGACGCCGTCGACGTGCTGGATCGCAAGCTGCAGATCCTCGAGGAGCGTGACTACTTCTCGAGCATCGAGCGGACGCGTGAGGCCGTGGACCGTCTCCTGCCTACGCTGCGGGCCGCGGCCGACCCGGCGCTCCACGATATCTATGTGGCCAGGGTCGCCGAGCGGACCGGGGTGCGACGCGAGACGCTCGAGGCCGAGCTGCGCCGTACGGCTCGTTCCACTTCGCGACCGGCGCAGGACGGGAGACCCGGCAGAGGATCGGGAGCTCCGGTTCCGCGACTCGGTGCCGCGCGCACGCTCCTCCTCCTCATGATCAAGAGTCCCGAGTTCGCGGAGCGTGTGAGTGAGAGGCTCGGGGCGGAGGACTTTGTGGATCCGGCCTACCGGGCCATCTTTCTTGCGCTGCTCGACGACCCGGAGCTCAAGGCTCCGCCTTCGGCGATGGATCCTGTGGCGGCGCAGCGGATGCAGGACCTTCTCGACGATCCCGAAGAGATAGGGCACGCGGCCCGGGTCTTCGACGACGCGGTTTCGCGCATCCGGGTGGCGAACGTCGACCGCCAGCTTGAAGAGTTGCATCGGCGCATCGAGGAAGCGGCGGGCGAGGAGGAGAAGATGGGATTGATGGCGGAGAAGGTCCGCTTGTCCCGCGAGCGTCGGGAGTTGGCGCCCGACGATTGGAGCGCGACAGCCAAACGCATGAAGAACGACCCGAACCCGAACCAGTAGGACCCACAATGCAGCAGACCCGCATGGCACTCAAGGAGTTGCAGGAGCTCGACATCCGCATCGGAGATGCGCGTCGTACCATCAGCGAGTTCGATGTCCGCTTCGAGGAGGTGGAGGAGCCCGCGCTCCGCCTCGAGAGCGATGTGACCACCACCCGGGGCCGTGTGCAGGAGATGAAGCTCGAGGAGCGCCGCCTGGAGCTGTCCACCGAGGAGAAGCGAGCTCGGGTGCGACGCCTGGAGGAACGCCTCGGCTCGGTGCGGAACCTCCGCGAGGAGGCCGCGGTGAGCACCGAGCTGGACATGGTCCGACGGGCGCTCCAGAGCGACGAGCAGGAAGCGTACACCCTGATGGACCAGATTCGGAAGCTGGACGAGCGACTCGAGGAGCTGGAAGCGGCGCACACCGAGGCGAGGGAGCTGCTGGCGCCCCGCCTGGAGGGTCTCGTGGCGGAGCGCGAGACAGCCAAGGACGCTCTCGCGCGCCTCGAAGAGGAGCGCGAGGCGTTCGCCCAGGGGATGGATCCGGAGGAGCTCCGCCTGTACGACGGAATACGCGGGGGAGGAAAGCGACTCGCGGTCTCCGAGCTCACGGAGGACGGTGCCTGCGGAAACTGCTTCGGCATGGTTCCTCTGCAGCTCCAGAACGAGATCCGCCACGGTACGGATCTCATCCGGTGTGAAGCGTGCGGAGTGATCCTCGCTGCGCCCAGCCCTCGGTCGGAGGTCGACGTGGCCGCCGAGGTAGCCCCGGCCGATTCCACTGAGGAGACGGAGGGCCCCACCGTCGAGGAAGCTCCCGAAGGAGCCGACGATCCGTCCGCCGAGGGTGAGCCGAAGGAGTGACCCCTCCGGACCCCGCTACCTCAAAGGGGGGCCTGTCCCTTTCCCGTCCGCGGTGGGAGAACCCGCCCCGGGTGGACCCGTCCGTCGTGCGCCGGCTACAGGAGGAGCTGCGCCTGCCCGAGCCGGTGTGTGCCGTGCTCGCGGCTCGCGAGGTGACGGATCCCGAGCATGCGAAGAATTTTCTGCGGCCCCGTCTCGGTCACCTGCACGACGCGCAACAGCTGGCCGATGGCGCCGTCGCCGCTGACCGGATCCACCGGGCCGTCACCGACCGCGAGACGATCCTGGTCCACGGGGATTATGACGTGGACGGGATCTGTGCCACGGCCCTCCTGACGCGTTACCTGCGAAGCCTCGGTGCGATGGTGGAGCCGTTTGTGCCCCATCGTATCCGAGACGGTTACGATTTCGGGGAGGCCGGTCTACGGGAGGCCAAAAGGGTGGACGCGTCCGTCCTCGTTACGGCGGACTGCGGCACCACGGCGTGGGACGCCGTAGACCGGGCCCGGGCCGAAGGTGTCGACGTCATCGTCACGGACCACCACACTCCGGAACCCCGCCCACCCGGGGGCCTGGCCTTCGTCAACCCGCGACGTTCGGATTGTCCGTACCCCGACAAGGGCCTGTGCGGCACGGCCGTGGCCTTCAAGCTCAGCGAGCTGGTCCGACGCCGCTTCCACGCCAGCGAGGAGGAGCTTCGCGAACACCTGGACCTGGTTGCCCTGGCCACCGTAGCGGATCTGGTGCCGCTCCAGGGGGAGAACCGTGTGCTGGTGCGGATCGGCCTCCGATACCTCGCCCGGACGCGAGTGCTGGGCCTGGCTCAGCTCATGGGGACGGCGGGCGTCGATCCTGCGGCGGTGACCGCGGGCCAGCTGGGATTTGTCGTGGCTCCCAGGATCAACGCGGCCGGTCGGATCGGCGAGTCGGCCGATGCCCTCCACCTGCTGCTCTCCGAGGATGTCGTCCAGGCCCGTGTCCTCGCCGAGCGCCTGGAGGCGGTCAACCGCGATCGCAGGGATGAAGACCGGCGCACGCTCGACCAGGCGCTCGAGCTCCTGGCTGCGGAGTTCCGGCCCGAGCGGGACTACGGCGTCGTCCTGGCCGCCGAAGGCTGGCACCCCGGCGTCATCGGCATCGTCGCGTCGCGGGTCGTGGAGCGGATCCATCGCCCGGTGGTGATGGTGGCCCTTGATGGAGACAAGGGCAGGGGAAGCGCCCGATCGATTCCCGGCTTCCACCTCTACGACGCGCTCGCGGCCTGCAAAGCGCACCTGGGCCGTTTCGGCGGCCACCGACAGGCCGCCGGCATGGACCTGGATCGCCGGGACGTGACGAATCTTCGCACGTGCTTCAATCGGGAGGCACGGGCGCGTCTGGGCGATCGTGAGCTCCGGCCGGTTCTGCATCCGGACGTGGAGCTGTCGCTCCGGGAGATGGATCTGGACCTGGTGCACTGGCTCGACTACCTGGCGCCCCACGGGATCGGCAACCCCCGGCCGCTCTTGCTGGTCCGGGACGTTCGGCTCGAGCGGCCGAGGGTGCTGAAGGACCTTCACCTCAAGGTCACGCTGCGGCGCAACGGCGCCAGCCTCGATGCCATCGGGTTCGGGATGGCCGAGGCCCACCCCCCGGGATCGCTGGGCCAGGAGGCCTACGACGTCGTCCTGCGCCTCGAGCGGAACGAGTGGCGTGGAACGGCGAGAGCTCAGGGTCGATTGGTTGACCTCAGGCCCACGGCGGAGAGCCCTTCGTGAGAATCATCGCCGGGCGCTGGAAGGGACATCGTCTAAAGAGCCTTCGGGGAAGGGACGTCCGTCCGACGACGGACCGGGTGAGGGAAGCCTGGATGTCGGCTCTCGGCGGGCGGTTGGACGGCCTGACGGTGCTCGACCTGTTCGCCGGATCCGGTGCTCTGGGTCTGGAGGCCCTGAGCCGGGGGGCCGTCGAGGTGGTCTTCGTGGAGCGCGCGCGCGGTGCGCTGAGGGTCCTGTCCGCCAACGTGGCGCTCCTGGGCGCGGAAGACATGTGTCGCGTCGAGGGGGAAGACGTCTTCCGCTACCTCCGGAATCTGGACGGTCTCAGCTTCGACGTGGCCCTGGCGGATCCTCCGTACGGGACGGGAGATGCCGTCCGCCTGGCGGAGACCTTTCGCGCATCTCCATTTGCGCAGGAGCTCTGGGTGGAGCATCCTTGGCGGGACTCTTTCCCCCAGGCACCAGGTGACCGGACCCGTCGCTACGGTGACACGGCGCTCACCCGTATGATTCGCGAGCCATGAGCGAAACGAAGTCAGTGACGGCCATCTACCCGGGCTCGTTCGACCCCATCACCCGAGGACACGAGGACATCGTGCGCAGGACGCTCCGCATCGCGGACCGGCTGATCGTCGCCGTGGCCCACACGGCGACCCAGGCGAAGCGGAGCCTGTTCACCGTGGACGAGCGTCTCGATCTCATCAAGGAGGTCTTCGGTGAGGAGGAGCGCATCGAGGCCCCCGCCTTCCAGGGCCTCCTGGTGGAATTCGCCCGGGCCCAGGACGCACGGCTGGTCATCCGGGGGCTGAGAGCCGTGAGCGATTTCGAGTACGAGCTCCAGATGGCCCAGATGAATCGGGAGCTGTGGCCGGACATCGAGACCGTCTTCCTGGCGCCGGAGCTGGACTATTCCTTCCTGTCCTCGTCGCTGGTCCGTGAGGTGGCGGGGCTGGGCGGAGATGTGTCCCGCTTCGTTTCTCCCGCCGTTTGGGACCGGATGCGGAGCAAGCTGGACCGCTGAGAATTCGTCCTCCGGCGAGGGAAAGCCTTGCCCCCACATTTGTTCCCTTTTTATGATTGTCTGTCCTATCCGGGGGGAACGATGACGTGACCGTAGTGGACGTGGAGGGCCAGCTGATCGTCGGAAACCGCCAGGAGCTCAAGCAGAAGGTCCTGGAGCACCTCGAGGCCGGGGACCGGAAATTCGTCATCGACTTCTCGAACACCGGGTACATCGACTCCTCGGGACTCGGCGTCCTGGTGAGCCTCTCCAAGAAGATCCGAGAGCAGGGTGGGGAGCTCCGGCTTTCAAGCCTGAACGAGGATCTGAGAACCCTGTTCGAGCTGACGAAGCTCGATACGTTGTTCCGCATCGCGGACACCAGGGATCAGGCCCTGGAGGGATTCTGATGCGGCTCGGCGTTCACGTACCCGCTGCTCGATTCTGAGCACGAGAGGCCGAATGGAACCTGATCACGATCTCGTTCTCGAGCTCCCGACGGACATCCGCACCATCGAGCACGCTGTCGAATACGTCGTCGACCGGTGCAGGCAGTGTGACAGCCATGCAGATCGCCTTCGCCTGAACTTCCGGGTCGGACTCACAGAGGCGTTGTCGAACGCCATGCTGTACGGCAACGGACATGACCCCTCGAAGCGTGTTCGCGTCGAGGTGACGCTCGGCCCGGGCGAGATTACGGCGCGGGTCACGGACCAGGGCAGCGGCTTCAATCCGCACGCCGTGCCGGACCCCACCAGGCCGGAGAACCTGCTGAAGGCGGGGGGGCGAGGGTTGTTCCTCATGAGGCAGCTTCTTGACGAGGTGTGGTACAACGATCAGGGAAACCAGGTCACGCTCGTCCTCCGACTGGAGCCGACTTCGCCGCCGCTCTCCGGTGGTGCCCGGGCCTAGCAGCGCGACATCGTGATTTCGCCACGGGCCGGCCACGGCCCGGTTCTCTCCAATCCGTATCGAAGGCCATGACTCCACCGCGCCGGGATGGAGCGCCCTTCATCGGGGAGGCTCTGCCGGAGCCGGTCATCGAGGTGATCCAGGGCTTCGAGGCCTCCTTGCACGTCGGCGTACGCCTCGTGGCCGTGCCCCGGGAGCCCGGCGGGGCGACGGAGGTCTTCTACGAATCGGCGAACGTCGCTGGCGCCGGGAGCATTCCTTCGGCGCGGGCCACCGTCTCGGATCGCCAGGGACGGACCCTCATCCTGGAGATTCTCCACAGCGCCCTGGCCCCCGCGGACGTGGTCTGCCCGCTGCTGGGAAGCAGCGTGGAGCGCGCCTTCGCGTCCTCACGTGAGATCGAATACTTCACCGAGGAGCTCACCGAGCGCTACGAGGAGATCAACCTTCTCTACACCATCAGCGAGACCCTGGGCAGCGTCGTGCACATGGACGATGCCGCCCGTGCCATCCTGAGGGAGATCTGCGACAACATGGGCGCCAAGCAGGGCTCCTTGTGGTTGTTCTCTCCGGAGACGGAAGGGCTGGCCCTCACCGCGGTGGTCGGAAAGGACGGACATCGCGAGGCCGGTCGGGCCGACCAGGCCGATCCCGTCATCTCCATGGTGTTTCGGGACCAGCAGGCCGTCATCGCGTCCCGGGCGCCCAGCCGGGAGGAGCGGGCCCGGGGTCAGCGGGGGGATTCGTTCATCGCCGTCCCGATCCGGTATACTCCGCCATCCGGGGAGGCCAGGACCCTCGGAGTGATGGAGCTCATCGCCCGTCGTGGCGAGGAAAGCTACAGCGTGGCCGACCAGAAGCTGCTCACCGCCATTGCCTTCCACATGGGTTCCGCTCTTGAGAACAAGCGGCTCCATGACGAGAGTCTCGCCCAGGAGCGGATGGGCCGGGAGATGGAGCTGGCCCACGATCTCCAGCAGAAGCTCCTGCCGGACGCGGGACGCTTCGCCGGAGCCGAGGCCGCTGCCCGGGTCTCGCCCGCCGAGCAGGTGGGCGGGGACTTCTACCAGCTCTTCCAGCTCTCGCGTGGCCGGGTGGGGGTGATGCTCGGAGACGTATCCCTGCACGGGTTCCCGTCCGCTCTCATCATGACCCTCACCATGAGCGCGGCCGGGATCTATGCCCGGGAGCATGACTCCCCGGCCAGGGTCCTGCGGGATCTCGACGATGCCCTCCGCGAGGAGTTGGAGACCACGGAGATGTTCCTCACGGTCTTCTACGGCGTCATCGACCCCGGGGAAGGAACCCTGGTGTATTCCAATGCCGGCCATCCGCATGCGTTCCTCGTGCACGAGGATGGGAGGTGCGTGCGGCTGGCCGCCACGGATCCTCCCGTCGGCTTCGCCGGTCCGGACTCCTACGGCGAGACGCCGGTGTCGTGGGTCCCTGGAAGCGACCTCCTGCTGCTCTTCACCGATGGCCTGTCCGATACCCTCTCTTCGTCGAGTCGAGGGGATGGCGAGCAGCGGATCCTCAAGACCGTCGCGCACTACCGGCAACGTCCCGCGTCGACGATCCTCGAGGAGCTGTTCAGGCTGACCACCGGAGCCGAGCCGCCGGTCCTGGGGGACGATCGGACGGCGCTCGTGGTCCGGACCCCCTGACGGACACGACCGTGGTTGGGGGCGGGGGCCATCGCCCGAAGCGCTCCCTGGGCCAGAACTTCCTTGTCGATCCGAATCTGCAGCGGAAGATCGTCGAAGCCCTGGCCGCGGGTCCGGACGACGCCGTGCTCGAGATCGGGCCGGGCAGGGGAGCCCTGACCGACCACCTGGCAGGCTCGGTCCGCCGCCTGGTCCTGGTGGAGCTCGACGACGACCTGGCGGATGCGCTCTCCGTCCGGTTCGAGGGGCGCGAAGATGTCCGGGTGGTCCACGCCGACATCCTGCAGGTCTCGTTGCCCGACCTTGTGGAAAGGCCGGAGCGTCTCAAGGTCGTCGGCAACATCCCCTACAACATCACCACCCCCATCCTCTTCCGGTTGCTCGCGCGACCCCGGCCGAGGGAGATCGTGCTCATGGTGCAGGAGGAGGTGGCGGACCGGATCGTCGCCTCGGTGGGAACGAGCGCGTACGGCGCCCTCGCCGTCGGGGTCCAGAGCGTGGCTTCCGCCGAGCGCCTGTTCCGCGTGGGTCGGGGTGCGTTCCGACCCGTGCCGAGCGTCGATTCGGCGGTGGTTCGAGTCCGGCCGATCCGTCCCGAGCCCCTCTCCGAAGCCGAGGAAGGGCGGCTGCGCATCGTCGTGAGGGCAGCGTTCCAGTGGAGGCGGAAGCAATTGGGCAAGATCCTCCGGGATCATCCCGACGTGCGGATGACCCGCCCCGAGGCGGAGGCGGTAGCGGCACGCCTGGGGATCGACCTGGAAGACCGGCCCGAGCGCCTGCCTCCGGACGCCTTCCTCCGCCTCTCCCGAGCGTTGCCGTAGTGATTTCCGATCCCTACTATTGTGACATTTTTCACAAGTCCTGTGAGCTGGTGGCGTGGTCCGGCTCCCGCGGTCCGGGGGGAAGTCTGGTGCCGAGGAGAATCTCCGATTCGACGATCCGTCGACTCTCCCACTATCTACGTGCCCTTGAAGATCTGGAAGTCGAGGGGACGGGCACGGTGTCCAGCAACGATCTGGCCGATCGCGGCGGCACCACGGCAGCGCAGGTCAGGAAGGACCTCTCGCAGTTCGGGTCGTTCGGCAAGCGTGGCCTGGGCTACGCCGTCCCGGAGCTCATGGCCACGTTACGGAAGATCCTGGGGCTGGACCGACGCTGGCGCGTGGCGCTGGTCGGTGCAGGCAGGATCGGGTCGGCGCTGTTCGAGTATCCCAACTTCGCCGAGCGCGGATTCGACTGCGTGGCGGTGCTGGATTCGGATCCGGCCAAGATCGGCTGCTCCTGGGGCAACATCGGGATCCGCGACTCCGCGGAGCTGGAGGAGGCCATCCAGGCGTTGGGGATCGATCTGGTCATCCTGGCGGTACCTCAGTCCGTGGCCCAGTCCATCTGTGACCGTGCCATTGCGGCGGGGGCCAAGGGGATCATGAACTTCGCGACCGTCCACCTCCGGGTGCCCGGCGGGGTTCACCTGAGCAACGTGAATCTCGTGCTGGAGATGGAAGCCCTGTCGTTCGCCATCACGCAGGCAGGTTTTACGGAGTGACGCGGCCCCGGTCGTCATCCCTCGTCCGATTGGCCGAAGCGCAGCTCCGCAGGGGCGCGACCCACACCCTCGACCTCGCCCGCGAGATCCTGGGCATCTCGGGGCACGCCGGCGCCGCCTCGGCCGCCGTGTTCCAGCTCCTGGGGGCCGATCGCCGGTTCCAGGTCGACGCCCAGGGCGTCTGGAGCCTGGACCCCGCCCTCGCCCCTCTCGGGACCTCCCTGGACGAGACGGGTTTCGCCGTGGTGGACGTCGAGACTACCGGGGGAGGACCCGACCGGGGCCATCGCATCACGGAGATCGCCATCGTCGAAGTCGCCGGAGGGCGGATTGCCGACGAGTTCCAGACGCTCGTGAACCCGGGCCGTCGTATTCCGCCGGGCGTCACGTCCCTGACCGGCATCACCCAGGCCATGGTTTCCGATGCGCCCTACTTCGAGCATGTGGCGGACGAGGTGATGGCCCGCCTCGAGGGACGGGTGTTCGTCGCCCACCACGCCACCTTCGACTGGACGGTCGTCGCCGACGGCCTCGTGCGGGCCCTCGGTCACGCACCGGACGTGGTACGCATGTGCACGGTTCGGATGGTCCGTCGCCTGGTTCCCGCCCTGCGTC
>JARRLD010000290.1:0-9081 GCA_037387345.1 Gemmatimonadota bacterium
TCAGGCGCCGGAATGGCGGAGCTTGCCAAGGAGGTGTGCACGGGAAGCTCGGCGCTGGTGGGACCGTCGGGGGTCGGCAAGTCGAGCCTCGTCAACGCGCTGGATCCCGATTCGGCTCTGAGGGTGGGCGACCTCTCCCGGAAGACGGGGCGCGGACGGCAAACGACCGTGAGCTCCCGCCTCATTCCCCTGGGCTGCGGCGGGTTGGTGGCCGACACGCCGGGGTTCGGAGACGTCGGCCTGTGGAGCGTGGACGCCGAGGGCGTGGAGGCGTGCTTCCCTGATATTGTCCGGCATACGCATCGTTGCCGTTTTCGGGGTTGCTCTCACCTGACCGAGCCTGACTGCGCGGTCAGGGACGCGCGGGAGCGGGGTTTTCTGTCGGAGACCCGCTACCGATCGTACGCAGAGCTCCGTCGGGAGGCCGCGGCCAACGACGGTTAGGCGCTCCGGCTCCGCCTCACTCTGCGCCCGTGGCCTCCACGGAGCGCAAGGGGGTCACCCTTGGTGAGCCGGTGACGGGATCGGGCTCCACGGCCACCGGCCAGCCGTAGACGTCCTCGAGTACGGGCGCGTCCATCACGGTTCCGGGCGGGCCCTGGGCGACCACGCGACCTTCCCTGAGAAGAAGCATACGGTCGGCGAAGCGTGCCGCCAGATCCAGCCCGTGGGTAACGACCAGGACCGTCATTCCAGCGTCCGCGGATGCTCGGAGCAGCTCCAGGATCGCCATCTCGTGACGGATGTCGAGACTCGTCGTCGGCTCGTCCAGCACCAGGGCCGCGGGCTCCTGCGCCAGGGCCCGGGCGATCCTCACGCGCTGGAGCTCGCCGCCCGACAGCGTGGTCACGTCACGGGAGGCAAACCTCTCGATATCGCACTGGACGAGGGCCCGCTGCACCGCCTCCCGATCCTTCTGTCCCTCGCCATGCAACGGACCGAGGTAGGGATATCGACCCATGCCCACCATTTCGCGAACGGTCAGCGGGAAGGCGAGGGCCTCCCCCTGCGGCACGACGCCGATCATTCTCGCCAGGTCCCGCCGAGACCAGGCCCGGGGCGGCTTGTTCCGGACCGTGATGCTCCCCGATTCGGCGGGGATGATCCCCAGCAGAGCCTTGAGAAGGGTCGACTTTCCCGATCCGTTCGGACCGAGGACAGCGCACAGCGAGCCGGGCGTAACGGTGAAGGACACCCCGTCCAACGCCGGTCGCGCGGCGCCGGAATACCGAACCACGAGTCGGTCGGTGGAGAGCCTCACGCCGCCAGACTCCGCCGCAGGAGAACGAGGAACAGGGGCACGCCCACGAAGGCAGTGATGACGCCGATGGGAATCTCGGTGGGCGCCAGAACGAGCTTCGCAACCAGATCGGCGAGAGCGAGGAACGCAGCGCCGGCAAGGAAGGAGAGAGGCAGCAGGGCCCGGTGATCCGACCCCACCAGTAGGCGAATGGCGTGAGGCACCACGAGGCCCACGAATCCGATGACCCCTGCCACGGCCACACCGGCTGCCGTGATGAGCGCTGCGACACCGAGGGCCAGGCGCTTCACCCGTTCCACGTCCGTGCCCAGGTATTGGGCGGTCTCCTCTCCAATGGCCAAGAGATTCAGCGGGCGAGCGAGTCCGATGAGCAGGACGGTGGCGGGCAGGGTGTACACCGCCGCGACGATGACGTTGCTCCAGCCGGCGTTGGCGAGGCTGCCCATGATCCATAGAACGGCGCTCTGGACCGTGCGAGCCTCGGATACCGAGAGGATGAGGGCGATGCACGCGCTGAAGAACGCGGCCACGACGACTCCGGCGAGGAGCAGGACTCTCACGTCCATGCCCCGCCCCGACGCCGTGGCGACCCCGAAGACGAGCACGATGGCGAGCAGCGCGCCCAGGAACGCCGCCAGGGGTAGCGTCCAGGACCCGGCCCCCGCGATGCCCGTGGCCAGCATCAACACGGCGCCCACGGAGGCGCCACCGGAGATGCCCAGGATATATGGCTCCGCCAACGGGTTACGCAGAAGGGCCTGGAACGTCGCACCCGCCACGGCCAGACCTCCGCCCACCAGGGCACCCAGGAGTGCCCGGGGCAGTCGCAGGTCGACGACGATGGTGCGCACCCAGGGGGGAGCGACGCCTGTGAGTGCAGAGAGGACGTCCGCAGTACCGAGGTCCACGGAGCCGAAGCGCACGCTGGCCACCATGGAGCAGGCCAGCAGCACCACCAGAGCCAGGGAGAGGCCCACCCTCCTCATGGTACGTGTGCCAGAATGCGTGCCAGCTCCCGAGCCGAGGCGGCGACCCTCGGTCCGGGCAGCTCAAGGTCCGGGCTCACCTCGACGATCCTGCCGCCGTGGGCCAGGCGCGCGTCGAACACCGTGCCGCGGGACAGGAGGATCAGGTCGATGGTCCGTCCGTGGAACTCCTCCGGGCTGACGGCCGCGTAGCGGCGCTCGAGGTCGGAGAAGGCGTTGGTTCCTCCCGCCATCTCGATGAGCTCGTGGATGTAGGAGCCCGGACCGGCGACCCACGGCGGGTCTCCACCGAGCACGTACGCGACCTGCACGTCGGGGCGACCGGCGGCCGACCGGCGGACCGCCGCGAGCTCCGACTCGATGGAGAGGGCGAGCGAGTCCGCGGCCTCGTCCCTTCCCGTGACCGCGCCCAGGAACCGCACCATGTCCAGGATGTCGTGGATCCGGTCGGGACGTACGGCAGCATGGCGGATTCCCAGGTCCTCGAGGCGCCGGGGCGTCTGGACGTCCTGAGGCCCGCCGAAGTGGATGACGAGGTCTGGCCTGGCTGCCACGATGGCTTCGATACTGGGCTGGAGGCCTCCCCCCACCGAGGGCAGGCTCCCGACCCACGCGGCAGTGTCGAAGTCGGTCCGGGCCACGAGGCGGTCCTCTGCCCCCAGAGCCCCCAGTGTGAGGGTGGCCGAGGGCACGAGGGAGATGACGCGGCGGGCGGGCGGTTGCACTCGGATCGGGTTTCCGTCGGCGTCGGTGACCACGCGACCCGAAGCGGAGCTCGCGAGATCTGCCGATTCACCGCGGGGCTCGCACCCCGCCACGAAGAGGACTGCGACGTACAACAGGAGCGTCGCCGCACCCCTGTCCACCGGCATCAGCCGGCCAGGGGAGCCCCGCAGGGATCCTCGAAGAACCGCGTCCAGGAGCCTCCCCGGGGGGAGATCGCCGCAAACCAGCGGTCCTCGGAACCGAACACGTCAAGAAGGACTTCCGTGGATCCATCTCCATCCCAATCGAGATGATCGAAGAGCCGGGGCGCTCCCTTCCCGTCGGTCGCCGACTCCCGGTACCAGACGTAGTCCCGAGCGTACCCCTCGGGGCCTCGCGTCGCCAGGACGAAGAGCGAGTAGGCATCGGGCGCCGACTCCCCCACTGCGAGACGGTCGCCCAGGAGGAATGTCGCCGCGATGGACGGCTCCGCCGAGTCGCTTCGGTGAAAGGCCTGGATGTCGGCTCGCGCCTCGAGCACCGACGCAGGCCATCGCATGCCGAGCTGCTGGATGATCCCGGAGGCCAGATTCAGGGACGCGACGCGCTGGTTGTAGTTGTGGGCCAGGACCCTGAAGTCTCCGAAAGGGCGCCGGGTGGCTTCAGGGCCCGTGAGGGCCAGGACGTGGTCCACGTTGGCGGCGTCGGGCACGAGCTCCACGATCCCCCGGACCCGGGGCTTTGCGACGCACTGCTCGAGATCCACGTCGGTATCCGTGACGGTGAGGCGTCCCACGCGCACACCTTCGGCGAACAGCGTCAGCGCCTGCCCGGGAGAAAGAAACCTACGGACGAACTGATCCCGGTATCCCGGGATCTCCGCCTCCGATGGGAAAGGAATGAGGCTGTCCCCCGCGATCGCCCCGACGACCGTGAGCGTGGCGGAAGCTCCGTCACGGGTGCCCGCCAACAGGATCGGCCCGGTGGGGAGGGCAGGACCGGTCGGCTCCTCGGCCTCCGGGATGGACTGGGGAAGGGTGTCCTCGACCTCTTCGCCAGGCGCGCGTAGACTCACGTCCACGCCGCCCCACGCCACGTTGTCGCAGCCTGAGGGCGCGGTTAAGATCACCGCGATGATGAGCCAGCGCCGTCGCATCGAGTCATTGGTTCGGAGGCGGATTCGGCCGGTGCCGAGGGGATTCCGGAGGAGGGTAAGCTAGCGTGCGGCCCCCGAGTGGCAACACCGTGAGGCCCGCGCGCCTGAGGTCCTGGGGAAGCGTTCGGCGCGAGTTCGCAGTGGCATGCCCGTCCGGGAGGGCCATTGCATCGCCGTCGGGGAGGACACGTGGTCGACGCGCACACGATGCGACAGATAATGGGATGTTTCCCGACCGGAGTGACCGTCGTCGCTGCGCGTGATGCGGGTGGGATGCCTTTCGGCCTCACCGTGAATTCCCTGACTTCGGTCTCCCTCGACCCTCCGCTGGTCCTCGTCTGTATCGATTGCGAGGCCTCGTCCCATGACAGGCTGATATCGGCGTCCTCGTTCACGGTAAGCGTGCTTTCCGGCGAGCAGGTCACCTTGGCGAGGCGGTTCGCGTCCGAGCCGTCCACCGGACGGTTCACCGGCGTGGATTGGCAGACCGTGGCGTCGGGCGATCCCGTCCTGGGCGGGGCCGTGGCCTGGTTGTCATGCGCGCGGGAGTCCGTGTACGGCGCGGGAGATCACTCCATCGTGTTGGGACGTGTGGAGGCTGGGGGAGCGAGTGACGCCCATGCGTTGGCCTTCTACCGCGGCAACTTCGTGAGGATGAGCCCATGACCGAGGGTGCACACCCCTTCCGGTGGATTCCCCCGCTCCTCGTCGGTCTCTGCGGGGCGGTCGCCGCGGAGGTCGCCGTGGGCCTCCTCCTCTACGACGGGCCGGGTCTCATGCGCTCGTTGACCACGGTGCTCGCCGTCGAGGCCGGGACGTTCGGTGCCGGTCTGTGGACGGCGCCCAAGCGGAGGCGCGATCTGGTCGAGGCAGTACGGCGACGTTGGGTCTTCTGCCTCCTGGTCTTCCTCGGGGCGGCCCTCTTCACCGCCTTCTGGAGCTTCGTCCAGGCCATCGGGGGTACGGCCGTTGGACAGGGTCTGGGCCTGGCCTTCTCGGCAGGCCTCCCGATGTATGCGTGTGGCACCGTTCTGGGGGGCATGGGTTCCCTCGAAGAGGCAGCCTCCCGAGGCCAACGTCGCATGGTGGGCGCCGCCGCCGCCGTCGGAGCGGCGTTGGGCTTCGCCCTGACGGGAGCGTCGTTGACGTACGTCCCGACGCCCGCGTCGCTCCTTCTGGTGTGTATCGTGATCCTGTCCGCCGGTGCCCTCACCTTCAGCGCCGTCCTGGAGTCCATGCCTCCGGGGAGCGAAGCGTTTGCTTCGGTTCCCCTGGCAGGGCCGTCCGCGAGACCGGCGACAACGGCAACGGCCGGCCGCGTGGAGCGCGGCGTCGATGTGCGCGAGCGAGATGTAGCGTCGGCGTGGGACCGAAGTGTGCAGGAGCTGGTCCGTGTGGCGCCGGACGTGGTGGTGGTCGCGGGAGACGTCTTCGACCGCCCCGATCCGCCCGCTGGTGCCATCGTAGCCCTGTCCCGCGGCCTCGAGCTCCTGCGGTCGTCTCTTCCCGACACTCCTGTCCTCATGGTCGCCGGCCCGCGGGACACGCCCCGGAGACCCGGAGATCCCGGAGCTCTGGCGGTGCTCGACACCTTCCCCAACGTGGAGGCGGCTACAGGTCTGCCCCGCTCCATCTTTCTCGAGCGGCTGGATCTGCATGCCTCCCTCGTACCCTATCGGGCCACGGTCAGGGAGCCCGTAATCCTTCCGGAACCGGACCCGAAGGTCCGATGGAACCTCCTCGTGCTCCACGCCCGTGAGGGTTCAGCGGACGAGGCGGGCGTGTTCGTGGACGAGGGGGACTGGAGTTATGTCGCCCTCGGAGGCGAGCACCGACGCCGGAAGATCACGCCGCGGGTGCAGTACCCG
This sequence comes from Gemmatimonadota bacterium, assembly GCA_037387345.1. Lineage (GTDB taxonomy): Bacteria > Gemmatimonadota > Gemmatimonadetes > Longimicrobiales > Gaopeijiaceae > SZUA-318. The sequence continues at coordinate 5,977 of JARRLD010000290.1, forward strand.
GGGTCGCTGGAGCGCGTGGCTCTGGACCCCTGGGACGAAGCCGCTGACGAGAAGGGGTTCCTGACGGTTGACCTGAAAGATGGGAAGAGCGTCTTCCACGGCATCCCTGGACGACCAGTGGTCGCGCTGGCGCCCATCCGAGTAGCACCGGGAGATCCGGACAGACTCCGCAGACGGGTCCAGGAGGTTACCCGGGAGGTGCCGGGGGGAATCGGCGGGAAGATCGTGAGGCTGTGTCTCGAGGGCGTGGACCCTGTCGACCTGCTCGCTCTCCAGGGAGAGCTGCTTCATGGCCTCCGCCAGCAGGCTCTCCACCTCGCGGTGGAGGCGGGCAGGGAGCTGCGCCCCCCGGCGGAAGCGTGGCATCCGGCGGACTCCGGGCGACTTCTCAGGGAGGCTCTGGAGGGGGAGCTCGGCCGGGAAGACCTCGGCGGGGCCGAAGCGTCGGAGCTCGTCGAGGTCCTGGTCCCCGACCCTTCCGGCATGGTCGTGGCCGACCGGGCCTTTGGGTCTCTGGAGGCAGTGGACGGCGATGTGCCGGGCGTCGGGCGCGTGAGCACCTCCATCCCCGTCGGCCTTACTGCCATCATCGGCGGAGGTGGCCGGTCACGGCGGGCCGTCGCCGATCTGCTGCTTTCCGTCGCGGAGACCCGGGAGGGCCCCTTGCGAGCCCTGTGGGCCGGGCGGGCCGGTGAGACCCTGGACGGAGCTGTGCGCCTGGCGGCCGAAGCCGTGGCCAACGCCCGCGGCCTCCACGCGGTCACCCGGGCCCTCGAGCGAGCACACGATCTGGGCGCCCCAGTGCCCCCGAGCGGGTCGAGGACGGTGTCGGCGGACCAGGCTGCGGAGAAGACGACCGGGGCGATCCGCGTGGACCCGGAGCTGGTCGCTGCCGAGTTCCGCTCGGCCCAGAGGGAGCTGCAGATGATACGGGCCGATGCAGCGGAGGTGGACGGAGACCTCGAAGTCGCCACCATGGACTGGCTCAGGGAGCGTCAGGACGCGGAGACCACGTTGCACGCCTATCGGGATCGGGCGAGAGAGCTCAAGGCCAGGATTCGGAAGATGGAGTCCGCTGGGTCGACGGCGCCCTGCCCCACGTGCGGCAGGATCCTGGAGAGTCACTACGACGAGGTCCTCGGGGAGCTACGCGAGGAGTGGGAAGCCGTGGTCCAGGACGGTAGCTGGTGGAAGCGCCGCTGGGAACAGCTCGAGATGAAACCGTCCCACCTACAGGAGCTCGAGGGACGGGCCCTGCGTCTCCATGCGGCCCTGGAGGGCACCTCCGAGCGGGTGGAGCTGCTGCGTGCCCGCCTTGCCGAGTTGGAAGGCGACTTCGTTCGGCACGAGCACCCTGCAGTAGAAGGACCGCTGGGGGAGATCTTCACCGTTCTGCTACGCATTCGGGACGCACGGTTGGCTCGGGCACGCGACGTGTTGCTGACGCGGGCATCCAGGTATCTGGGCAGGATGTCCGGTGGCCGGATCCTCGCGGTGACCTGGGACGACGACTCGGCTCACCTCGAGGGCGATTCAGGACCCCTCATACCCCTGTCGGAGGAAGATCTGGCTGCTGGGCGCCTCTCGGTCTGCCTCGCGGCGGCGTCCCTGGTGTCGGAGGCCGGACAGGGACCGGCATCCCTGGTCCTGGAAGAGCCGTTCGATCGCCTGGATGGGGAGTCCGGCCTACGAACACTGGACCTGCTGCGCTCCCTTCTGGGCCAGATCCCCCGTATCGTGCTGGTGACCCGGGGAGAGGCGGTGGACGCCCGGCCCGAGCTGTTCGAATGTGTGCTCGAGGTTCGCGACGATGCCGGCAGCGGCTCGGCGGCTCTTCGCCCCGCCCCGGCAGGAACCAGGGCGCTGATCCTGAAGGATCACGTGCGCCGCAACCAGAGGAAAGCCGCCCGCCGATGAGATCCGAAGGTTCGCCCTGCTGCAACCTTTGAGGGTCCGGCTACGTCATTATATAGTGAGAGAGGTGCCCCCCGGGGGTTGCCTGTGGTCAGACGGTAGCCTGTAGTCCCTGCTCATGCTGTCCTGGTTCCCAGCACTTGTCCTTGGCCTGTTCCTTGGCGTCGTCCTCCGAATCGCGTACCGGAGGTGGCGGAAGCGTAGGATCGCGGCAAGGCGTGTGGTGGAACGCCCCAACTCGCACTATTCCTCCCAGGGCGTGAGGAACCACGAGGACCGTGACCGCTGGGGGAGGATCAACCTGGGCCGCCTCCATCCGCTCAATCAGGAAGAGGTTGAGCGCCTTCTCGATCTCATCGATCGGGAAGGCGTGAACGCGATATCCAAGCGTGACCGGCTCTTCCTGGACAACATGTCGATTCCTCGCCTCGGATAGGCCGCCGTCAGGTCTCCTTCGCGATCGGCCAGAGCCACGCGGCCCCCCGTACTCCGCTGGAGTCGCCGTGCAGGTTCCTCACGACGCAGGTGGCCGACTGATCGGAGAACACCCATCGGCTCAATGCCGTCTGGGCCTCACCCGACAGCCCAGGGAGGTTGGACATCCCCCCGCCAAGGACGATGGCGTCCGGGTCGAGGATATTGACGACCGTAGCGAGTCCGCGGGCGAGACGGTCCACGTATCGGCTGTAGGCTCCGGCTGCCTCCTCGTCTCCGCCCTGGAGGGCGGCCACGATCTGCCTCGTCGTCCAGTCACGCCCGGTCGCTTCCAGATGGTCCCGGACCATCCCGGGTCCCGACACGAATGTCTCGATACACCCCCGCTTTCCGCAGTAGCACGATGGTCCCGGCCGCTCGTCATCCCGTGGCCACGGCAGGGGGTTGTGGCCCCACTCTCCCGTGATCCGCTGGGAACCCTCCAGCGCCCGCCCTCCCACCACCAGACCCCCGCCCACGCCGGTGCCCAGGATGACGCCGAACACGACGTCGGCGCCGCGTCCGGCGCCGTCCGTTGCCACAGAAAGGGCGAAGCAGTTGGCGTCGTTCATGACCCGGATGGGACGCTCGAGCCTGGACGCGAGGTCCCGATCCAGGGCGTGTCCGATGAGCCAGGTGGAGTTGGCGTTCTTCACGAGCCCTGTACGCGTGGAAAGGGCGCCGGGGATCCCGACGCCGACGGTCCCTCGTGCGTCG
>JARRLD010000291.1:0-5406 GCA_037387345.1 Gemmatimonadota bacterium
CTGGACCGGCTGACCCATCGGGTGGCGTTCCTGAGCCGGATGGTACAGCTGACTGCCGCCGACGTGGAGCGGGGAATGTACGCCTCCCGGTTCCGGAACGTACCCGTCGAGAGGCCGATCTTCATCACCTCGCTGCCGAGGGCCGGGACCACGCTCCTGCTGGAGATCCTGGCGCGGCATCCGGACCTGGCGACCTACACCTACCGGGACATGCCGTTCGTGATGGCGCCCATCCTCTGGCACCAGCTGTCCCGTGGATTCCGGAAGGGGGCCGAATTGAAGGAACGCGCCCACGGAGATGGCATGGAGGTCGGCTACGACAGTCCGGAGGCGTTCGAAGAGGTCCTGTGGAAGGCCTTCTGGCCGGAGCGGTTCAAGGGAGAGACGATCCCCCTCTGGGGAGCCCATGAGGGGAGCGCGGAGTTCCGGGAGCACTTCGTGGCGCAAATGCAGAAGATCATCGCCCTCCGCTCCGCCGGAGGCCCCGGCCAGGGCCGTTACGTCTCAAAGAACAACGCCAACATCGGCCGCGTTCCTTTCCTGAAGAAGCTGTTTCCGGACGGACTCGTCGCGGTCCCGCTGAGGAATCCCGTGGACCAGGCGGCTTCCATGAGACGGCAACACCGGAGGTTCAAGGAGGTGCATCGCCGGGAGCGGTTTTCGAAGCGGTATATGCAGGACATCGGGCACTTCGAGTTCGGCGAATTGCACCGCCCCCTGGCCTTCGAGGGTGTGGACGAGATCCGGGACCGATTCGATCCGGACAGCCTGGACTACTGGATCGGGTACTGGATCCTCGCGTTCACGGCCCTGCTCGCCCGCAGGGATGAGGTGCTGCTGGTCTCCTACGAGAACCTCTGCCGTGGGGGTGCCGAGGCGGTACGGAGGCTGATCGAGGCCCTCGGCCTCTCCGACGACGGCTTCGTTGACCTGTCGGCGGAGTCCCTCAGGGCTCCCATGGGCTACGAGCTCGATCTGCGGGAGCTGGATGCCGAGCAGCTCGAGCGTGCCATGACGGTGCATGCCCACCTGGCCACCTCGAGCGTGGTGTGAAGACAGGGGAGGTGGGGGCTCACGACCCCACCGCCTCCAACACCGTCCGGGCGAAGGCGATCTCGTCGTCGTTGATGAGATGGCCCATTCCCGGGTAGATCCGCTTCTCCACTTCGGCCCCCATGGCCTCGAGCACCTCGGCGCTCTCGTCGACACGGGTCCTCGGGACGTGGGCATCGACGTCGCTGCACCCGAAGAAGGCGGGCGTCCCGGCGAAGTCACCCTCGTAGGACCAGGCGGTGCCCGGCGGGCCGATGAGGCCACCGCTGAACGCGAGGATGCCTCCGTAGCGCCGGGCGTGGCGCACCGCATACTCTGCCATGAGGCACGCACCCTGGGAGAATCCGGCCAGCACGATGCGCTCTTTCGGGACGCCGCCATCCATCGCCCGACCCACCAGGCCATCGATCACGGCCAGGCCCGACGAGATGCCGGGCTCGTTCGAGGGGATGTCTGCCATGAAGGAGTTGGGATACCAGGTGTTGCCGGCCGCGGCCGGGGCCAGGTAGGTGAATTCGGGGTGCGGCAGGGCGTCCGCCAGCTCCAGGATGTTGCCGGGCCCGGCTCCCCGTCCGTGGACCAGGATCAGGACCGCCGTTCCCTCGCCCAGCGGGCGGCCCGCTGTCGCCACCGGCTGATCGGCATGCGGCTCCACTGACGACCTCCTCAGTACGTGACGGGTGCCAGGCCTCGTTCGATGGCCGGGCGGTTGGGCTCCTCCCAGGGGGGTAGCTTCAGATCGGTCCCCAGGGCGCCCAGGTCCTCGTCCACCAGAAACCCCGGACGAAGCGTGGCGATCTCGTAGAGGACGCCGCCGGGCTCACGGAAGTAGATCGACCGGAAGTACTGTCGGTCCCTCACCGGGGTCACCTGGACTCCACGGGCCACCAGCTCCTCCCGCCACCGCAGCTGCGCCTCCTCGTCGGCCACGGCCATGGCCACGTGGTGCACCGTTCCGAGCCCGTTGACGGCGTCAGGCCCTTCGGGAGCGTGGACGATCTCGAGGCGGTGGCCCGGCTCGTCGCCGTTGACTGCCAGGCGTGTCCGCCCCTCCTCCTCGTTGACCACCTCCCAACCGAGAGCATCGGTCAGGAAGGCCACGGAAGGACCGGGCTTCCGGACCGACAGGGTGGCCGCATGCACGCCTCGGACGGCCGTATCCGGCGTCAGGTCCTCGGCGACCCACGGTTCGCGGGGATCGTCGTCGTTGGCCACGAGCTCGATGACGAGGCCCGAGGGGTCCCGGAACTGGAGGACCTCGTCTCCGAATCGATCTCCTTCGGCCTGAACGGCGTACCCCTTGTCCCGGATCCGCTGCCGCCAACCATCTAGGGAGCCCTCGGGAACCGAGAACGACGTCGCGGTGATCTGACCAGCTCCGTGGACCCCCACGGGAACGCCCCACCCCCGGTAGGGGAAGGTGGTCATGAGCGTGTTGGGGCTCCCCCGCTCGTCGCCGTAGTAGAAGTGGTAGACGTTGGGGTTGTCGAAGTTGACCGTCTTCTTCACGAGCCGGGTGCCCAGCGTTTTCAGGTAGCAGTCCAGGTCTTGCTGGGCGTCGTCGGCCGTCGCGGTGACGTGGTGCAGTCCGAGAATGAGATCGTCCATGAGGCTCACTCCACGACGAGGATGGGACGACTGGTGATGGACGGCTCCCGGCCCGGCAGGTCCAGACGCAGGTGGAGGGTGTATTCGCCGGGCTCCAACTCCGGAAGCTCCAGGAACACGGATCGGAACGCCGATTGCACGCGGTCCGAGCCCGGATCGGCGAAGGTGACCTCCACGGGCCGGTCCGGCTCGAGCATCCCGAGGAACTCGCCGACGCGGGTCAGAAAGGCCGGACGTCCGCGCGTGAAGCCGATGGTCACCTGGGCCGGGTCTTCCACGCCGAGGCCGTAGACCTCCCAGACCACCGAGAACCGCTCGCCTCTGGCGATCCGCACCCCGGGACGCACGTGGGGGATCGCCCCGTCCAGGCTCTCCACGGGGGGCGCGCCCTCCTCCAGGATCAGCAGGTCGGAGACGGCGACCAGCCCTCGGATCAGCGGCACCTGCTTCACTCCCTGCCGGGCCCTCCAGGCCCGACCGGCCTCGGCGTCGAGCACCTCCAGGCTGCTCACGTACCGACCCGGCGGCGCCAGGAGCGTGAGGACCCCTTCGGCCCGGATCCCCCATGCCTCGTGGAGAGGTCCACCGTCCACCGGCACGAGGAACAAGGCGGACTCGATGGCGCCGTCGGGTGCCCAGGCCGCACCGTCCGTGCCCGTGGTGTCCGGCGTGGGCCGATACGCACCGACGACGAGCATCTGGTCACCGCGGCGGAATCGCCCGACCTGCGTCTCCAGGCCCCGGAAGTCCGGGGTGTAGGGCGGAGCGTACCACGCCCGGGCCACACGCGGAGCGGTGATCCAGCTCTCCGGAGGGATGTCGGAGGGGGACTCGAGGAATTCCTCGGGGAAGAGATAGCCGCGGCTCATGGGGTTGTGGTGTCCCACGATCTGGCGCGTGTCCTGGAGGTTGAGCCCCCGTCCCGGGCGAACCATCGCGGCAGGCACGTGGGTCCGGCTCCACCCCATGATCCTCCCGTAACGGATCAGCGTCTCTTCCATGTCCTCCTCCCAGAACATCTGGGGATTCTCCGCGTCCTCGCGGTTGCGGGCCTCCACCCAGCGAGCGAAGTGGTCCGTGAGCCGATCGTTACCGTCTACCGCGAAGAGGGGGTCGGAGAGGCGCCAGAACAACTCCCACTGGCGCTCCCGCTCCGCCGGCTCGAGACGCTGGAAGTCCTCCGCCACATCCCGCGGCAGGACGTAGAGGAGGTTCACCCACCGCGCCCGCTCCTCGTCGGGCATCGCGGAAAGAGCCTCTCGGAAGGCGGCCTCCGCTCGCACGAACTCCCCCCGCACGTGAAGGGAATACCCCGAGAGCGCGGAGCACCACCAGCTGTCCTCGATCCCGCAGTCGCGGGCCACCGTCTCGGCCAGGCGGAAGTCCCGCTGCTCCACCAGGTAGTAGACCAGCTGCCCGATCACCCACGGGTCCTTCACCTTTTCCGTCGTCTGGAGGAGCGTTCCGATCAGGCTCCTGCGCGCGACCTCCGTCTCCGGACGCTCAGGGGGAAAGTCTTCCTCCTCCTCACCACCGAACCAGATGCATATCCGTCCGATGCGTTGATCGCAGCTTCCCTCCGAGCGCTGCGCTTGCACGGGGATGCGACTCTGCCGAAAGAGCTCGAAGTCCCGCTGGCGATCCCGAGCCTCGTCCACAAGGTCTGCCGAGTCCCCGGGGGAGAGCGGACGTTCCTGGGCGGCCGCGTCCGACGGGTTCGACCCGGCGGCGAGAAGGAGGACTACGACCGCCTGCAGGAGGGAAGGGGCAGGGGCGAGCGTGAGGCCGGCTCGACGCGACATGGTGGCTCTCGGAACGAGGTTGCCGATGGAGCGTGACGTTACCTACACCGGGAGGTGGGGTGTGGTCCGGTCCGGTCCGGTCGTGGGCGCGGCCCTCGATGGCTTCTTCTTCGCTCCCCTTACGACAGCGGGCCGCCCCGACAGGTCGGGACGGCCCACAGGGCGTCGTTGGATTCGACGGCTACTCAGAGAGGGACGACATTCTCCGCTGCGGGGCCCTTGGTCCCCTCCACGATGTCGAACTCGACCTGGGCGCCCTCGGCGAGGCTCTTGAAGCCCTCGACCTGAATCGCGCTGTGGTGGACGAAGCAGTCCTTGCTCCCGTCCTCAGGCGTAATGAATCCGAAACCCTTCTGATCGTTGAACCACTTGACGGTTCCCTTGGTACGCATCCGATGCGCTCCTTGGTTTGGCGAGTCGGAGCCACGATGATACGTACTTACCGACTGCTCTATTTGCACGGCACTTCCGCGCGATGTGTGACCCCTGTGGCCACAAGAGACGGAAGGCGGCGATCCCCAAGAACGAGACCGCCGCCTTCATTCTAGCTGATTGCCCCCGCTGGGGGCGTCCACGAACAGTCGCCCCGTGTCGCGACGCTGTCAATGCCATCCGGGGGCCCGGGATCGGGATGGAATCGGGAGTGAGCGGTGCCTTCGGCTGCCGGTCAGCGCCTCCGGCGGGTGTTGGACGGCGGCGGGCCCCCCTCCTTCTTGTGCCGATAGGTGATCCGCCCTCGGGACAGGTCGTACGGGGACAGCTCGAGCGTCACCAGATCGCCTGCCAGGACCCTGATGCGGAACTTCGACATTCTCCCGGCAGCGTAGGCCAGGACGACGTGGTCGTTCTCGAGCTTCACACGGAACTTCTGGTCGGGAAGCACGTCGGTGACCACACCCTGCATCTCGATCGCTTCTTGCTTCGCCATCTTCTGCCCCCGGAG
>JARRLD010000292.1:0-13425 GCA_037387345.1 Gemmatimonadota bacterium
GTGCCCTTGTTGCGCTGGGGATCGTGGAGGAGCTTCACGCCCCTCGGAAACGTCGGATCGGAGGAAGGGGCAGCCGGTGTGGCGCCCTCGAGCGTCGTGGACATGGTACCCGACCGGAGTGTATAGAAGCCGAGGTCGAGGCGGCCGCGGGCAGGAAGGCCACCCCCACCGCTGTCGTCAGCGGGAGGGATTCCGACCATGAATTCTCACGGAATTCCCGCCCCCGGGCAACCGCGGAAAGGGGTGGATTCCCGGGGCAGATGGGCAAGAAAAAAGGCCCGACGAGACTCTCGCCTCGCCGGGCCAGGGCAGGGGCGCCTGCGACCCTCCCGCCAACAGGACACCCCTCACCGCTTCTGGGTTGCGAACGGTGCTTCTTCCACCGTTCCCTTCCCTTCGTTCGGTCGGACGGAGCGGGCGTGCTGCTGGCGGGGTCCCGCCCGGTCGTCTGGCCGCGGAGGTGGTTTCCACCTCATGCTGGTTCTCAAGCCGTGCCGGGCACGCTCCGTCCGATCAATCTTCGGGCCGCCGGAAGCTCCTGCCCTAAGCTCCCGGCAGGCCCTGGAGCTGCGTCACCGGCGAGGGCGGGTAGAGGTTGCTGGACCTCGTCCCGTCGGGTCGACAGCCCCGAAAATTCGTAGATGAATCCTACCCCCATTGGGGGCTGGCTGCTGTCGGGAAAAACCGCTTTGCGGCTGTAGGGGAACACCCTACAAGGCAAGCTGGGGCCTGCTTCCTTGCACCTGGCCCGGCAGGGTGGACCCGCCGGGCCAGGTGGGGGCCTTCCCGCACCTCACCGCCACGCAACCCATCACCTCCTGGAAGACCCCCTGGCGCCCGTGCTCGAGCGTCTATGTTCCATACGCTCGAGACATCGGTTCCATTCCAGTCGGGGTATCCGGGCGCGGGTGGGAAGCGCCGTCAGACCCGCGCGCGCTCCCGGTAGATCCCGACGCGGAGGGGCGGTTCCACCGTGTAGGAGAAGTGCAGTCGGTTCTCACCGCCCTCCACGATGTTCCGCATGCTCTGGCGCGTCTTTGGATAGTCCACGCCGCTCTCGCTCTCGACGACGAGCACACAACCCGGCTCCAGGCCTGCCTCGAGCTCGAACAGCTGCGTCTCCAGTCGATCGAGCAGGAGCTGTTCGGTGTGATCCTGGACCGGACCTTCGGCGCTGGCCCTCAGCTCGTGTCGCGTTTCGAGCTCGTACCGGGCCTCGAACTCCTCCGCCGCAACGCTCAGCTCACGGCCTCGGCGGAATCCGATCTCATTCAGAGCCTTGGACTCGAAGTTCGGATCCACACTCTCATAGGATCTTCCGTAGCGCTTCAGGATCATCGTCGCCTCATGAGGTCGGGGGGGAATGCGAGGGGCTGCGGCCCCGGGTGTCAGGAGTCGGTCGGGTCCAGCAGCGCCGCCAGCTCCTCGGGGCTCAGCTCGTCCGGAGACCGGGAGCCCATGCCGTGCGGTGTCCTGGACTTGCTGCCTCTGCGCGCCGCCGACCTCTTTTCGGTTTGGGGCACCCCGGCGTAGTCGAACTCGGGCAAATGCCGGCGCTCCACGGTCCGCTCCAGCCGGTGCTCGAGAGTCTTGAGGGCACCCAGGTCGGTTGCGGTCACGAACGTCACCGCGGTTCCCGTGGCTCCCGCGCGGCCCGTGCGGCCGACGCGGTGAACGTAGTCCTCGGGATCGAGCGGCACGTCGTAGTTCACCACGTGGCTTATGCCCTCGACGTCCAGGCCGCGCTGGGCGATGTCCGTCGCCACCAGGACTCGGACCTTCCCCTGGGCGAACCTGTCCAGCGCCCGGGTCCGCTGCTTCATATGACGGTCGGAGTGCATCACGTCGGTGCGGATGCCCTCCCGCTGCAGGCGTGCCTCGAGGACGTCCGCACCCGCCTTCGTCCTCGTGAACACCAACACATGATCCCACTCCGGATCTTCCAACAGCTTGAGGAGCAGGTCAGGCTTCTTCTCCGGTTTCACCGAATAGAAGACCTCCTCGATCCCTTCCGCCGTCGTGCCGGACCGCGCTGCTTCGATCCAGCGGGCTTCCCGCGTGATCCGCAGAGCGAGGTCGTGGACCCCATGGGGCATCGTGGCGCTGAAGAGCATGGTCTGCCGCTCGGAAGACATGTGCTTCATCACCTGCTCGATCTGCGGCCGGAAGCCCATGTCCAGCATCCGGTCCGCTTCGTCCAGGACCAGATACCGCACGCGGGAGAGATCGGCCCGGCGCTGCTGTAGATGGTCGATGAACCGGCCGGGCGTGGCGACGATGATCTCGAACCCCTCTTCGAGCGCCTTGTTCTGGGGTCCGTACCCAACCCCACCGTAGATGGCCTGGCACCGGATCCTGGTTCCCTTGGCCAGAAGCATGGTGTCTTCCGCCACCTGCTGCGCCAGCTCCCTGGTGGGGCAGAGCACCAACGCCTGAAGCCCCTCCCCCATCGTGAGCCGCTCCAGGGCGGGGATCATGAACGCCGCCGTCTTTCCGGTGCCCGTCTGGGCGATCCCCACCACATCCTTGCCTTCGAGTCCCGAGGGAATCGCCTTGGCCTGGATGGGGGTGGGTTGAGTCCAACCGATGGCCTCGACGGCCGCGAGGCTTTCTTCCGACAGTCCGAGATCACGAAAGCTGAGAGGCTCCACAAACACTCCACGGTCACCGCGCGCGGCATGCTGGGTGCACGCCATTCGTGCCCGGAACACCTCGATCCTCGGGTGGCCGGGCACCGCGAAAAGGTAGATGCTTTCTTGCCCAGGCAGTAGGGTGCGGACACTTTGCCCATCCGATTGCCCTTTCCACCCCTCATCCACCGAGCACGATGGGCGAGTCCGCCTCCGACCGGCAGCGTACGTCCGTTCTCTTCGTATGCCTCGGCAACATCTGTCGTTCTCCGCTTGCAGAGGGCGTCTTCCGACACCTGGCCACGGAGCGAGGGCAGGACCACGAGTTCCTCGTCGACTCCGCCGGTACCGGAGCCTGGCACGTCGGTGAGCCTCCCGACCGGCGATCGGTCGAAGTGGCCGCTCGTCACGGGATCACGGTGAACGGCCAAGCCCGCAAGGTCCGGCCGGACGACCTTCAGAGCTTCGATCTCGTCGTCGCCATGGACCGCGGGAACCTGGAGGATCTCGAGAACCTGGCGGACGCACACGGATCGCGGGCACGGCTCCACCTCCTCCGGGAATTCGACTCCCGGCGGACCGGGGACGACGTTCCGGATCCGTACTACGGAGGCCCCAACGGTTTCGAGACCGTCTATCACATGGTCCGACGCTCCTGCGAAGGCCTTCTCGAGACCCTGGCGGATGCAGGGGACGAGCCTTGAGCCATGCGGAGCCTCCCCTCCTCCGTCCGCGTCGGCGTGGAGATCGCCCTCTCCTCGACTTCGCGACAGGCCTCCATTCGGAGCGTCACTCCCGTGGGAGGCGGGTGCATCAATCACGGTGCACGGGTGCTCCTGGACGACGCCTCCGTGTACTTCCTCAAGTGGAACGCTTCGGCCCCGTCGGGACTCTTCCCCGCCGAATGGGACGGCCTCCGGGCCCTGGCCACCCCGAACCGTCTCCGTGTTCCGGAGCCCGTGGCCCTGAGCTCGGAGGGAGAGAGCCCCGCCTGGCTCCTCATGGAGTACATCGCCCCGGGTCGGCCCGCTCCTGACTTCGACATCCGCCTGGGACGGGGCCTGGCGGAGCTCCACCGATCCGGGGCCGGCGACGGCTTCGGATGGCACCGGGACAACTGGATCGGCTCCCTTCCCCAGAACAATCGACTCTGTGGCTCGTGGGCCGAATTCTGGAGGGATCGGCGGCTGATCCCGCAGCTCGACGAGGCTCTGGGCCAGGGACACTTCCGGGGCGCAGGAGGGAGGGAGCTCGACCGGCTCATCGAGGTGGTTCTGCCGGCGCTTTCGGACGTGGGGGAGGACGACTGCCACCTGGTTCACGGTGACCTCTGGAACGGCAACGTCTTCGGTTCGGCAGTGGATTCTTCGCCGCCTATGGTGAGATCATACCGATCCCGAAGGAGTACCACGACTTCCGCAGGGCGCTCTACCAGCTCTACTACCTGCTGGTGCACGTGAACCTGTTCGGCGCCTCCTACGAAGCAGGCTCCGTGGCGGCCGCACGTCGGGTCAATGCGGCGCTCCTGGGCTGAGCGGCGCCGTCCGGGCGGCGGCGGGTGCACCGCCACCAGGGGAACCTAGGTCGCCATCGCCGCGATCCGCTTGAACGCTTCCTCGAGGATCTCGTCGGACGTGGCATAGCTCATTCGGGCCCAGCGATCGTCACCGAAGGCGGCCCCCGGGACGAGTGCGACACCCTGGCGATCCAGGAGCTTCGAGCACCACGCGGTACCGTCCTGCACGTCTTCTTCGAACAGCCCGTCGATCCTGAAGAAGAGGTAGAAGGCACCTCGAGGGTGGATGAACGGGACCCCGGGAAGCAGCTCCTTCATACGTGCTACCACCAGGTCGCGGCGGCGGCGGAACGCCCCAACCATGTTCGAGACGGAGGCCTCGGCCAGCTCGACCTCCCGGAACGCTGCCTCCGCTGCCACCTGGGCGGGCGTGCTGGTGTTGGACGTGACCTGACTCTGCAAGGCCGAGAACCTGGACGCCACCTCCGGCGGGCCGTACGAGAAGCCTACACGCCACCCGGTCATGGCGTAGCTCTTCGACGCGCCGTCGATGAGAATGAACCGTCCCAGGCTGCGTTCGTCCAGATCCAGGAGGCTCGGAGCCGCGGAGCGGTCGTCCTCATGGTAGATGTTACGGTAGATCTCGTCGCAGATGAGCCATATGCCGCGGTCGCGTGCCCATTCGGCCAGCGCCTCCAGCTCCTCCACGGTGTACACGGCCCCCGTGGGGTTGCAGGGCGTGTTGAGGATGAGGCCTCGGGTGCGCTCCGTGGTGGCTCCGTCCAACTCCTGGGGCCCAAGCTTGAAATCACGCTCCTCGGGACCGAAGACCGGTACCGCATCGGCTCTGGCAATGGTCACCAGATCGGGATAGCTGGTCCAGTACGGTGCGGCGACCAGGACCTCGTCGCCGGGCCCGAACAGACAGAAGGTGGCATTGAACAGCGCCTGTTTGGCCCCGGCCGTGACCACCACGCCGTCCGGGTCCATCCGTCGATCCGCTCGCTCCGAGAGCCGATCCGCAATGGCCTTGCGCAGCGACGGAATCCCCACGGGTGGAGTGTAGCGTGTCTGTCCGGCCCGGATCCCCTCCACGGCCGCGTCTGCAATGAACACGGGCGTGTCGAAGTCGGGCTCGCCCGCGCTGAGGTTGATGATGTCCCGTCCCTCCGCTGCAAGCCGCTTCGCGAGCGTGCTCACGGCGATCGTGGCAGAGGGCTGCAGGCGCTCGATGTTCGAACTGTACCGCATGGGGTCTCACTGGTTGGTTGTTCGGGGCACGGAATATCGAGAGCGGACCGGGTCAGATCAAGGAAGTCCGGTTTCCTTTTGCCCCGGAGGCCGCACCCCGCCAGCTTCCCGTCATGGAACGCCCCGAGATCGTGCTGTTCTTCGACTACGTGGATCCCCTCTCCTACCTCCTGGAGCACGAGTTGAGGGAGATGGATCGTGGCTCGCCCCCCAGCCTCGGGATCGAGCGGGTTCCCCTGGAGCTGTGCCCCCCGCCGAAGCCGCTTCTCGACCCGGAGCAGCCAGCATGGGCAGGACGCTGGAAGGAGGCGGAGACCGCCGGCTCCGATCTGGGCCTGGTCCTGGCCGAGCCGACTCTGTTGCCGTGGACCCGGAAGGCCCACGAGCTGGTGTTCCACGCGGCCGATCACGGCAAGGGACCCGAGATCCACCAGGCGGTGTTCGACGCGGTGTTCGTGCACGGCCGCGACGTAGGAAGGATCGACGTGCTCGTGGACATCGCCCGGGCATCCGGACTCGATGGTATGGAGACCAAAGCCGTCCTGGACGTGGACAAGCACGCTGGTTCGGTGGAGGCATCCCGATCGAGGGCCCAGGACGCCGGCGTCGACGACCCTCCGGTTCTTCTCGCCCACGGGGAGATCCTCCGGGGCTTCCACAATCGGGACGCACTGCGCACCTTTCTTTGCTCTCCCTGACGACCGCCCAAGCCCACACCGAATCGACCATGGCCGGATATCAGCGCAAAACCGCCCTCTCCCCGAGCGAGGTCCTCGAGCGGGCCGAGATACTCCTTCCCGAGCTGATCGGGCTTTCCCGCACCAAGGGGACGAGCCACGGCGCTACGTTCACCGGCGCAGAAGGAACCGTCACGCTGTCGGTGCACCGCCACGGTGCGTACACCGACGTGGTCGCCTCGACCGATCGCCTGCGCACGTCCCGGGTGGACTACGAGATCCAGAAGTTCCTCACCGAGCTGCCCTACGAACCCGGTGACGCGGGGGGACGTGGCCTGGGCGAGCCCACCTGACGAGGATCTTCTCCATGGAGTCGTTCGCGGATCTGGGGCTTTCCCCCGAGCTGGTGGAGGCCCTCGCGTCCGAGGGCGTGGAACACCCCACGGCGCTACAGTCCGCCGCCATTCCGGTCCTCCGGCGGGGTAACAACCTGCTTCTGGCCTCCGCCCCGGGCAGCGGGACGCTCATCGCGTGGGGTGCTGCCCTCCTGGACCGGATCGCGTCGGAAGGCACGAGTCCGGCGGTCCTCGTGGTGACACCGACCAGGGAAAGTGCGTCACGACTGGCCGAATCTCTCCAGCGCCTCGGCCAGGCCACGGGACACACCGTGGCAGCGCTGGGATCGCCGTGGGCTCTGCCGGGACACGCCCGACTCCTGTTCGGGACGACCGGGGACATCCTCGGAGCTTCCCGCGGGGGCGGCATCGACCTGGCCTCGACGGAGGTGCTCGTGGTGGACCAGCTGGACCGCCTCGAGCGGCTGGAGGGCCTGGAGAAGCTCGAGAAGGTCCTGGACTACCTGCCCAGGGAAGGACAGCGCATTGTCGTGGCGCTTCCTGTCACGCCAGGTGTGCGTGACTTCACCGAACGACACGCCCGCCGGGCGGCGTCGGTCCCGCCGCGCCCCGTGGACGGGCGCGAGGGTTCGTCGTCGCCCCATCGCGGCACGCTTCGCTTCAGGGTGACGCCTCGGTTCCGTGAGGAGGGAGTCCTCCTCACGGTGGCGGAGCTCTTCGAGGACGACGCCCGGCACGTGCTCCTCTACTTCGCGACCGAGGACCGGGCGGCGGACGTGGGGGATTACCTGTCGCTGCACGGCTTCGCCTGTGGGGCGCCGGGCGACACGTCCGTCCCGGTCTGGCTGGGAGTGGAGGAGCTCGAGGCACGGGCCGCGTCAGAGGATATCGAAGGCCTGGTCGTCGTCAGCTGCGACGTGCCGGCTGATCCCGACTCCCTGGACCGGCGCCACGGACTTACGGGAAACGGCGTCGTCCTGGCGTTCCCCCGCGAGATGACCCATCTCCGCGATATCGCCCGACGCACCGGCTACGCTCTGGAGGGGTTTCCGATCCCCCAGGCCCGCCCTGACGATTCGGGCAGCTTCAGGGAGAGCCTCGCCAGGGCGATCGAGAGCGAGGACGCGGCCCCGTACCTCCTCCTCCTGGAGCCCCTCTTCGAGCGCTTCGATCCCACCGAGGTGGCTGCTGCCGCTGCGGCCTTGCTGCGCAAGAAGACGGCAGCGACCGCAACACCCGTCCGCCCCCGCCCCGAGCGCACCGGTGGGCGCCCTCCCCCCACGGCCTGGGTCAAGCTGTTTCTCAGCGTCGGGGAGCGTGACGGAGCGACCCCGGGTGATCTGGTGGGTGCCATCACCGGGGAGACGGGATTGCCCAGCGGCAAGGTCGGCAAGATCGAGATCCGGGAGTCCCACACGCTCGTGGAAGTCGAAGAGCCAGTGGCCCGCCAGATCATCTCCGCCCTCAACGGCACGACGATCCGCGGTCGGGCGGTGCGCGCCGATTTCGATCGAGGACCGAGTCGCACCGGCGGTTCATCCCGGGGACGCCCACCCCGAAGAGGCTAACGAGACGGGGACACACGCAGAGAGGCCGCGTCGCTATCGCGACGCGGCCTCGGGCCCGTCGGCCCCGGGGAGGGTCCGTTACTTGATCCCGTCCTTGAGACCCTTCCCAGCACGGAACGCCGGCGTCTTGGTGGCCGCGATCCGGATCGTTTCTCCGGTGCGCGGGTTCCGCCCGGTGCGCTCCTTGCGGTGCTTGGCCTCGAAGGTGCCGAAGCCCGTAATCTGCACGCGCCCGCCGGCCTTCAGCGTCTTCGCGATCACGCCTCCGTCAGGGCTGAACAGGGCGTCCACGGCACGACCAGCGTCAGCTTTCGTCATGCCGGTGGCATCGGCGAGGGCGTCCACGAGATCGGACTTGTTCATCGGGCAACTCCTGTAACGAGAAGTGTTGAGAGGTCGCGGCCGTGGCCGCCCGAGGCGCGGGCCGGGAACGCCCTCTCCGAGAGAGTCTCGGGAGACCCGAAAACCCGCGTGAATCAAGTGTTTCCGGGCCCGCTTACAGTCTTGAACCCTAGGGTAAGGGTCGGTCCGAGGAGCGTCAAGAGAGGATGTGGCCGAAAGGCCGCATCCCACCTAGCTTCTCAGCAAGACCCTGCGAGGCGGCTCGCCCGCAGTTCCATGTCGTCATTCTTGCTACAAGTTGCGTGCCGAGATGGCCAGTTTCGTTCCCCGCTTCCTGTGGACGGTTGCCCTGCTCGCGGCCCTGGCCGTGATCGGGACCGCAGGCTACATGCTCATCGAGCAGCAGCCATTGGGGGACGCGCTCTACATGACGGCCATCACTCTGTCCGCGGTGGGCTATAACGAGGTCTTCCCCCTGAGTGCCCCGGGACGTGTGTTCACGATGCTGCTTCTCCTTTCCGGCATCACCTGGCTGGGGTTCTGGTTCGCCAATCTCACCTCGCTCATCGTCGAGCTGGATCTCAAGGACGCGCTACGGAGGCGCCGAAGCATGAGGGACATCGCGAAGATGAAGGACCACGTCATCATCTGCGGCTGCGGACGGACGGGCCGTCAGATCGCTCAGGAGCTCGAGACGATGGACAGCGAGTACGTGATCCTGGAGCGGAGCCCAGAGCGAATCGAGGAGGTGCGCGAGTTCCTGCCCCACGCGCACATCATGGAAGGTGACGCGACCCACGACCAGCTGCTCCTGGAGGCCGGACTACTGCGGGCCAAGGGTCTCATCACGTGTTTGAGCCAGGACGCCGACAACCTCTTCGTCTGCCTCTCTGCCCGAGACCTCGCCGCCACCGTGAAGATCGTGGCCCGGGCGTACGAGGAGGAAACCATGAGCAAGCTCTATCGGGCTGGCGCCGATCATGTGGTCAGCCCCAACGTGAGCAGCGCGATACGCATGGCTTCCGTTCTTCTGCGTCCTTCCGCGGTCACCTTCCTGGACATCGCCACCCGGTCGTCGCACCTCGACCTGCGCATGGAACAGACGGTCATCGGCGACAGGTCCTCCGTGGTGGACAAGAGCCTCGTGGATGCGCGGATCCCGCAGCAAACGGGTCTCATCGTCATCGCCATCCACAAGAGCGGGACCCTGCTGGACGAGTACACCTTCAATCCCAAGGGCGATACGACGCTCAAGGCCGGGGACGAGATCATCGTGCTGGGCACCGAGCAGCAGATCGAGAAGCTCCAGCAGCTGGTTCAATAGACGACCCCGTCGGGGCAGCCGGCCAAAAAGCGAAGCCCCCGGGACCGGGGTCCCGGGGGCCTCGCCTGCTCCCGGCGAAGGAAGGGTCGCGGTCAGGCCGCGTCCGCCTCCTTGCGCTTCTTGAACATGGTATACACGAAGAAGACCACGGCGGCGACCAGGGCCAGCTTCACCGTCATGGCAAGCAGGCCAAGAACCATCCCGAAGATGGGGACGATCACCGTCGCCAAGAGCCTGAGGAGGACGATCCCGACCGCTCCCGTCACCGTCAACGCTGCAAACGTCCTCATCTCTTCATCCTCCGGGCACTCGTGTTCCTCGGTCTTCTTCCAGCCCTACGAACGGGACAAGACGGGGGTTTCAGGATCGGACCGGCACAGCCGGTCACGATCACTTGTACCGGTAGGTGACCCGACCACGTGTGAGGTCATAGGGGGACATCTCCACCTTCACTCGATCCCCCTCGAGGACTCGAATGTAGTTCTGCCGCATCTTTCCCGAGAGGTATGCCAGGATCTGGTGCCCGTTCTCCAACTCCACGCGGAAGGTCGCGTTGGGAAGGACCTCGCTCACGGTCCCCTCGATCTCGATTGCCTCTTTGGCCACCCGCTTCTCCGCTTCCGATCGCAGCTTCTGGCCCGCCTACCTTAACGCCGCAACGCCAGACGGGGCAACCGTTCCGAGGGGTCCGGGGAGGGACGAACAGAGGCGGGACGTTCAGGTGCCCCGACGCCCTCGCCGTCGGCGAGAAGCGGCTACATTCTGAAGCGGTAGCTCAACTTGATGAACAGCCCGTCAGCCATGGGGCGCACCTCCCGGAATCGGAACGCACGAGTGTCCTCCATCTCCCGCGTATACCCCACGTAGAAGACCGTGCCGGGTGACGGCTCATAGGTCACCAGGCCCTCGACGTGGAAGTCGTGGGCATCCGAGCCGTCCAGGCGAGCGCACACGCCGTCGTCGTCGCAGCCCGCCAGGGGGAGGCCGGTCTCGGGGTCGGCGAGCGCGCCCCGCTCCTGACTCGAGTACTCCACGATCCCGCGGACGAAAAACGCCCGCGAGAACTGATACTGGGCACGGACCCGCGGGATGGTGGCCGTCGAGTACTCCGACCCGTCGTTGCGGGTCAGCCTCGTGTGGCGCAGCCCGACCTCGGCCTGGAGGGCGCGCAGAGGGTAGAGGTTGAGGCTCACGTTCCCGGAGAACGAGCCCACCGGCTCGACGGCGACCCCCCCTTCGAAGATGGGCGTCTCGCTCCAGGTGGCCCGAACGTTGCCCCGGATACGCTCCCAGGTGTTGACCCACAAGGAGAGCGTGGTGGAACCCAGGCTCCCGAAGAGCGACTGATCGGGAAGGAACGGCGCACGCTCGTCGGCGGCCGTCTGCACGAACAGCCCCGCGTAAGCCTCGGGATCGAAGGAGAATCGGGTCAGGGAGTGCTGTCCCCAGAACGTGATGTTGTTTCGGAACGAGACACGCCACCCGGCCTGGGCCTGGCCCTCCTCGAAACCCCGGCCCGCCCAGAAGTCATCGTGGTTCCAGTACCCCTGGAGCTCGAGAGAGGGACCAACCTGCTCTACCAGGGAGCCGGGTCGGCCGAACCAGTTGTACGCGACCCGGGATTGGATCTGCGTGTCTCCCACACGCCGGAAGAAGCCGCTGCCGGCGTTGAAGTCCTCGTCGGTGTCCTCGATCTCCGCGTTGAGGGAGAATGTCCTCCCTGCCCGTTCGATACGGGCCGACATGAGGCCGCCGGTGGTGGCGTCACCGAGGTCGTCAGGACTCTCCGTGCGGCTGGCGGCTCCCATGAAGGTCAGGGTATAGCGTCCACCAAGGACCAGGCGTGCGTCCGCCCCTCCCAGGCGGTTGTAGTCGTTGCCTCCCGCCGTCCGATCGGTGTACACGGCGCCGACCGTGGACGATGCACCCAGGTCCCTCCGTACCCTCACGAGGTTCACCACGGTGTTGGGCTCGTCCGGTTCGAACGACTCGTCAACGGCGCCGAGATAACCGACGTTGAGGCTCCCCACCTTGCCCGTGAGCTTCGCCCCCGCGATGGGATTGGCGATGGACCGGGTGTACACGACCTGCTTCGGCATCCCGAAGATCTCGGTGCCCTCGAGGAAGAAGGGCCGCTTCTCGGTGAAGAAGAGCGCGAACCGCTCGTTCACGGAGATCTGACCCGCGTCGGCCTCGACCTGGCTGAAGTCAGGATTGTACGTGGCGTCGAGGGTCAGGTTGGACGTCACGCCGTACGTGACATTCAGTCCGAAGGCACCCGTCGGATCACCATGCGCGAACCGATCCGCCTCGGTGTCATACGATCCGAAGCGGTTGCCGGTGACGACCGGGTTGAGCTCGAGGAACAGCCCGGGATCCAGGTTCCGCAGGCCCGTGAGCTTCCCCGACTGGCCCAACCTGTTGGCCGTGTTCTGGGTGATGGGCGCCCACGAGCTCTCGAAGCCGTTCCGCTGGATCTTGCGAATGACCTGAAGTCCCCAATCCTGGGTGTCCGCGTCCGGGAACCGGAGGCTCTTGAAGGGAATGCGTACCTCGGCCAGGTAGCCCTCGGCCACGATGTGCGCGTCGGACTCCCAGAGGAAGTCCGGATTGTCGTCGATGGGTGAGCCGAATGTCCCTCGCCGCCCTCCGGAGTTGCCGCCCTCGTTCCACACGCCGTCGTGCTGGACACCGAGCGGGTTGACGGTGAACACGTAGGCCCGCCGCCGGTCATCGAAGGTGTCCAGGACGATGCGAACGTAGTCGTCGGACCGGTCGAAGCCGTCGCGCTCCGCGAGCGTGGCCCGGATTCCCGCAGGGTTGTCGTCCAGGGCTCGGATGCCGAAGTAGATCGCATCGGCGTCCACGAGCACGAGGACCTCCGTTTCCTGCGTGGCCGGAGCCCCTTCCACGGGCTCGTATTGCGTGAACGAGCGGAGTAGCGCGGCACTCTGCCAGGCCGGATCGTCCAGGCTGCCATCCACGCGGATGTCGGCGCGCTCCAGTGACGGCGTCGCGACGGTTAGGTCGCCGGCGGATCCGTCGTAGGCCCTGGCCTCGGGCCCGGACGCGGGCCCACCCAATGAGGCGGCCAACACCAGAGGAGCGAGGGTTTGCACCATGGCTATCGTCGAGCTCTCCCGGCCCGCTCGCTCGTCCAGCCCGGCTGGAAGCGGTCAGGCATAAACCGGTAATATAGACATGCTCGATCCTTGTTGCCCATTGGCTCCGGAGAATCCATGCTGCCGTCGTCGGGCGCCGCATGTCCTTCAGACTTGAACAGACACGCGAACCGCGGACTCTGTTGAGCTCCTGCCCCCATGCCAAGGTCCTTCTCGTCCGAAGAGGTCTCCGCGCTCGCCCGCGCGCTGCTGGCCAACCGTGACCTCCTCTGCCCCCGGTGCCGCCTTCCCCTGGACCGGCGGTCGATCCCGCCGAGAGAGGACGTCTCCTATGTTCGCCACCGGGTATGGGTCGGATGCCCTGCCTGCCACCGCAACGCGGTCCTCGATCGGAGCGAGCGGAGATGACGGAGGCGCCGACGCGCAATTTCGCCTTCGCCGGCCGCCGGCTCCTTCTGGTGGACGGGCCGGGCGGCTTGAGCGTCCCCGACGACGACGCGCTCGCGTCCGCCGTGGACACCACGTCGGGACAGGCGACGGAGGTCGAGATCTCCCTCCGGGGACGCCTGGGCGGTCCCACCCGGGTCCACGACCTCTCCCCCGACTTCGTGGCCCCGGAGGGCTTCGCCCTCGTGGGAC
>JARRLD010000293.1:0-17964 GCA_037387345.1 Gemmatimonadota bacterium
GGCCTTCCTGCGTCGTGAGTACTCGATACTCGCGATCTTCGTGGCGGTGGTTGCGGTGCTCCTCAGCTTGGCCATCGGTCCGCGACCCGCCGTCGCCTACGTGTTCGGAGCCATCAGCTCGGTGGCGGCCGGCTTCATGGGGATGAAATCCGCGACCCGAGCGAATACACGGACATCGGCTGCCGCCACGGACGAGGGGGCCGGCAAGGCGCTGCGGGTGGCCTTCTTCGGCGGAGCCGTCATGGGCCTGGCCGTGGCGGCCCTTGGACTCATTGGCCTCGGCGTGCTGTACTTCACCTTCGCGGCGGATGCGGTGCCGGGCACCGGTGAGTATCCGCTCTTTGCCGAGATCGTCTCGGGGTTTGCCATGGGCGCCAGCTCCATCGCTCTCTTCGCTCGCGTAGGAGGTGGGATCTACACGAAGGCCGCCGATGTGGGGGCGGATCTGGTAGGCAAGGTCGAGGCCGGCATTCCCGAGGACGACCCCCGCAACCCGGCCACCATCGCCGACAACGTGGGCGACAACGTGGGCGATGTGGCCGGCATGGGGGCGGACATCTTCGAGTCCTACGTGGGCTCCATCGTCGCCACCATCGCCATCGGGGCCACGGCTTCGGTCCTGACCTCCCATCGGGCCGCCGCCGTAGCCCTGCCGATTCTCACGGTCATGATGGGCCTCGTCGCGTCTCTGGTGGGCATCGGCATGATGAAGGTCCTGGAGCGCACCAACCCGGCGGCCGCGCTGCGGAACGTGACGTTCATCGCGGCGGGCCTCTTCCTCTTGGCCATGTACTTCGTGGTGCAGAGTCTCGGCATCACCTTCACCGATCCCGAAACCGGGCGGACCATCCCGAGCTATGGGCCCTGGGTGGCCATCGTCGCGGGGACGTTGGTGGGGATCGCCATCGGTCTGGTGACGGAGTATTACACCGCCGCCGGACCCATCCGAAAGATCGCGGAGGCGAGCCAGACCGGGTCCGCGACGAACATCATCGCGGGGCTGGCGGTGGGGATGGAGTCGACGGCGATTCCGGTCATCCTCATCTGCGTGGCCATCGGCAGCGCCTACTGGTTTGCCGGGCTATACGGCATCGGTATCGCCGCAGTCGGAATGCTGGCCACGGTGGGGGTCACCATGTCCGTCGACGCGTACGGTCCCATCGCCGACAACGCAGGCGGCATCAGCGAGATGAGTGGCCTGGGTCCGGAGACGCGGAAGATCACCGATTCCCTGGACGCCATCGGGAACACGACGGCGGCCATCGGCAAGGGGTTTGCGATCGGGTCCGCCGCGCTCACGGCGCTGGCGCTGTTCTCGGCGTACTCATCCAAGGTCGGCCTGTCGGAGACGGGCATCAACATCGCCGATCCGATGGTGGTGATCGGCCTCTTCCTCGGCGGGATCCTGCCGTTCTTCGTGGCGGCCCTGACCATGACTGCCGTGGGGCGGGCGGCCCAGGGGATGGTGGCCGAGGTCCGTCGTCAGTTCCGGGAGATCGCGGGCCTCATGGAGGGCACGGCCAAGCCCGATTCGGCCCGGTGCGTCGACATCTCCACCCGGGCCGCCCTCCGGGAGATGATCCTCCCCGGCGTGACTGCAGTGCTGGCCCCGGTGATCGTGGGCCGCTTCCTCGGGGTGGAGGCGCTGGGAGGACTGCTCGCCGGCGCCACCGTGACCGGGGTCCTCATGGCCCTGTTCATGGCCAACGCCGGTGGGGCGTGGGACAACGCCAAGAAGTACATCGAGGGTGGGGCCTACGGAGGCAAGGGTTCCGAGCCACACAAAGCGGCGGTCGTAGGAGACACGGTCGGGGATCCGTTCAAGGATACGTCGGGCCCGTCCCTGAACATCCTCATCAAGCTCATGAGCGTGGTGTCCCTGGTCCTGGCTCCCTGGTTCGCCCGGGTGCACGGGATCGAGATCCAGCTAGGCCTGTCGCTGGACCGGCTCGGCGAGATCGTGCGCGGGATCTTCGGCTGATCCTGGAAGCCCGCGGAGTGTAGGAGAAGCAGTGGGGCCGGGCCGCTCGACGGCCCGGCCCCGAGTCACATGGACGGCAGACCATGCACAAGGCACCCACGTTCGAGAACGCGCTGGACTTCGCCGCCGAGCTGATCCGGATCCCCGGCCTCCCGGGGGAGGAGGGCGCCGTGGCGGAGCGTCTTCGACAGGAGATGGTGGACCTGGGCCTGGAGGACGTCCGGGTGGACGAAGCCGGTAACGTCATCGGTGTGGCCAGGGGTCGGGGTTCGGCGCCCTCGGCCATGCTCAACTGCCCCCGTCGACGAGGCGGGCAACGTGATCGGTGTGGCCACGGGTTCGGGCTCCGCCTCCCCGGTGCTGCTCAACTGTCACCTCGACGTCGTGGCCGAGGGTGAGCACGGGGATTGGGAGGTGCCTCCCTTTGCCGGCACGGTGAAGGACGGGTATCTGCACGGCCGAGGAAGCATGGACATCAAGGGGCCCCTGGCGCTTCAGACCTACGCGGCGGCCGGGCTCATCGGTCGGGCACCGGGTGACGTGCTCGTGGCCCATACCGTGCTGGAGGAGCGGGGTGGGCTGGGGATGAGCCATCTCCTCGAGTCCATGGAGAGCCTGCCCGGGGCCGTCATCATCGGGGAGGCGACCCACGGAGACGTCTGCATTGGGCACCGGGGCAGGGCGGAGCTCGAGGTGGTGATCACCGGACTGGCGGGACACGCCAGCGCCCCTGATCGGGCGCACAACGTCCTGGACCTCCTCGGCGACGTCCTGGCCGGCGTCCGTGACCTGGGTGAGCGGCAGGCATCGGATCCCATCCTGGGATCGGCTTCCCTGTCCTCGACCATGGTAGAGGTCCTGCCCGAGAGCCGGAACGTCATTCCCGACCATGTCGTGGTGGCACTGGATTGGAGAATCCTCCCGGGCGACGACGACGAGCGGCTGGTGGAGCGGGTCCGGGAGGCGGTGGAGGCGCGCGTGGCTCCGCTGCCCGACGGATACGGCCTGGAGGTCCGGATGGCCACCGAGGTCCAGCGGACCTACACGGGCCTGGAGGAGAACCGGAGCCTCGTGACACCTGGATTCCTCATGGATCCGGACCACCCCGTGGTCACTGCGGCGGCATCGGCGGTGGGGCGACGCGACGATCCGCACGCTCCCGCCGTGGTTCGCCCCTGGACCTTCGCCACGGACGGGGGATGGTCGCACGGCGTGTTCGGGATTCCCACCGTCGGTTTCGCCCCCGGCGAGGAGCGGTTCGCCCACACCAACCGCGAGCGCATGAGCGTCGACGAGGCTCGCTGGGCCTACGGGCGCTATCCAGGTTTGATCGTGGCGATCCAGGAGGCCCTGCCGCGATGAAGGTCGGGCTGGTGGGTTTCGCGGGGTCTGGAAAGACCACCGTCTTCAACACCATGACCGGACTGGACGTGCCGGTGGGGTTCGGCGGGGAGGTACGCCTGGGCCAGGTGAGCGTCCCGGACGAGAGGATCGACCGTCTCTCGGCCATCTTCTCCCCCAGGAAGACGACGTACGCCGAGATCGCCTTCTGCGACATCCCCGGCGAGCATGGCGCAGAGAAAAGAGGCCTGTCGCCCCACGGCCTCCAGCGCATCCGTGATCAGGAGGCCCTGTGCCTCGTGCTCCGGGACTTCGAGAACCCGGCGCTCTCGGCGGCCCCGGATCCAGTTGGAGACATGGAGGCGTTCCACGCCGAGTGCCTGCTGGCCGACCTGGACATCGTGGAGCGGCGTCTGGAGCGAGCGCGGAAGGAGCAGGCCTCGGCCCAGGAGATCGCCGCCTTCGACAAGGCGAGGCAGGCCCTGGACGCGGACACGCCTCTCCGGGCCCTATCGGACGCGGACCTCGATCGCGGCTTCCTCAAGGGCTACGGACTCCTCACCGATCGCCCCTTGCTCGTGGCGCTCAACCAGGCGGAGGAACGGGCCACGGATCCCATGCCCGGGGAGCTGGAGGCCGGGATCGAACGCATGGCCGCGGCCGGGCTCACGCTGTCGGCGAGCGTGGAGGCCGAGATCGCCGCCCTGGATGTGGGAGAGCAGGAGGAGTTCCTCCAGGCCCTGGGATTGAAAGAACCCGCCCTGAGTCGCTTCATCCGGACGGCCTACGGGCTGCTGGACCTCATCTCGTTCTTCACCGTGGGACCCGATGAGGTGCGGGCCTGGACCATCCGTCGGGGAACAGACGCCCGGCGGGCAGCAGGGAAGATCCACTCGGACCTGGAGCGGGGGTTCATTCGGGCCGAGGTCACCCCGTACGACACGTTCATGGAGCTTGGGTCCGAGGCAGCGGTGAAGGAGGCCGGCAAGCTTCAGGTGGAGGGCAAGGACTACGTGGTCTCCGATGGGGACATCCTGCACGTCCGGTTCAACGTATAGCCGGGGAAGGGTCGCTCCGCAGGGTACCGACCTAACCCGCGGCTTGGAAAGACACCCGTCCAGAGTTAACTTTTCTGGCTCGATTATCCCGCTCCGCCACGGACCCGCCGCCGCAGGAGGGTCCCCATGACGGTGGGGCCCGACGACTCACGGACCGAGGGAAGAAGATGCGGCTCTACGAGGTGGTCTACATCCTCGACCCGGCGCTCGACGAGGGTGCCGTGACGGCCAAGCTGGACAAGTTCCATGCGCTGGTGACCGCAGACGGTGGCGAGGTCTCTGCCGTCGATCACTGGGGGACTCGACAGCTGGCCTATCCCATCAAGAGGCAGAACACGGGCTATTACGTGGTGGCGCAGTTCACCGCAGCCGTCTCGGCGCTCCCGGAGTTCGAGCGACTCCTCAAGCTCGACGACGAGGTGCTCCGTTATCTCCTCGTCATCAACGAGGGCGAACCCACGTCGGGTCAGTCCATCGTGGCCGAGGTCCATCGGACCTCCGGGGAGGGGCAGCAAGACGACGAAGGTGACGACGACGAAGACGAGGACGAGGACGACGATGATTCGCCCCCTGAGTTCCAGGGTGGTCGGGGACGCCGCCGCCGGATGGAGGGCCCCCCCATCGTCCTCCTCAACTACAAGGACGTGGCGACGTTGTCCCGGTTCCTCACCGAGTCCGGGAAGATCCTTCCCAAGCGCACGACCAAGGTCACGGCGGCATTCCAGCGACAGCTCGGCTCGGCCGTGAAGCGGGCCCGATACCTGGCCCTCGTGCCCTATACCCGCCGCCACGAGGGCTAGGCATCGGCGTGGTGGGTTCAACCGCTCCCAGGGGTTCGCGGCGAGGCCAACGAGGGTGGGTCCGGGCCGCTGCCTTGTTGGCGGTGGCGCTGACCACGTCGATCGTCGAGCCTGCGGTCCTCATGGGAATCCCGTTCCTGCTACTCGGCATCGGGCTCGGGATGCGGCGCCCGGCCGTGTTCGCCGTGGCGGTGCTGGCTGCGTTCATCGTCGTCGTTGGCGTGGATCGCGACGGGCTGTGGTATCTGGATCGGGCATGGGGCGTTCTGGCCGGCGGTTGCTTCGTGGCGCTCACCCTGTTTCGCCCGTCTTCGGGTTTTTCGGGCCGTGCCCTGGGTGCCGTGGCCGTAGCTGCGGTTGTGGCTGCCTTCCTCCTGTCCGTTCAGGCCCAAGCCTGGGGGACGGTGGAATGGGTCTTTCGGGAGCGTATGGCGGACGGGGTCGGGACGGCGGTGCAGGCGCTCGTCCTCTTCCGGGGTGGTGATTCACTTCCTCCGGCCACGGTGGCGAAGATCTACGATGCGGTCGAGATGCAGGCCGTAGTCTTTCCGGCAGTCCTGGGCGTGGCCACGCTGGCCTCTCTGGGCGTGGCCTGGTGGCTGTACGTGCGCCTGTCCACCGGGAGCGACCAGGGCGTGGGTCCGCTGCGAGACTTTCGATTCAACGACCATCTGGTGTGGCTGTTCATTGGAGGACTTGTCCTTCTCCTGCTGCGGTGGGAGGCGGTGTCAGCCCAGATCGGTGCAAATGCCGTGGTCTTCATGGGGGTGCTCTATGCCCTCCGGGGCGCCGCGGTGGTCATGTTCCTGAGCGGTGGTCTCTCCCTGCTGGGGTACGTCTTGGTGGCGTTCGGTCTGGTCTTCCTGCCTCCGCTGGTGCTCACCGGCGCCATGGTGATCGGGATCGGCGATACCTGGCTCGACGTGCGACGGAAGGTCCGGGAGCCAACGCCCTGATGAAGAACGTGTTGGAGGAACGATGAAGCTCATTCTGAAGAAGGCAGTGGAGAACCTCGGGGAAGCCGGTGAGGTCGTCACCGTCAAGTCCGGCTACGGTCGCAACTACCTCGTGCCCCAGGGGCTCGCCTACGAGGCCAGCGAGGCCAACATGAAGCGGCTCGAGGCGGAGCAGAGGCTGGCCGAAGAGCGGTCGCGCCGAGACTACCTCGAGGCCCGGCGACGCGCCTCGCAGCTGGTGGGCATGTCCCTCACGTTCCATGCGCGGGCCGGGGAAGACGGCAAGCTGTTCGGGTCGGTCACGAACGCCGACATCGCAGACCGGGCCAACGCCTCCGGCACGCTGGACTTCGAGCTGGACAAGCGAAAGGTGGTGATGGACGAGCCGCTCAAGGCCCTGGGGGTCTTCGAGGTGAGCGTTCATCTGCATGCTGAGGTGGACGGTGCCATCGAGGTCCACATCGAGCGCGAAGAGGGGTGAAGAAGACGTCGGATGCCCTTCCGGGGGCCCGGGCCGCGGGGCTTCCAGAGGCCGTGCGCCGATCCGCGGAATTGGCGCAGGAACGGAAAGCCCACGCAGTCGTGGTCCTGGATCTCCGAGGGATCTCCTCGGCGACGGACTTCTTCGTGCTGGCCAGCGGCAGGTCCGACGTACAGGTCAAAGCCATCGCCGAACACGTCACCGACGAGCTGCGAAAGCAGGGCCACCGCGCGGGCCACGTGGAGGGCCTCCAGGGGGGACGGTGGGTTCTGTTGGACTACATCGACTTCGTGGTCCACGTCTTTCACCCCAAGGCCAGGGATTTCTATCAGCTCGAGAACCTCTGGGGAGACGCTCCCCGATGGGCGCTGTCGGACGTCGATTGAACCTCCTGGGAGGCCCGCGCACCCGCGGCGCTGCCAGGCGAGGGATCGGGGGGCCGTCCGGTTCGGTTCCGGTTTGCCCGTGGTGTTGCGGGGCTCTAACTTCAGGGCTGCCCGCCGGGGCTCGGGCGGGCTTTTCCGATTCCGGCTCGTCGTGGCGTTTTCCGGGATGCCGCGGGGGGTCGCGGTGCATACACGGATGAGCACCCATGAGCTTTGACATCCCCCAATGGACCCCGTTCACGCCCGGCTTTGCGCCGGACCTGCCGGTCCCGGTGGGCGAGCCCGGGAGGGTTGTGGGGCTGATCGCCACCGAGGGAGCGCTCCAGCGCGGGTGGGCGGCGGAGGTTGCCTGTGGGCTCGCGGAGGCGTGGAGCACCAGGGGACTCCGAATGCTGCTCGCCGATGCGGGCCTGGATCATCCGACGCTGCACGGCGAGCTGCGGATCTCCAACGACGAAGGTCTGGCCGTCGCGCTGCTCTGGGGCGCGTCGGTGAAGCGTGTGGCGAGGGCCGTCCGGGAACGAGGCTTCTACGTGGTCACCGCCGGCACCCCGGTGGCGGCCGACGAGGACGTGGCCAACATCGCCTGGGACGTCCTCGGCATGGTTCGAGGCGTGGTCGGGCCCGAGTCGGGGACTCCCTTCGAGCTGAATGTGCCCAACCTGTCTGCGGCCGAGGAGTCGGGACCGGACCGAGCGTGGGGTGAAGCCGTAACCGACGTGATGCGGGAGCTCGCCGAGCCGGAGCCCGCCTCGACAGCTGAGGAGACAGAGCCCACCCCGGAGGTCCCGGTCCCCCCGGCCCCGGACGCGCCAGCCGACGGACCCGTGATCCCGTTGACAGAGCCCGATGTCCGCGACGACGGGGCGGTGATGGACCAGGAGGCGGCCCGAGCGACGGAGACCAGCTCCGACGCCGAGGGGCTGGTGGTCTCGGAGCGCGACGGTCCGGAAGGGGAGCCGGCCGCGGTTCCGCTGACGCCGCCGGTTTCAGAGAGAACCGTCGGGAAGGGACCGCCCCGGCGGCCGGACACTTCGAACCAGCGGAGAAACGTGCTCCTCCTGATCCTGCTGATGGTGATGGTGGGTGTGGTGGTGGCCGCCTGGGTCGGATACGTGGATATACCGGGGATCACGCCCGTTCCGAGTGACGCGTCCTCGGCTCCCGCGCAGCCGATGCCCGAGGCGGGCGAACCGGAGGTCCTGCCCGCCGCGCCGACCGAGGTCTCGGCGGTCCTGGCGTACTCCCTGCAGATCGCGGCGTATGGAGACCGGGCTGAAGCCCGGGAGCGAGCCGACGTTCTCTCCGGGGCTGTCCCGGACGTCCTGTTCACCGTTGTCCCGCTCGAGGTATCCGGAAGGCTGTACCATCGGATTCTGGCGGGCCCGGCAACCGACTCCGCGCATGCTGCCGCGGTCGCGACGCACGTGGCGGAGATCGTGGGCCTCGACCCGTCGCAGTGGGTCATCAGGCCCACGCCGAGTGCCTTCGACTTCAGGGAGACGGCAGATCGAGCGGCAGCGGAGCGCTGGGCGGAAGACCTCCGCGAGCAGGGTCTTCCCGCTTACGTGCTCGCGATCGACTATTCCGATGGCTCTACCGCCTATCGGATCTACGTCGGCGCCTATGCCGACGAGCAGGAGGCGGCCTACCTCACCAACGTCCTGGCTGAGCGGGGGTTCGGCCTGGCCACCTTCTCCCACCGAACGGGTCGCCTACCTGAATGAAGCTCCGCGCCCTCCGCGTACATGGGTTCAAGTCGTTCGCCGATTCCACCAAGATCGAGTTCCACGACGGGATCACGGCCATCGTCGGCCCCAACGGATGCGGAAAGTCCAACATCAGCGATGCCATCCGCTGGGTCCTCGGCGAACAGCGGCCCACGGCCATCCGTGGCGCGAAGATGGAGGAGGCCATCTTCCAGGGCACCGTGAATCGTCGTCCGGTGAATCGCGGCTCGGTATCGCTCCTGGTGAGCAACGAGGATGGCGCCCTGCCCGTGCCCTTCGAGGAAGTCGAGATCGGGCGCCAGGTCTTCCGAGACGGAGGGTCCGAGTACTCCATCAACCGCAGCCCGGCCCGACTCCGCGACGTGGTGGACCTCTACCGGGACACGGGTCTCGGCGCCAATGCGTACGGGATGATCGAAAACCGGATGATCGATGCCATCCTCTCCGATCGGACCGACGAACGCCGGGCCATGTTCGAGGAAGCGGCGGGAATCGGCAAGTACAAGGACCGGCGGAAGGCCGCCATCCGACGACTCGAGCGAGCGGAGCTGGACCTTCAGAGGCTCGAGGACGTCATCGGGGAGGTCCGGACCAAGGTCCGCTCCCTGGCCCGCCAGAAGGGCAGGGCGGAGCGCTACCTCACGTATCGGAAGCGCCGACTGGACGTCGAGGTGGAGGTCGTGCGCCACCAGCTCGAGACCCTTCGTGAGCGCCTGAGGGGCGTCGAACGGGAGCTCGAGGGGGACGTGCAGAGCGGTATGGGTATGGTGGCCGAGGTGCGGGCGGCCGAGGCCGAGTACGAAGCTCTGCGACTCAAGGAGGTCGACGCGGAGCGCGCCTGCACCGAGGCAGCGGCCAGGTTGCAGGCGATCCGAGAGGAGCTCGTGCGCTGGGAACGGGATCTGGCCGTGGCCGACGAGAAGGCCACGTACGCTCAGCGACGGCTCTCCCAGATCGATGACGAGCGCACGGAGGCGCGGGAGCGATCCGGACAGCTGGAGGGCGAGACGGCAGAGCTGGAGGCGGATCGTGCGACGCTGGAGGAGCAGCTCGCCGCCCTGCTGGAGGTGGCACGGGCCCGTGAGGCGGAGCTGCAGGAGGTCAGGGATCGTCTCGAAGGGGCAAGAGAACGACTCGAGAGCGCCGAGAGCAGGGAGCGCGACCTCGCCCGGAGAGGTGCGCAGCTCGAGGGAGACGCGGACGCGTCGGAGGCGCAGGCGGCGGAGTTGGCGCGGAACCTGGAGCGGCTGTCTCGGGAGCTGGCCGAGGCCGCCGACGCGGCCTCCGAGCTGCAGAGCCAGGGAGACCTGTTCACGGATCAGGTCGAGGATCTGTCTCGTGAGGTCGAGGCAGCCCGGACCGCAGTCCAGGTCTCCGCCCAGGAGCTGTCCGAGGCGAAATTGGATCTGGACGTTGCCCGCGCACAGGAGTTGGAGGCCGCCGACCGGGCGGGCACCCTGGGGGCCCGCAAGGCCGCTCTGGAGCGGCTGGCCCAGGATCGTGAAGGGGTCGAGCCCGCGGTGAAGGCGGCATTGGACCTCGGAGATGAGGGAGTCCTCGGCACGCTCTCGGACTACGTCACGGCGGAGGGCGCCCTGGCGAGGGTCGTGGAAACCTACCTCGGCCCCCTGGCCCGAGCGCTGGTGGTCCGGGACGGCGCCACGGTGGCCCGCCTGCACCGGTGGTTCGACGAGGCGTGGAACGGCCGGGGAGGCCTCATGATCCTGCCGCTGGACCGGGTGCCCGAATCGGCTGCATCCGCCCGCGGGTCCCTTCTGGATCAGGTGTCCACCAGGGGGGAAGGAGGTCCCTGGGTCCGAGCCTTGCTGAACGGAGTGGTCCTCGTCGAGGATGGAGCGATCTACGCCGAGGAAGGGGACCGTGTGGCGCTTACGGGGGTCGTGGTGGAACGCCGCGGCATCGTGCGTCTGGGGAATCCGACCGGAGCCACCGGCGTACTCGAGCGGAAGGAAGAGCTGCGGACGGTGGAGCAGGAGCACGCGCAGGCCCTCGCCAGCTCGGAAGAAGCCCGAACGGGGCGCTTGAAGGCCGAGGAGGCCGTGCAGGGGGCGGAGAGCCGGCTCGAGGCCGCGAGAGACGCCCTCCGTGAGGCCGAGGACACGCATCGGCGGACGGCGATGGACCTCAAGGCGCAGTTCGATCAGAAGACCCGCGTGGACCGCCATCGAGACGAGCTGGCCCGCCAGGTGGAGGGGTCCCGTGCGGCCCAGGCGCGATCGGTCGAGCGGGCTCGGGAGGCGCGAGGGGATCGTGCCGTGCTCCTGTCGGAGGAGGATGGCCTGCGGGCCGAGCGGGCGCAGGCACGCGAGGAGCTCGACCGCGTCCAGGAGGAGTGGGAGACGGCCCGCGCCGAGGAGGCCCGCATCGCCGTGGATGTGGCTCGGCTCGAGGGTGAGGTGGAACGGCTGCGTGAGCGCCTCAAGACGGTGGCCACGGCCCGCACCGAGGCTCGTGAGCGCCTGGGGTCCCTGGATCTGGAGGAGCAGCAGCTTCGCGGTGAGTTGACCGAGGCACACCGGGTTCGAGAGGAAGGAGCTGAAGCCACGGAGCGCCTCTTCGCGGAGCGCACGGAGGGGGAGGAGGAGGTTCGAGCCAAGGACGCGGCCCTTCAGAACGTTGCCGAGGCGCTCAGCACAGCGGAGAAGCGAGCCCGGGATGCCCGTACCGCCGAGCGGGCGGCGTCGGATCACCGGCACGCGCTGGAGTTGGAGCGCCAGGAATTGGTGGGGAGGATCGACCGGATCCGGGAGCGCCTGGAGGGAGAGTGGGGCCGAACGTTGGAATCCCTCTTTGAGGAGGCGGAGCCCGTGGAGGGCGAGCCGGAGCTCCTGCAGGAGGAGCTCCGCGAGCTCGTCATCGCCCTCGAGCGTCTGGGGCCGGTGAACATGCTTGCGGTGGAGGAGCACGAGGAGGAAAGCCAGCGTCTGGAGTTCCTCTCTGAGCAGCGAGACGATCTGGTGACGGCCAGGAACGATCTGAGAAACGCCATTCGTGAGATCAACAGGACCGCCACGGACATGTTCGAGGCCACCTTCTCGCAGATCCGCGAGCAGTTTCGTGCGACCTTCGTGCGTCTTTTCGAGGGCGGCGAAGCGGACCTCTGGCTTCAAGACTCGGACGACCCCCTGGAGTCTCCCATCGAGATCCACGCCTCCCCCCGGGGCAAGAGGACGCAGCGCATCGATCTGCTTTCCGGAGGCGAGCGGGCGTTGACCGCGCTCTCCCTCCTCTTCGGCATCTACCTGGTCAAGCCCAGCCCGTTCTGCGTGCTCGACGAGGTGGACGCGCCCCTGGACGAGAACAACATCGGCCGCTTCATCAAGCTCCTCCAGGACTTCAAGGCCGAGACCCAATTCGTGGTGATCACCCATAACCCGCGGACCATCGAGGCAGCGGACTGGATCTACGGCGTCACCATGGAGGAGCCCGGGGTGAGCACCATCGTGGGAGTTCGCCTGGAGGAGGCGCTCGAGGCGGCCGGGGCGGCGTGAAGCATTGACGACGTATACCTTGCTCGGCTCCGGTACGCTTCTGCCGGACGACGCACGGCATTCGGCGGCACACCTGGTGGAGGCGGACGGAGTGCGCCTGGTCCTCGACTGTGGCCCGGGGACGCTGCACGGCTTCGGCCCTGCTCTTCGCCCTCAAGTGGGGCCTCCAGCCGGCCCGGAGCAGGGAGCTCGTCCTCATCGGTCCACCTGGATTCCGGGCGTTCCTTGGGCGGTTGGCGGGAGCCCTGGGTTCGCACATCCTCGAGCAGAGCTTCGGCGTCCGCGTGGTGGAGTCGAACGACGGAAGCATCCTCGAGCTGGGGCGTGGGCTCCAGCTCTCCTCCCACCCCACGCATCACACCGACGAGTCGTTGGCGTATCGGGTGGACTTCCCTGGAGGGGCGCTCGGATACACGGGCGACACGGGCCCGCGCCCGGGCCTGGGGGACTTCATGTCCGGATGTGACCTCCTGGTAGCGGAATGCGCCCAACCCGACCCGCCGGCCCTCGACATCCACCTTTCGCCGCGCGGCGTCGCAGATCTGGCCTCCGTGGCGACGCCGGGACTCCTGGTCCTGACGCACGTCTACCCGCCGCTGACGCCGGCCGAGGCCGAGCGTCTGGTGAGGGCGGCTGGGTACGAGGGACGGCTGGTCGCGCCGGAGGACGGCACCTCCTTCGCGCTCGGGCCGGGCTGATCCGCTCGCCACCTGCGGTCGCAGTGGACCCCATGAGGAACCCTGTGTAGCATTAGGCCCGGCGGCGCACCGAGGCCGACGGCCGGTCCTGAGCCCGTTCCAGGAGTCGACAGACCCATGCTGGTGGTGATGAGGCACAACGCGCACGCCGACGACATCGAGCGCGTCGTCGGGGTCATCGGAGAGATGGGGTATGGAGCCCGCCCCATCCCCGGTGGACAGCGCACGGCCGTGGGGATCATCGGCAACGACGGGCGGGTGGACTCGGCTCGACTGGAGGGTCTTCCAGGCGTGCTGGAGGTCATCCCGGTCACCCATCCCTACAAGCAGGTATCCCGGGAGTGGAAGGAAGCCGACACGCGGGTCCGGCTTCCCAACGGGACCGTGGTGGGAGGACCCGAGGTGTGGATTTGCGCCTGGTTTCGGTTCGCATTAGCTACCTCACCCTATTCGTTTCAGGGTCTTGGCGTGAAGGGACTGGAGATCCTCGCGAAGGCCCGCGAGGCGACGGGATTGGCCATCGTGACCGAGGCCCTCGATCCGGAGGGCGCCCTGGCCGTGGCGGAGCACGCCGACATCGTTCAGATCGGCGCCAGGAACATGCAGAACTACCCGCTTCTTCGCCGGGCGGGACGCGTGGGCAAGCCGGTGCTGCTGAAGCGAGGCATGTCGGCCACCATCGACGAGCTCCTTCTGGCGGCAGAGTACATCCTGGCCGAAGGAAACGACGACGTGATCCTGTGCGAGCGGGGCGTTCGGAGCTTCGACAACCACACGCGAAACCTCCTCGACCTGACCGCCATTCCGGTGGTGAAAGCGCTGTCGCACCTCCCCATCATCGCGGACCCGAGTCATGGGACCGGACTCCGTTCGAAGGTCATTCCCATGGCCCGGGCAGCCGTGGCGGCGGGGGCCGACGGGATCATGGTGGAGGTCCATCCCGACCCCCCGAGGGCCATGTCGGACGGCGGCCAGTCCCTCTATCCGGATCAATTCTCGGAGCTGATGGACCAGATCCGGGTCATCGCCCGGGCCATCGGACGGGAGATCACGGCGCCCCTCGGAGAGGCGCCCCTCGGAGAGGCGGCGCTTAGCTAGTTCCCGTCCGGAAAGTAGCCTCTGCCAAGCATTTGCGAGTTCAGAGTGCGTGACGAGGGCGGGCTGGGAGGGTGCAAGGAGGGCGGGACCGGACAGGAATGATGCTGGCACAGCTGAGGGGGGCGGGGATGTGAGGCTCGGGGACGCACCGCTCCTGAGGCCCGTGTGAGGGACCCCGGGCGAGCGGGACGGGCGCTCGGGCTGCTCAGGCCATAAGGTGACGGGCCAAGAGCAGGAGGTTGGCTGAGACGACGGAGACGCCGACGTAGCTGGCGAAGGAGTCGGCACCCTTCCAGAGGCAGCGGCCGAGGCCAAAGACGCGTTTGAGGAAGGAGATCATGCCCTCGATGCCGGCGCGGAAGTTCCGGAGCTGACGATAGACCCAGGTGCTGGACGCCATGTCCTCGACGTGGAGGTTGCGCCTTTTGGCAAAGACGACGTCTTCGAGGCCGCGCTCTTTGGCTGCCACGAGATTGGCCTTGCTGGCCAGGGCGCCATCGGCGGCCGCTTGCGTCGGATAGCGTCCGTAGCGCTCGTGCTGGCGATCGAGCATGCGAACGAAAAGGGTGGAGTCGGCGGGGTTTCCATCCTCGACGACCCAGTCGAGGATGAGGCCGCTGGCGCCTCCGGTCAGCGTGACCTTGTGCCCGTAGTAGGTGTCACGGCCGTCCTTGCGGATGATGTCGGTGTGGGGCTCGAACAAGGAGACCAGCTTCTGGTCGGCGGCAACGGACTCGCCGTGGAGCACACGTCGCTGGGTCTGCGAGACGAGTTGGTGAACGAGCGGAACGTAGTGGTCGATCTCGTCGGCCAGCCGCTGGGCGAGCCCGGCGAGGGGGCCCCGCTCTCGATGCAGTCGCGCGACGGCGGCCTCCGCGTAGCGAAGGGTCTCGCGGGTGAGCCTGAGCAGGTCCTTGTAGGGCTTGACGCGTCGGGCCTGACGCCGGGCGTTGGTGATCTCCATGTGGCGCCGCTTGGCCCGCTGGGTGCGGTCGTGGAAGCGGACTCCGAAGCTCTTGCGGGCACGGCCCAGGAGACGTGCCAGAGTACGGACACCGTCGAAGAGGAGCGCGTTGTCGGTAGGGTGATGGATGTTGGATTCGACCACTGTGGGGTCGATGCGCACCTTGTGCCCGTCTTCGATGCCCTCGGCCTCGGCATACGCCAGCACGCGGCGATTGATCGCCTCCCAGGTCTCGGCGGAGATCCGCTTGATGTTGTCGGCCAGCGCCGACTTCCTGGGGGCCTCGAGGGGATGCGTGAAGCCCAGGAAGCGCATGTAGCTGCGCGAGTCGGCCAGATGGAACGCCAGCTCCTGGTAGCTGAACCCGTTCATCTGCTTGAGAATGGCGGCACGCAGCACCTGCTCGGCGGACAGGCCAGGACGTCCGACCCTCCGGGTCTCTTCCCCTCGCAGGTCTTTCCAGATCAGCTTGGCGATACCAGGATCAAGGCTCAGGATCTGGTCGATGGCTTCCAGTTCGCGCGCATGTTCGTGCGGCAGAGCGGGGGCAGCGAACAGATCGAACTCGGCAACGACTCGGCGCATCCGGGCGCTCCTTGTGGGCGTGTGCGTTTCTTATTCGCACTTCGAAACTACACGCAAATCCACGAGATTGCGAGCCCCGGATGCGTCTTATCTATAGATGTTACAATGGCTTACGAGTTTCCGGACGGGAACTAACTAGTGATTGTGCTGCACCGACCCATGTCGGAAATGCCGCTCATGGCTGCCGTATCCCGACATGTGACGCATATCCTTCAGGCCGATGCAGGTTTGACGAACCTGCATGCGAGTCGGCGCAGAACGCAAGCCAAGTCATTGCCTGTTCCTACCAGCGACCCCGTCTTCGACAATGACGTCTAACGTTCAAGGGTGCCGACGCGGCGAGCGCAAAGCGAGCCGTGTTCCACGGAGCGAACGTAGTGAGCGAAGGCGGCACCCGTTTGTTACACGGCGTTGGCTTCCTCGCGCTTCCGAGCACACCTAATCTGCCCAGCCAGACGATCGAGCGAGACCCCAGCCAATGGGGCAATCCTAACGTCTCGCGGGTCTTCTGAGCGGGCTCAACCGGATACTGCGCGAACGGCACCTCCGCCGCCAACCAGTGTCAGCAGCAAGCGTTTGTTAGCCTGCTCATCCATTCGTTCGGGAGAGTTGCGCGGCGACTGCTCCTTCCTCGGAGGCAAAAACTATCCGCCCATCGTGCAGAACTGCGTCGATCCGAGCGACGTTGGCGATATCCAGAAGAGGGTCTGCATCCAGTACGACTAGATCGGCCCGGTAGCCAGCGCTCACTCGCCCGAGCTCGTGCGCTGGGTCCAGCGCCTTCCCGCCCGTGCGGGTTGCAGCCAGGAGAATGGCACGAGCTGAGATACCTGCATCCGCCCAGAGCTCCATCTCCCTCTGATACGACACTCCTGGTGTCATCCAGGGGTTCATCAGGTCCGTACCAATCGTCATCTGCACGCCGCGGGCATGCAACTCCCGGAATAGCTCCAGAAAACAGGGGAAGGTCGCTCGGGCTTCAGCTCTCCAAGCTGGCGAACAACCGGCGGCGTACGGATGCGGAAGAGCCGTCATGAACGAGTCGCTTGGGGCGTCCCCGGAAGGGTCGGCGTTCAGCCACGTCCTCGTTGCCGGATCGTCTCCCCACAGCACCGCCCTAAGAAGGACGAGGTTCGGATCAACGTTGACCCCATGGTCGGTAAGGACCGAGGCGAGAACGGCAACTTCTGCACTCCTCGACAAGTCGACTCTGCGAAGCGCCTCGAAGCCCGCACCGTCACCACGGCAGTCGACCACGGACCGCCGGACCGACTCCCATGAGGTTTGCGGCAATAGTTCCCAAGGTGTGCCGTAGGGCCCGAAGTGGGACACTCCATCGATCCCGTCGCGCGCAGCCTCGGTCCAGGTGGTCGCCCCGAGGTGTCCGAGCACCGACAAGCCCTGCGCGTGCGCCTCGCGAACCGCCACTCGGACCAAGTCAGGCGGCAGCTCACGGTATACCTTCACGAGGTCGGCACCACTCACTAGCTGTGCCCGGATTTCGTTTGTCACTTCGAGGCTGTCCGTCACCTCTGCAGCCCATCCAGCGAAGATGCCGCCCGGAGCGTCCATGAGCCGCCCGGCTAGCTTCATTCTCGGCCCCAGCAGGTCTCCGCGGGTCACGCGTTCTCGCAACCTTGTATCGACCTCCAAGTCTCCGGCCGCCACACGCACGGCGGTAATCCCCGAGCGGACCAACGCTCCGAGCACCCGCTCCGCGCCTGCGGAGTCCGGCAGATGCACGTGCGTGTCGATCAACCCCGGCACGATCCACTTGCCCGACAGATCGAGCGTGACAGTCTCTCGAGTGACCGGTAGATCCTCGCGCCGCCCTACCTGGGCGATCCGTCCCCGCCTCACCAGAACCACCGCATCGGTGAGCGGCGGCGCTCCAGAACCATCGAACAGCGTAGCACCGACCAGCGCAAGGTCCGCACGTGGCGGCTGCTCGCTGCACGACCCGAGCAGGAGAGCAACCACCATGCAGGCGACAAACCTCAGGGCGTCGATTGTCGGTCCCTCACGTTCATGAGGCTAATCACAGATGCTGCCGCAAAGACCTAAGTCGGCGAATCGCTCACCTCTGCTGTACTGCGACTCTCGGCGCATATCATGCACACCGACGGGAGTTTCGTCGAACCTGCAGCAGAGTGACTCCACTACGCAACGGAATCGATCCGGTTGGCCTGAAGCTACGGGCCTCTGCCAATGCCGGGTAACTACCGAGTGCCGACGAAGGCGGCCGGGTACCACGCGCACGCGGTACCGATTGCCGACGCCGACTGGCGACCATAGAAATGGGCAAGTCCACCGTCTGGCCGCCCATGCCCCTCCGGCCAACCTTCTGCCTGCCTGGCCCCTGTGCAAGCGCAGC
>JARRLD010000294.1:0-7790 GCA_037387345.1 Gemmatimonadota bacterium
GCGCCTAGGCTCGAGAGGATCGCGGTGCTGCTGGCGCCCGCGATGCCGTTGCCGAGCTCGAGTACGTGGATTCCTTCGAGCATGTCCGCCCGCCCCGACCGCGAACGGCCCCGACCGGACGGTCAGGGCGCCAGGCCTTGGATCACGTGCTCCCGGAAGAACTTCCGCCACGCCCTGGGGTCGGAGCCGCGGAAGGTCACGGCGGGCATCGAGGAGATCGTGAACAGCATGCGGCCGATCCACTCCGATGCGTGCCGCACGTTCAGTCCGTCCCGGAGTTCCCCCCGATCCGCGGCAGCCTGGACGTAGGGGACCAGGAACTCGATCGTGTCGCGCAGGAGCGGCTCGGAGTGACTCGTCAGCAGGAGCGCCAGGCGCTCGCGGCTCACCTCGATCCGACTGCGCGCCCCGGTCGCCACGTCGTGCTCGAAGGCCGCCAGGACGCCCGCACACTCGACGACCTGCTCCTCCAAGGATTCGAGGCGATCGAGCTGACGGCGCATTCCCTCGTGAAACAGATGGGATTCGTAGGCGAAGACCGCCTCGATCAGGTCAGCGCGGTCCTGGAAGTAGCGATAGACGGTGCCGCGTGAGACCCCAGCTTCCTTTGCGACGTCGGACATCGAGGTCTTCTCGGTCCCGAAGCGCACGAAGCAGGTGCGAGCGGCCTTGACGATCTGCTCTTGGGCGCCTGCGAGGCCGTCGCCTGCGTTGGATGCCGCCGTCATCGGGGCCTGGCGAGTCGGAAGAGAATGGTGGCGAGGTCCATAGTGGACAATTCTACACGATTTGACTCACTGCCTCAAACCGCCCTAGGATCCAATCGACTGAGGGAGGAGCGCCATGGGAGAGCTGGAAGGGCGCGCCGTGGTCGTGACCGGTGCCGGACGCGGCATCGGGGCGGCCGTGGCCGAGGGCCTCGCGGCCGAAGGGGCCGGCGTGCTGGTCAACGATCTCGGGGTCGAGCTCGATGGGTCCGAAACCGGCGCGGGTCCGGCTCAGGAGGTCGTGGATCGCATCGTCGCCGCGGGAGGCGTCGCCATCGCGGATCCGACCGACGTCACCGACTTCTCGGGTACCGAGAAGATGATCCAGAGAGCCGTCGACGAGTTTGGACGCCTGGACGTGCTGATCAACGTCGCGGGAATCCTGCGCGACGGAATGATCTTCAAGATGTCGGAGGAGCAGTGGGACGCCGTCATCGACGTCCACCTGAAGGGCACGTTCAATACGACGCGTCACGCATCCGCGTACTGGCGGGAGCATCGGGGCGGCCAGTTCCGGCTGATCAACTTCACTTCGGCTTCCGGTCTCTACGGTGCACCCTCGCAGCCCAACTACGCGGCGGCCAAGATGGGGATCGTCGGCTTTACGCTGTCGTGCGCGAACGCCCTCAAGCAGTACGGGGTGACCTCGAATGCCGTCTCACCGATCGCCACGACCCGCATGACGATGAACATCCAGGCGGGTAGAGCCATCGGTCAGTACACGCCCGAGAACGAGAAGCTGAGCGCTCGCAACGTCGTTCCTGCCGTCGCGTATCTCGCGAGCGAGCGCTCGGGCTGGCTGAACCGCCGCGTGATCAGCGCGGGTAACGGCCGGATCGGTCTGATGAACGAGTTGGATCTCCAGCGCGAGATCGTCGCCTCGAGCGGCGTCTGGGATGTCGCGTCGACGTTCGACGAGATCGAGAACTCGTTCCGTGCCGCCATCGAGTACCCGAACATCTTCGATCGGCCCCGGGGATGAGTGGGTTGCGGTTCCGTCAGCGGAATCCGGCGGCGGCTCCCGGCCTGCGGTCGCCCCAGTAGCGATCGCGAAGGACACGCTTGTAGAGCTTCCCGTTCTCCTGTCTCGGGAGCTCGTCGCTGAAGTCGATCGAGCGCGGGCACTTGTAGTGGGCCAGCCGGCGACGGCACCAATCGATCAGCTCGCTCGCGAGCTCCGGCGAAGCGCGCTCGCCGTCGACGAGCTGCACGACGCCCTTGACCTCCTCCCCCATCTCTTCGTGGGGGACTCCGATCACTGCCGCGTCGAGCACGGCGGGATGGAGCAGGAGGACGTCCTCGGCCTCGCGCGGGAAGATGTTCACACCGCCAGACACGATCTTGAAGGTCCAGCGATCCGTCAGATAGAGGTAGCCCTCCTCGTCCAGGTGACCCACGTCTCCGAGCGTCCGCCAGCCGTGCGCCTCCTGCAGCGCCGCGGTCTGCTCCGGGTCCTTGTAGTAGACGTTGCGAGCGTTCGGGTCCTCGAAGTAGACGGTGCCGCTGCGTCCGGGCGGCAGCTCCTGGCCGTCCTCGGCGACGATGTGGATGATGCCGCGCTTGGCACGGCCCACGGAACCGGGATGCTCAAGCCACTCCTCCGGCGTGATCATCGTCATGCCGGCTCCCTCGGTGCCCGCGTAGTACTCGTGGATGATCGGGCCCCACCACTCGATCATCCGACGCTTGATCTCGATCGGACACGGAGCGGCGCCGTGAACGCACTTCTGGAACGAGGAGAGATCGTACTTCCGTCGCGTGCTCTCCGGTAGCTTGAGAAGGCGCGTGAACATAGTCGGGACGAAGTGGGCGAAGTTGACCCGGTAGCGCTCGATCGCCTGCAGGGTCTCCTCGGGATCGAAGCGTTCCGTGAGAACCACCGTGCCACCGAAGCGCTGGACGTTGGTCGCGTAGCCCACGGGCGCCGCGTGGTACAGGGGGCCCAGCGACAGGTGGACAGTGTCGCGGTTGAAGCCCCAGTGCTGGGAGAACGAGACCGCGACGGGATCTCCGCGGCCCATGACGCCCTCGGGGAGCGGCCGCAGGACACCCTTCGGACGCCCGGTGGTTCCCGACGAGTACCAGAGCGCCGTACCCTCGGACTCGTCCGGAAGCGGCGCGACGGGAAGCTCCGCGACGGTCGTCTCGAGCGGGATCCAATCGGGCGGATACTCCGCATCGGAGCCGGGCGAGCTCACCATCAGGCAGCTCACTTCCGCGGGGATCCGGTCGCGGAGCCGGGCGGCGATCGTCGCCTTCGCCGTCGACGCGACGACCACCCGGGCATCACTGTCGCTCACCACGTAGGCGGCTTCGTCGGCCGTCAGGAGGCAATTGATGGGCGTGTAGTAGAGCCCCGAGCGCAGCGCCGCCCAGACCAACTCCAGATAGCGCGGGTGGTTCTCCATGAAAAGAGCCACGTGGTCGCCACGCAAGAGGCCGAGATCGCGAAAGAGTCGGGCGTGCTGGTTCGAGTGGTCGTCGAGCTCCCGGTAGGTCAGCACCTCTCCGGTTCGGGCGAGGACCTGGGCCGGGTAGTCTGGGCGCTCACGCGCCCACCTCCCCGGATAGAGCGGAGTCGACGAATCGGGGGACTCCATCAGGAGTCTTCTTCCAGGAACTTCTTGACCCGCTCGAGGTGGTCCGTGCTGTTCATGGCCTCGGTCTCGGCGGAGATCGCGTACTCGAGCACGCCGCTGAAGGCGCGCTCGAGGTGGAGGTTGAGCGCGCGTTTGGTGTCCTGAAGCGCGTGGGCAGGCAGCTCCGCGAGCTCGTGAGCGAGCTTGAGCCCTTCGTCGAGAGCGGTGCCCTTCGACACGACGCGGTTCGCGAGACCCAGCGTCACCGCGTCGGCCGCGGGAATTCGCCTGCCGAGGAAGAGATACTCCTTGGCGCGCAGGATGCTCGTCATGAGCGGCCAGGCGAGCGCGCCGCCGTCCGCGGCAACGAGGCCGACCCCAACGTGCGGGTCCATCAGGAAGGCGCTCTCGTCGATCAATACGATGTCGCAGAGGAGCGCCACGCTGCAGCCGAATCCCACGGCGGGGCCGTTGACGGCGGCGACGATGGGGAGACGGCACTCGACCATGTGCTTTACGATCTTGCGCGCTTCCTGCATCCCGCTCCGGTGGAGATCCTTGCGCTCGATCAGCTGTCGCTGCCACGCGAGGTCACCCCCCGCGCTGAAAGCCTTGCCCGCCCCCGTCAAGACGACGGCTCGGGCCTCGGGGTCGCGCTCGATCTGTGGCCAGATCCAGCAGAAGCCCTCGTGAAGGGACTTGTTCACCGCGTTGTAGATCTCGGGACGGTTGAGCGTGACGACGCGCACGGGGCCGTCGCTCTCCACGCGGATCTCCTCGGGCACGTCGTACTTCACGGGGACTCCTCGCGTCTGCCGAGCCAGAGGTCGGCCAGACGAGCGTAGTGGATTCGTTCGTCTCCCAGCGTCAGGCGACCGAGCAGGGCGCGGCGAAGGTGGACGTGCGGCATCGCCTCCCACGTCATGCCGATGCCACCGTGCATCTGGATGCTCGTCTCGCAGACCTCCCGGGCCTGCTCCGAGGCGTAGGCCTTCGCCGTGTGGGCAGACTCCAGCGCCTCCCCGATGGGGAGGGCGTCGACGGACCAGGCGGCGTGCAAGCTGCAGCCGCGAGCAGCCTCGAGCGAGACGAGCGCCTCGGCGGCCATGTGCTGCAGCGCCTGGAAGGTCCCGACCTTGACGCCGAACTGCTCGCGCTCGCCCGTGTAGGTCTCCGCCAGGTCGAGCGCGGCCTGCATGACGCCGACCATGTCGGCCGCGAGCGTCGACAAGGTGAGCGAGAGGGCACGCTCTCGTGCCTCGGGCGCAATGGGCCCGCCGAGGTCGCCGAGGTCCACGTTCGACGCACCGGCGTCCACCCGGCGCAGCTCCCGGGTCACGTCCTGGCTCTCGGTCGCGGAACCGAGCTCCGCGGCGAAGAGTCGACCGGAGTCCGCATCGAGAAGGAGGCCCGCCGCCGCGCCGCGGCTCTCGAATGCGATTCCCGCTTCGCCGGGGCGCGCCCAGCGGCGCATGGACGAATCGAGTACCGGAGCCAGGCGCAGGCTGCCGTCCGCCAGGGCCGCGAGCACTTCGCGGCCTGCGCCCGCGGCCCGCAGCAGCTCGCTCGCACACACCGCCGACCCGATGAACGGGAGGGGGACGCTGAAGCGCCCCAGCTGTTCGGCGACCAGCGCGACCTCGACACCGGACAGGGGCGAGCCACCGGCCGCTTCGGGAATGCGCATCCCGAGGAAGCCGAGCTCGGCGAGTCGCATCCACGGC
This sequence comes from Gemmatimonadota bacterium, assembly GCA_037387345.1. Taxonomy (GTDB): domain Bacteria; phylum Gemmatimonadota; class Gemmatimonadetes; order Longimicrobiales; family Gaopeijiaceae; genus SZUA-318. The sequence continues at coordinate 5,071 of JARRLD010000294.1, forward strand.
TTCTGCCCATCGTTCCGCGCGGGAAGGCCCTCGGGAGACTCGGGACCGAGCTCGCTGGCGATCTGCTCCGCCGTCCCGCGGATCTGCTGCTGTTCTTCGCTCAGGCGAGCGTCCCACGCACCCTCCGGACGGCGAGCCTCGGATGACGAGGCGGTCGGCGTCAGCAAGACAGATATCGTACATTGGTATCATCGTGTGCTAGGATGCGCCAACGCGCTCTGCGGAGGGAAGCGTGCATGGCCCAGGTGAACGGCGTGCCCGAGTGGTGGCGGCTCGGAGACGACTTCGTCCCCAAGGGACGGAGTACGCCATCGGCGACCAGTCGATCCTCGTCGTGCGCACCGAAGAGGATCGGATCCAGGCCTTCTACAACACCTGTATCCACCGCGGTAGCCAGCTCGTCCAGGGCGTGGGACGCGTCAAGGAGTTCCGCTGCCCCTTCCACGGCTGGCGCTATTCCCTCGACGGCAAGTGCACCTTCATCCACTGCGAAGACGAGTTCGACGCGCGGCCCGACGACTTCAAGCGCCTGCGAGGCGTGCGCTGTGAGCGCTGGGGCGGATGGGTCTTCGTGAACATGGACCCGGACGCGCAGCCGCTCCTCGACTGGCTCGACCCGCTTCCCACGGCCCTCGGGCCCTTCGAGCCCGAGAGCATGCGCTTCGCCTGGCACAAGCGCACCATCCTGCCCGCCAACTGGAAGACGGCGATCGATGCCTTCATCGAGGGCTACCACACGCCGGCGACGCATCCCCAGTACATCCGGCTGGGGACCGAGGGCAAGGCCCGATCGATGCCCTGCGACGTGAAGGAGTACCGCTTCGCGCCGTACAACCCGACCTACGTCTACCGCAACCACTCGCGCTTCATCTTCGGTCAACGCAAGGACGCTCCCGTCGCCGGCGCCGCGAGCCTCGGGAACCCCGAGATCATCCGCGCCAACATCGCCTACCAGCTCGAGGAGCTCAAGGCGCTGAACAACGAGTACGACCTCAAGGCCGCCGACGAGCTGTGCGCGATGGACCTCGGCGACAAGCCGTTCTTCGAGACTTTCGGGAGGCTGCGGCGCAAGTACGCGGAGGAGGCCGGCGTGAAGACGCCCGCGCTGAGTCTCGAGCAGACGGCCGCGGGGCAGGGTGACTGGCATATGTTCCCCACGATGGTGAACCTGGTGGAGCCCGGCAGCATCCTCGGCTACCGCTCGCTCCCCAATGGGAACGACCCCGACTCCTGCATCTTCGACGTCTGGTCGCTGTACTTCTGGCCCGAGGGCGGCGCGCCCCACGTGGAGCTCGACTTCGTCGAGAACTGGACCGACGGCGATTGGGGCGAGGTGCTGACCCAGGACTTCCGCAACATGGGAGGGGTCCAGCGGGGCATGCACTCCCGGGCGTTCCACGGGCACTGGCTCAACAAGGACCAGGAGATGTCCGTCCACAACGCCCACCGCATCGCCGACCGCTTCCTCTTCGGGGCCGACGATTGAGCCGCGTCGCCCTGGTGACGGGCGGGGCGCGAGGGGTCGGGCTCGCGATCGCCCGGCGGCTGCTGGCGGACGGTCTCGCGGTCTGTGTCGTCGACATCAACGAGAAGGCGCTCGCCCGCCTCGCCGAGGCAGGGGATGACGTCGACGGACGGTTCGAGTGGTGCCGTGCCTCGATCGTCGAGCGTGGCGAGATGGAGCGGGTCTTCAAGGATCTGGTCGTGCGGCGAGGGCGGCTGGACGTCCTGGTGAACAACGCCGGCATGACGCGTGGGGGAACGCTCCTCACCCAGACCGACGAGGACTGGGACCTGGTGGTCGACACCAACCTCAAGGGCCCCTTCGTCTGCAGCTCGATCGCCGCGCGCTACATGCAGGAAGGAGGCGGTGGCGCGATCGTCAACATCGGCTCGGTCTCGGCGCACGGCATCCGCAGCGGTCCTCCCGCCTACGCGGCGGCCAAGGCGGGCTTGGAGGGGCTGACGCGCAACTCGGCCATCGAGCTGGGACCGCACGGGATCCGGGTGAACCTCATCGTACTCGGCACCATCGCCACGACGTGGCTGCTGCAGCGCAAGAGCGAGGAGGAGCTCACCGAGATCCGCGGCAGCACCCTGACGGGGCGGCTCGGAGAGCCCGAGGACGTGGCCGCGGTCGTGTCGTTCCTGGCGTCGGAGGACGCCAGCCACGTGACGGGCCAGCTATTCTCGGTCTCCGGCGGCCAGTGGCTGCCCTGAGCGGTCGGAGGAGGAGCGCATGAGCGATTCCAAGCGCTACGGCGCCGACTTCGAGACCGACGAGGACCCCGAGTCCTGGATCCTCTACGAGAAGCTCGACGGCGGTATCGCGCGGGTCACGCTCAATCGTCCCCACCGGCGCAACGCCATCCTCTCTCCGGACATGCACTTCGTGATGGCCGACCGCCTGGCGGCGGCCCACGAGGACGACGAGATCAAGGTCATCGTGCTGGCGGGTGCGGGGAGCGACTTCTGCGCCGGCGACGACGTGCGGCGCATGCCGATCGAGCGGGCGGGGCTCAAGAAGGGAGCGAAGCTCCCCCAGACGGCCCGGATCCGGAACGCCGTCCGTCTCGAAGAGAACCTGCGGAATCTGCTCTACAGCTCGAAGACGGTGATCGCTGCGTGCCAGGGGGCGGTGATCGGCACGGGGCTGAACCTCTCGCTCGCGGCGGACCTGGTGGTCCTCTCCGACGACGCGTACTTCGCCCGCCCGCAGG
>JARRLD010000295.1:0-5736 GCA_037387345.1 Gemmatimonadota bacterium
CCCTGGCAGGCGGCGATCACCGTCTTCGAGCTGTAGAGCAGATTCCGCAGGTTCTCTTCGAGACGCACGGCATTCCGGATGCGCGCCGTCTGGGGAAGTTTCTTCCCCTTCTCGAGCCCAGCGCGTTCGACCGGCATGGATCGCACGTCGTCGCCGGAGCAGAAATCGCTCCCCTCGCCCGCCAGCACGATGACCTTGATCTCGTCGTCCTCGTGGGCTGTCGCCAAGCGCTCGGCCATGACGTAGTGCATGTCCGGGGAGAGGATGGCGTTGCGTCGGTGGGGACGGTTGAGGGTGATCCGCGCGATTCCACCGTCGAGCTTCTCGTAGAGGATCCAGGACTCGCGGTCCTCATCGGTCTCGAAGTCGGCTCCGTAGCGCCTGGAATCGCTCATGCGCTCGTCCCCCGACCGCTCACGGCAGCCACTGCCCGCCGGAGACCGAGAATAGCTGGCCCGTCACGTGGCCCGCGTCCTCCGAGGCCAGGAACGATACGACTGCGGCGACGTCGTCGGGCTCACCGATGCGCCCGGTCAAGGTGGTCTGACGGATCGCGGCGAGCTCCGCCTCGCTCTTGCGCTGGAGGAGCCACTCCGTAGCGATGGTGCCAAGTACGATCAGGTTCACCCGGATACCGTGTGGCCCAAGCTCGATGGCCGAGTTGCGCGTCAGCCCCTCCAGACCCGCCTTTGCCGCCGCGTAGGCGGGAGGACCGCTGCGGATGCCGTGTGCCGACACCGAACCGATGTTGACGATGGCACCACCGCCGCATTCCTGCATGGTGCGCGCGCCGATCGAGCTGCAGATGAACGGCCCCTTGAGGTTGGTGTCGACCACGAGATCCCAGTCCTCGTCGGTCTGCGTGAGCAGCGTGCCCGGACGCGTCATACCGGCGTTGTTCACCAGGACGTCCAGTCGCCCCTTGCGGGCGACCAGGTCCTTCACGACCCGCTCCATCTCGGCGCGCTCGACGATCGAGGCACGGCACCACTCGACCCTGCCATCGGCGTCGTCGCCGGCCTCGCCGAGGCGGGCGAGCGCCTTCTCGTTGACGTCGACGACACAGACCGCGAGACCGTCCGTCAGCAGGCGTCGCGCGATCGCGAGGCCGACGCCGCGCGCTCCGCCCGTCACGAGGGCGACGCGGCTCAATCGTCGGTCCCGAAGAGGAAGCGGTCGGCAATGCGGTGGGCGTTGTGCACGGACATCTCCTGGTCCTTGTTGAGCCAGTGACCCTCGAATCCCCGGGAGTGCATGCCGCGTTGCACCCCTCCCATGTTGCGGAAGTCCTGGGTCAGCACCTCGCCCCAATCGCCTTCGGTCCAGTCCTCGACGAAGTCGAGATCCACGTGGGGCGCGCCGCCCTCGGGCCAGAAGTAGAGTGACCACACGTCGAAGACGCAGGAATCAGGATCGTCTCCGTTGGGCAGCGATCGGTAGCCGAGGATGCTGCCGGGCTCCACCAGGTTCACCATGGTCGGGAACATGTGCCAGTCGCCCTGCCCCGCGGCGGTCTGCTCCAGGCTCAGTGCAGGCGTCTTCACGCCCGCCTCCTCCGCGAACCGGCGCCGCAGCCTCCCGAAGGTCTCGAAGAGCGGATTGTCGCCGAGGTCCATCGCGCACAGCTCCTCGGCGGCCTTGAGGTCGTACTGGTTGTTCAGCGCCCTCAGCTGCTCGAGCTGGTAGGCGATGTTGGCGCGGATGATCTCGGGGTTGCCGAGGCTCGCGGCGCCGGCGACGGGCGCGTCCTTGCGCTGGCCGAAGATGAAGCGCGAGTGGTTGCGGTAGACGTAGGTCGGGTTGTACGGCGCGAAGCGGTACTCCTTCACCTCGCAGGGCATCGATCGGGCCACGCCTTCGGTCCCCAGGCGGATGTACTGGGGATGGGTCGCGGGCGTGTGGTAGCCCTCGATGAAGGCATCGATCGCCGTCTTCCAGTTGGCGGGCAGGATGGTGCGCTTGTGCCAGGCGTAGCGCATGTTCTCGGGCTCGAAGGGCCCGAGGGCCGATGGCAGCGGGTCGAGCCAGGCGAGGAGCGGCTCCGCATCGGGGTCCATGTTCACGAAGACCCAGCCGCCCCAGCGCTCGCAGCGCACGTCTCGCAGGCGCTTGAAGTCGTCGGGGCGCGCGTCGAACTCGTCCGCGCAGTGGATGAACGTACACTGGCCGCCGAGCGCGTAGCGCCAGCCATGGAAGGGGCACCGGAACTCCTTGACGCGCCCCATCCCCTGGACGAGCTGGCTCCCGCGGTGAATGCAGGTGTTGTGGAAGGCCTGGATGCGATTCGCTTCGCTGCGCACGACGAGGACCGACTGGTCGCCGATCGAGTACTCGAGGTAGGACCCCACGGCGGGAATCTCCTCCTCGCGACAGGCCATCTGCCAGACCTTCGGGAAGAGCCGCTCGTACTCCAGCGCCAGGAACTCGGGATCGACGTAGCGCCCCTTCGGCACGAAATCCTCGCCGAGCCGCCACTTCTCGGGCACCCGATCCGCCTGGGTCATGGCGTCCTCCTCGCCTGCGCGATCTTGTCGCAGCGTAGCACACGATGATACAATTGTACGATAGTTGTCCTTCTGACGCCGGCCGAACCCCGTTTCCGGAGGGCCCGTGGACGCCCGTCTGAGCGACGAGCAGGAGCAGATCCGCGAGACCGCCGAGCAGCTGGCGCGCCAGCTGGGACCGGCGTCGCCGGAGAGCCTTCCCGCGCGCGACGACGGTCGGAAGGCATGGAGTCGGCTCGCCGAGCTCGGCTTCCTGGGCCTGCGCATCCCGGAGGAGGCCGGTGGATCGCTCCTGTCGGGTGTCGAGGTCGCGCTCGTGGCCGAGCAGCTGGGGCGCTTCAGCGTACCGCTCCCCTTCATCGGGTCGGCGGTGTGTGCCAGCGAGCTGCTTCGGGCCGCAGGCGCGGGCAAGGACGTGCTCTCGGCCCTGGCGGACGGAAGCCTGCGCCTGGCACCGGTCGTCGACCCCTCCATGCGACGCTGGGCCCGCCCCGGCGAGGCCGGAATCGCCTTCGAAAGCCGCGGCGCGGCAGCGGGCCTGGTCGTCGAACCCGAAACCGCCTGCCTGCGTGCCGTGGAGTTGGGTCCGGTCGCCGAGAGCCAGGACCTGACCCGCGAGCTGCGGCGGATCGACGCCGAGGCACCGACGCTCGACGTCGGCGACCTGGGGAGCCCTGTGAGCCCCGACGCACGCGGCCGGGCCTTGGCCCTCACCTTGTCCGCGCTGGCGGCGGACCTCGTGGGTGTCATGCAGGCCGCCCTGGACCTCGCGGTGGCCTACACCGGCGAGCGCGAGCAGTTCGGCGTCAAGGTCGGAACGTTCCAGGCCCTCCAGCACATGGCGGCCGAGGCCCTGGTATCGGTCGAGGCCGCACGGGGCTGTGCCTGGCACGCGGCCTGGTCCGTCGACGCGCTCCCGACGCAGAAGGCGTTGGAGTCGGCCCATGCCGCCAAGGCGTACACATCGGAGCAGGCTCGGGAGGTCTGCGAGACGGGCATCCAGATGCACGGGGGCATCGGCATGACCTGGGAGGCGATGCCGCACGTCCACCTGCGCCGCGCGCTGCTGGGTCGCCTGATGTTGGGCGACGAGCAAGCCCACTATGCTCGGCTGGCCGACCTGCGGCTCGTCCGACCCGAGGAGACCCGGTGAAATACGACGTACCCGAAGAGATCCGCGTGGAGAGCGATGGACCCGTGCGCATCGTCACGCTCAACCGTCCGGAGATCTTCAACGCGGTGAACAAGTCCCTCCACGAGGGCTTCTGCTGGATCTGGCCACAGCTCGAGCGCGACCCGGATGCTCGCGCCATCGTGCTGACCGGAGCCGGCAAGGCGTTCAGCGCCGGCGGGGATCTCGCCTGGCAGCGGGAGCTCATCGAGCGCAAGGAGCTCCACCGCAGCGGCATGCAGGAAGCGCGCAAGATCGTGAAGCACATGGTCGAGTGCCGGCTGCCCATCGTCGCCGCGGTGAACGGCCCGGCGGTGGGCTTCGGATGCAGCGTTGCGCTGCTCTGCGACATCGTGCTGATCGCCGAGAACGCCTTCCTGATGGACCCGCACGTCGGCGTCGGGCTGGTTGCCGCGGACGGGGGCGCCCTCGCCTGGCCACTGATGACGAGCATCCTGCGCGCCAAGGAGTACCTCTTCCTGGGCCGGCGCATTCCCGCCGCCGACGCGGTGACGATGGGGCTCGCCAATCGCGTCGTTCCCAAGGGCAAGGCCCTCGAGGAGGCCGTGAGTGTCGCCCACGAGCTGGCAGCGCTGCCCGCCCAGGCCCTCCAGGACACCAAGCGCGCGCTCAACCTGCACCTGGAGCGGGCCTTCAGCGGCCTCCTGGAGTACGCGATCTCCGCCGAGACCGAGGCGATGAACAGCGCCGACCACCTCGAGCAGGTGAAGAAGTTCCTGGAAGAAGAGGCCTGATGGAGGGGTCCGACGGGACGCTTCCGCTCTACCCGGGGACCTGGGCCCGCGAGCGTCCCGATCACCCGGCCCAGATCCTCGCGTCAACCGGCGCCACCCTCACCTACCGCGAACTCGACGAGCGTTCGAACCGGCACGCCCGCCTGTTTCGCGAGCTCGGCCTCTCGCGCGGAGGCCATGTCGCGCTCTTCATGGAGAACCACCCGCGCTACCTGGAGCTCGTCTGGGCGGCCCTGCGCTCGGGGCTCTACTACACGCCGATCAACTGCCTGCTGACGGCAGACGAAGCGGCGTACGTGGTGAAGGACAGCGACGCGCAGGCGATCGTGTCGTCGACGCGTATGGCGCGCGTCGCCGCCGCGCTTCGAGACCGCGTCCCGGGCGCAGTGATCTGCCTCATGGTGCGTTCACCCGGATCGGATGCCGATCCCCCGCCGAGCTGGACTCCGCTCGAAGCGGCTGCGGAAGCGCTACCCGGCTCGGCGCTGCCGGACGAGTCCGAGGGAACCTCCCTCTGGTACTCGTCGGGCACCACCGGGCGGCCCAAGGGCGTCCTGCGGCCGCTACCCGAGGGTGTGATGGGACGCGGCGACCCGGTGGCGATCGCCTTCTCGCGACACTGGGGCTTCGGCCGAGGTACCGTGCACCTGTCCCTCGGCCCTCTCTACCATGCCGCACCCGTCGGCTACGCGACCAATGTGCAACGCTTCGGCGGGACCGTCGTGCTGACCGAGCGCTTCGATGCCGAGGAGACCCTGCGCGCGATCGAGCGCTACCGGGTGACGTTCGCGCACTTCGTCCCGACGATGTTCACGCGTCTGCTCAAGCTCCCGGAGGCCACGAGGCGCAGGTACGACCTCTCCTCCCTGGAGAAGGTCGTCCATGGCGCCGCCCCGTGCCCGGGGGAGGTGAAGCGGCGGAGCTCGAAGCGCGGGATCATCCACATCGTGGACGACGATGGCAGAGAGCTCCCGCCGGGAGATGACGGCACCATCTACTTCGAGGATCCGGATGTCCGCAACGTCTACTACAAGGACCCCGAGGAGACCGCCGCGCTACAGAACGTACACGGTTGGCGAACCCTCGGTGACGTCGGGCACGTCGACGGCGACGGCTACCTCTACCTGACGGATCGCTGGACCTTCAAGATCGTCTCGGGCGGCGTGAACGTCTTCCCGCGCGAGGCGGAGGACGTCCTGGTGCTCCACCCCGCCGTGCTGGACGCAGCCGTGATCGGCGTGCCCCACGAGGAGATGGGCGAGGAGGTGAAGGGCGTCGTCCAGCTCGTCGAAGGCCAGACCGGCTC
>JARRLD010000296.1:0-5238 GCA_037387345.1 Gemmatimonadota bacterium
CCCACGGTCACCTCGCTGGGCACGGTCGCCGGTGTGATCCTCGGCACCGCCGCCTACATGAGTCCGGAGCAGGCGCGCGGTCAGGACGTCGACCGGCGCGCCGATATCTGGTCGTTCGGCGCGTTGTTCTACGAGATCCTCAGCGGCGCGCGGCCGTTCGCAGAGGCGACGATCTCGGACACGCTGGCCGCAGTGCTGCGTGCCGAACCCGACTGGGAGCGGTTGCCCGAGGAGACGCCGCCGCTGGTCCGGCGTCAGCTCAAGCGTTGCCTGATCACGGATCCGCGCCGGAGAACGCAATCGATCGCCGAGATGCGCGCGCGGCTCGAGGATGCGATCGACGACCCCGACGACCGCGCGAGCGGGATCCTGCCGCAGGGTCACGCGGAGCTTGCCGCCGGCCGGCCCGGTAAGCTGCCGTGGCTCGTCGCGGCGGCGGCGCTGCTGATCGCGATGGCGTCGATCGCCGCCTGGCAGCTCACCGGCGAGGAGGCGAGGCCGATCTTTCGCTCGCAGATCGGTTTGACTCCCTGGGCCAACCCTGCCGGGGCCGGCTGCAATCTGATGCTGCTGTCGGGAGGCCACCGTCTTTTTTACCGAGGCGGAGAAGCCGGCGAGGAACGGCTCTGGGTGCGCGACCTGTCACGGTTGGACGCAACTCCGGTGCCCGGGACCGAGGGTGGCCAGATCGCGGCGGTCTCCCCGGACGAGCAGTGGTTCGCCTTCTACGCCGGCGGAAAGTTGAAAAAGGTGTCGGTCAACGGCGGCGAACCGATCGTGCTGGCCGCGGCGACGGACTCCGGTCGCGGGGGAAGCTGGTCCGACGACGGCTTCATCTATTACGCGCCCGGGACGCGGCATCCGATCATGCGGGTTCCGGAGAACGGCGGGGAGGCGGAGGTGGTCACGGACCTGGAGGGTGCGTCCGACGCATTGACCAACTCGCATCGCTGGCCGCAGATTCTACCCGGCGGCAAGGCATTGCTCTACCTCGCGGGACTCGCCGGCGATTTCGCCGAGGCACGGAGCGAAGTGCGGGAGCTCGACTCGGGCAAGGTGCACGTCCTGCAGAAGGGCGGCTACTACCCGCGCTACTTCGACGGTCATGTCGGATTCGTGCGTGACGGTGTGCTCCACGTGATGGGCTTCGACGTCGAGACGCTCACCGTCACCTCGCCGCCGGTGCCGACGGTGTCCGACGTCTATTACGCGCTCGGAAACGGCGGGGCGCAGTACGACGTCTCGGACAACGGGACGTTGATCTACATCCCCGGCCAGGGGGCCAACTCGCTCGAGTACGAGATGACGTGGAACGGCAAGGACGGGCCGTCGGCGCCGCTGCTGGGACCGGATCAGATGTTCCATCCGCGCATCTCCCCGGACGGGAAGCGGATCGCCTACACCAAGGGGGTCGGCACGTCGAGCGACATCTGGATCTACGAGCTGGAGACAGGGCAAAACAAGCGCCTGACGCTGGACTCGACGGCGTCGGATCGTTCGGCCGCATGGAGTCCCGACGGCAAGTGGATCGCGTTCTCGTCGAATCGTGCCGGGGGTGCTTCGAACATCTACCGCAAGCGTGCCGACGGGTTCGGTGAAGCCGAGCGGCTGACGACCGGTGACGACGATCAGAATCCGTCGGCGTGGTCGTCCGACGGTCGGATGTTGTTGTTCCATACGATGACGGTCGACCGCGGCTCGGACCTGAGTCTTTTGCGACTCGACGAAGAGGGTAAGCCGGTCGGCGAACCCGAGGCGCTCACATCGACCGCGAACGCCGACTGGCACGGTGTCTTCTCGCCTGACGATCGCTACATCGCCTACGTCTCCGGCGACGACTCTGGGGCCGTGCATCTGTACGTGCGCAGCCTTGACGGCAAGGCGCTCTGGCAGGTTTCGGAGGGGGCCGGCTGGGGGCCGCGCTGGGTCCCGAGCGGGCGGCTCTACTATCACGCGTGGGAGGGGCAGGGGTGGCAGTCGTCCGGGACGGATGGGGCGATTCGGGTGGTCGAGTTCACGGAAGAAAACGGTGTGTCGGTGCCCGGGCAGCCGAAGGATGTGATGAGTTTGCCGCTCGAGGTCGTGCAGGGGATCAGTACGATGTTCGATGTGCATCCTGTGGATGAGAGGGTGCTTTCGTTGGGGCCGACGGCGGAGGCGCGGGGGCGTGAGCGGCCTAATCCGGTTTTGATTCAGGATTGGGTGAGGGGGCTTGAGGGGCGGTAGGCCCTCAAACGGGGACGTGTACCGAATCGTGGTTTCGGGGACACCCTGGTATTAGAGGTCGGGTCAATACGGGATAGATCTAAGCCGGAACTTTCGGGTTTTCGAAGTCTACGCATCCATGAGCAAGTCCCTGTCAAGTCTCCTTCCCAGCCATCTTAGACCTTCTATCGGCGCGAAGCGCCGATCATTTAACGAGGACGCCGCCTGCGTGTAAGATCTGGGAGCGCCCTTCGGCTGGGGAAGCAAGCATGGCCATCGAGGCCGGACAGCAGTTCCTCCACTACCGCCTGATCGAGAAGATCGGCGAGGGCGGCATGGGTGTCGTCTGGCGCGCAGAGGACACCAAGCTGCACCGGCACGTCGCGCTGAAGTTCCTGCCCGAGGGCGTCTCCGGCAAGCACCAGGCGCTCGAGCGCTTTCTGCGTGAAGCTCGGGCGGCCTCGGCCCTCAACCATCCGAACATCCTCACGATCTACGACATCAACGAGTTCGAGGGGCACCGGTTCATCGCCGCCGAGCTCCTGGAGGGAACGACGCTGGCCGAGCGCCTGGCTCGTGGGGCGCTGGGACTCGACGCCCTGCTCACGCTCGCCACCGCGATCGCCGACGCGCTCGACGCGGCGCACGGGAAGGGGATCCTGCATCGCGACATCAAGCCGGCCAACATCTTCGTCACCGAGCGTGGTCAGCCCAAGATCCTCGACTTCGGCCTGGCCAAGGTGCAGGACCCGGAGCCCGAATCGACCGTGGGCGCCGGGCCGACCGAGCAGGAGACCATGGTCGCGGACCTGACCCAGCCCGGCTCGGTGTTGGGGACGGTGGCCTACATGTCTCCCGAGCAGGTTCGGGGCGAAGAGCTCGATGGCCGCTCCGACCTGTTCTCGCTCGGCGTCGTGCTCTACGAGATGGCGACGGCGCGCCGCGCCTTCGGCGGGGCCACCTCGGGCGTCGTCTTCGACTCGATCCTGAACCGGGCTCCGGCCTCCCCGGCGCAGGTCAACCCCGAGGTGCCGTCCGAGCTCGAGCAGATCATCAGCAAGCTGCTCGAGAAGGACCGCGAGCTGCGCTACCAGAGCGCGTCGGACCTGCGCGCGGATCTCGCCCGACTCAGGCGCGACACCGACCAGAGTCACTCCGTGGCCTCCGGAACCCGCCCCGCCTTGCCGGCGGCGACGTGGTCCAGAAAGAAGGTGCTGACGGCGTCCGCGGGCCTGGCCTTGGTGCTTGCCGTCCTGGGTGTCGTCTTCTGGCCATCGGCGCCTTCCGGCCCTGCCGTGATCGACTCGATCGCGGTCCTGCCCATCGTGGTCGGAGAAGGGGACGAGGAGACCGAGTTTCTCGGCGACGGTGTCACCGAGGAAGTGATCAACGACCTCGCGCGGCTGCCCGACCTGCGCATCATGGCTCGCACTACCGTGTTCCGCTTCAAGGGGGACGAGCGGGACCCGATCGACATCGGCAAGCAGCTCAACGTCGGCGCGATCATGACCGGACGGATGACGCGGCTGGGGGACCGGGTGATGCTCGGCGTCGAGCTTGTCGATGTGAGCGACGGCACGCACATCTGGGGCAATCGATACGACCGCCCCGTGAACGATCTCTTCGCCATGCCCCAGGAGATCGCGCGTGCGATCGCGGACAGCCTGCGCCCTGAGCTGACCGGCGAGCAGCAGACGCGTCTGTCGTCCCGGCCCACGACGGACAACGAGGCCTACATGCTGTACCTGAGGGGAAGACACAGCTGGAACCAGCGAACTCCCGACGGCGTGCGTCAGGGACTCGACTACTTCAATCAGGCGATCGACCGCGACCCGACCTTTGCGCTGGCTCACGTCGGCGTCGCCGAATCCTACCTCGTACGTTACGGTGAGCTACTCGGTCTCGACCCCCACGAGGCGATGCGCCGGGGACGGGCGGCCGTGGAGCGAGCCCTGGCCATTGACGACCGGCTCGGCGAGGCCTACTCCGCGCAGGCGGGCACCTACGAGATCGCGTGGGATTGGGACAGCGCCGACCGGGCTCACCTCAAGGCGCTCGAGCTCAATCCCGGTTACGCGACGGCCCATCAGTGGTACGGCGAGTTCCTGGCCAGCATGCAGCGCTTCGACGATGCGGTGGCCCAGCTGGAGGTGGCGCGCTCGCTCGATCCCCTGTCGGTGGTCATCAACGCCTCGCTGGCCAACGTCCTCGAGGCCGCCGGCCGCCATGAGGAGGCGTTGGCCCAGGTCGATCGGACCCTCGAGCTGGGCGACAGCGCGCTGGTACGCTTCGCACAGATGAGCGCCGATCTGAAGCTGGGGCGCGACGACGAAGCCTTCGCGACGCTCGAAGTGGTCTTCGAGTTCTTCGGTCTCTCTCCGGAGGCCATCGCCTGGAACAGGGAACGCTATGACGAGGGTGGCTGGAAGGCCATCAACAGGGAACGCATGAAGCATTCCCTGCGCCCCGAAAGCACCGACTCTCCGCTCGAAGTGGCCCAGTCCTGCGCCGCCGCCGGCGACTACGACCAGGCCATGCGTTTTCTCGAAAAGGCATACGATGAACGGGATCCGTTCCTGCAGAACCTGCTCAACGTGTCGGAGTTCGACGCGCTGCACGAGGATCCGCGGTTCCTGGACCTCGCGCGGAGGATCGGTCTTCCGGCTCCGGCGTAGCCCGGATCCCATGGCAGAAGCGGAAGATTCGTGGCTGCCGCACCCACGAACGAATCCGCGAACCAACGACGCTCAGGGGCAGGGCACAGGCAACGGCCGGGCACCCCAGCTATCGTCCCCGACGCCCGACTCGCCGCAACCGATCGATGAAATCAGGTAGAGGAACAGTTCGGCTGGCGTGGCGCCATCATCGACCGTCGTGGCCATCACCATCGGCGCAAAGCAAGTCATGTCGGTGAGGTCGACGACCTGCCCGCGATAAACGTTGTACGCATCGGCGTCGGCGACCGAGGACCACTTGAGTGTGGCGCCAGTCGAGGTCACTCCATCGCGATCAACGGCCAGGAATCCGACCTCG
>JARRLD010000297.1:0-5214 GCA_037387345.1 Gemmatimonadota bacterium
CGTACGTCTGCGCCACCTACCGGGTGGTGATCTGGGACGATCCGTACTTCTACCCTTCGTATCGGTACGCCGGCACGAGGGTGGTATTCGCCCAACCGCGCCGCGGGGTCCCGCGCTTCGAGTTCAAGGAGCGCGCCAACGGGGAGCCATGGTCTCCCCTCGTGCGCACGCGCCAGCCTCCGCTTCGGCGTCCCGCGCGGTATGTGGAGCCGTCCGTTGCCGCGCCCCGGACAGAGTACGTGCCGCCCCGAAGGCCCAGGACTCCCAGCCAGTCGCTCCGATCAGGATCGCCCACATCCCCCTCGCGATCTCAGGTCTGGGAACGGTCGCCGACCGGGCGCACCGTGCCCTCCACCACGGGCTCGGTCCCGTCCGGAGCGAGGCGCCCCTCCACGTCCAGGGGATCGGTGACCTCTCCGGGCGCCACGGGCAGGCGCCCGAGCGCCACGGGCCCGTCCAGAAGCGGGGTGAGGAACAATGAGCGTCCGGTGCTGCAAAGGCGCCCCACCACGTCCCGTGTCGGCGGAGCGTCACGGCCCTCCTCGAGCACCCGGAGACCGTCGGCGACGCCGCCGACGAGGACCCCCACGCGGGTTGTGGTGCCGCGCAGGGGGTCTGCGTCGCCACCTTCCGCGTCCCGCACGAAGCCCCGCGCCTCGGTGAGACCTCCGACCGCTCGCAAGGGCTCGGGGGCTCGACCCACCGTGAGGGCCAGGCCTCCGACGAAGGCGACCAAGCGGCCACCGCCGCGGCGGAAGCCAGGCGGCTGAGGGGACCGGCGAGAATGTGAGGGGGTCGGAGGCGCGGGACCTCCGGCCCCCTCGGCGCCGGCCTGGTCAGGCCCTCGATCGAGGCAGGCGCTGACCTCTGGGCGGACGGGACTTCGGTAGCCCGAATCGGCCCGTTAACTTACCCGGCCAGGTTTCCCGTCGTCCTCGCCGACACCGCAGAGCAGCCACAAGAACCCCACGGCCCCGTGCGCCTCGACCACATCCGTAACTTCTGCATCGTTGCACACATCGACCACGGGAAGTCGACGTTGGCGGACCGGCTCCTCGAGCGGACCGCGACCCTCGACAAGCGACAGATGCGTGAGCAGGTGCTGGACGACAACGAGCTGGAGCGTGAGCGAGGCATCACCATAAAGCTCCACGCCGTCCGTATGAACTACCGGGCGGTGGACGGGGACGAGTACGCGCTCAATCTCATCGACACGCCGGGACACGTCGATTTCACGTATGAGGTGTCCCGTTCGTTGGCGGCCTGCGAGGGGGCACTCCTGGTCGTGGATGCCACCCAGGGGATCCAGGCCCAGACGCTGTCGAACCTCTTCCTGGCTCTGGACGCCGGACTCGAGATCCTGCCCGTCCTGAACAAGATCGACCTCCCCGGTGCGGAACCGGACCGGCGGAGAGACGAAGTTGCGGACCTTCTCGGCGTCGAGGCCGGGTCGGTCCTCCTGGCGAGCGCGAAGGAGGGAAGAGGCATCGAGGAGATTCTCGAGGCCATCGTGCACCGCGTACCCCCACCCCAGGGCGACGCCGCCGCCCCTCTCAAAGCGCTCATCTTCGACTCGTACTACGACCGGTATCTCGGCGCGGTCCCTTCGGTTCGGATCGTGGACGGGACGGTGAGGACGGGAATGGAGATCACCTTCGGGAACGTGGACCGCACCTACGAGGTCACGGAGGTCGGGCACATGCGGCTCGGACGCCGGCCGCAAGCGGATTTGACCGCGGGCGAGGTCGGCTATCTGGTGGCCGCCATCAAGGGAGTGTCCGATACCCGTGTGGGCGACACCATCCTCGACGCCCGCCGGCGGGCCGGCGAGTTGCTTCCCGGTTACCAGGAGGCCCGGCCCATGGTGTTTGCCGGCCTCTATCCCACCTCGACCGAAGACTACGAGGATCTTCGAGATGCCCTGGAGAGGCTGAAGCTCAACGATGCGAGCCTGCACTACGAGCCGGAGACGTCGGTGGCCCTCGGTTTCGGCTTCCGGTGCGGGTTTCTGGGCCTGCTCCACATGGAGATCATCCAGGAGCGCCTCGAGCGGGAATTCGGCGTCGACCTTATCACCACGGTGCCCAACGTGGAGTACCACGTGCGTCTCACCGACGGCACGGAGCTCCAGGTGGAGAGCCCTACGGCGCTTCCCGAGGCGGGCCGGATCGAGAGCATCGCCGAGCCCATCGTGAGAGCGCACATCGTTTGTCCCACGGAGTACATCGGGAACGTCCAGAAGCTCTGTTATGACCGCCGAGGCACGTCCCTGGGGATGACCTATCCGGACCCTCAGCGGGTGGAGATGCACTTCGAGCTGCCTCTGGCCGAGATCGTGCTGGATTTCTACGACCGGCTGAAGAGCGGAACCAGGGGGTATGCCGCCCTGGACTACGAGTTTGCCGAGTACCGGCCCGACGAGCTCGTGAAGCTGGATATCCTCGTCAACGGCGATCCGGTGGACGCCTTCAGCGTCATCATCCATCGGGACAAGGCCTACTACTACGGTCGCGACCTCGTACGGAGGCTCAAGACCCTGATTCCCCGACAGCAGTTCGAGGTGGCGCTCCAGGCGAGCATCGGAAACAACGTCATCGCCAGGACCAACGTGAAGGCCCTCCGAAAGAACGTGACGGCCAAGTGCTACGGCGGTGACATCACGCGGAAGCGCAAGCTTCTCGAGAGGCAGAGGGAGGGCAAGCGGCGGATGAAGCAGGTCGGGGCAGTGGAGATTCCCCAGGAGGCGTTCCTCGCCGTGCTCAATCTGGAGGGAGAGTGAGGGCGAGCTCAACGACAGCGGCGGCGCCGGGGCCGGATGTGCGATAGGTTGACGGCGGTGTGAATCATGTGGAATGGCCCTGGCGTCCCCACCGGAAAGGAGCATCTCATGGCGCTCGACGGACTCGAGATCGGCGCGGGCCGGGGTGCGTGGGAGGGTAGCACCCTGGAGGCATCGTGACGGGGCCGTGGGTGGTCGGGGTCGATATCGGGGGGACGAACGTGGTCGTGGGGCTCGTATCGACGCGAGGCGGCCGACCGCTCGGGCTCAGAACCCGGGCCACCGCATCGCTGGGACCACCCCAGGAAGTCGTGAGCCACATCGTCCGGATGGTGGAAGAGGCGATGGAAGAGGGGCTCTCCGAGATCGGCGGCTCGAGGGATGACGTCATCGGAGTCGGAATCGGATGCCCCGGCCCGCTCGACCTCGAGAGGGGCATCGTTCTGGATGCCTTCAACCTGGGCTGGAGGGACCTTGCGCTCCGCGATGGGCTGGCAGACGCCCTGGGCCTTCCCGCCAACCTCGAGAACGACGCCAATTGCGCCACCTGGGGCGAGTTCTGGATGGGCGCGGCCAGGGAGGCCCAGAGCCTGGTGGGTGTGACGCTCGGAACGGGGATCGGAGGGGGAGTCGTCCTCGGCGGGCAGCTGGTGCGCGGCACTTCGGCCACCGCCGGAGAGCTGGGTCACATGACCATCGACTTCACTGGTCGCCGCTGTGCCTGTGGAAACTACGGGTGCCTGGAAGCCTATGCCTCGGGGCCCAACATCGCCGCCCGGGCCAGGGAAGGTCTCGAGGCGGGGGCGGAATCCCAGCTCCTGGAGATGGTCGAGGGCGACCTCGATCGGATCACCGCCGTGACGGTCTACGAGGCCCTCGTCCAGCAGGACGCCTACGCCCTGGAGGTGATGCTGGAGACGGCCAAGATCCTCGGGGCCGGGATCGCCAACGTGGTGAACGTGCTCAATCCTGAGGTCATCGTGATCGTCGGCGGCGTCACCCGGGCGGGGGAACACCTGTTCGGTCCCGTCCGTTCCGAGGTTCGACGACGGGCCTTCCGGACCGCCGAGCGGGTCTGCCGCATCGTTCCGGGAGATCTTCCGGAGACGGCCGGCGTCATCGGTGCTGCGGGACTTTTCCTGGAGGTTACCCGGTCACGATGAGGGAATGTCGCACCCTCGGGGTGCTCGGCACCCTGGTCATGGACCGCATCATCGATCGGGACGGCCGAGCGGAGCCGGTGGAGGAGTGGGGAGGGATCGCTTACGCCCTCGCCGCGCTCGGTGCGGCTCTTCCGGAGGACTGGCGACTCCTGCCCATCGTGAAGGTGGGGCGCGACCTCTCGGAGGAAGCCTTCCGTTTCCTCAGAGAGATCCCCGGGATGGATGACTCCGGCATCGTCGTGGTTCCCGACCCCAACAACCGGGTGGAGCTCAGGTACACGAGTCGGGAGCGTCGCTGCGAGCGGCTGACCGGGGGAGTCCCCCCTTGGACCTGGCCGGAGCTCGCGCCGGTGGTGGACCTCTGTGATGCCCTGTACGTGAATTTCATCTCCGGGTTCGAGCTGGAGCTTCCGACGGCACGGGCTTTGCGTGCAGGGTACCGAGGGCCGATGTACGCCGATCTGCACTCTCTCTTCCTGGGCATGAACCATCAGGGACTTCGTCTCCCTCAGACGCTTCTCGGGTGGGGGGATTGGTTGGGCTGCTTCGACGTCGTGCAGATGAACGAAGACGAGTTCGATCTTCTGGGGGATGCTGCCGGCGACCCGTGGCGCCTGGCCGCCGAAGCGTTGGGCCCGGAGTTGAAGCTCATCACCGTGACCATGGGAGCGAGGGGTGCTGCGTACATTGCCAACGCCGATCTGGGACCGGACCCCACCTCCTGGCGACGCCCAGGGGGGCTCGCCCTCCCCCGTCCCGCCAGGTCCCGCCTGGTGGCCCTCGAGGAAGGGCCCCGCGAAGGGGATCCTACGGGGTGCGGGGACGTCTGGGGTGCTACCTTCTTCAGTCGACTGTTGGCGGGAGAGGGAGTCGACCCTGCCGCGCGCGAGGCGAACCGATTCGCTGCCCGCAACGTCGACCATCGGGGTGCCCGTGGACTCTACCGGCACCTCGCGGGACGTCTTTCCCACACCCAGGAATAGGGACCCGCTCGTGGAGGTGATCACCGTACCGGGCTCGCTCGACCACCAGACGGTCGACGGCTTCTTCGACGCCGTCGCTTTGACCGGCTCGGGGAGGACCTTGTTTGATGCCCGCCACCTCCGATGGGTCGATCCCAACGGGATGGTGGCTCTACTCCTGACGGGGACCTGGATCCGTGATCACCAGGGCGCGCTTCCGAGGCTGCAGATCCCCGAAAGCGCGGATGTGGTGGGGTACCTGGGTCGGATGAACTTCTTCGAGGAGTGCGACGGGGTATTCGACGTCGAG
>JARRLD010000298.1:0-5202 GCA_037387345.1 Gemmatimonadota bacterium
CTCGGACGGGCCTACCGTCCGAGCCGCGCCGACGCAGTCTCACGTCCCGGCCTGCAGAAGACACCGGAACCTCGATCCCAGGAGCCCCAGCGCGATGGCCGACCCACTTCCACGTCTCTCCACCGGGGAGCTGCGCCGCAGGCTGGGTGATGGGCGGACCCATGTCGTGGACGTCCGGCCCGTCGACGCCTACAACGGCTGGCGCCTCCGGGGAGAAGCCCGCGGAGGGCATATCACGGGGGCCCGCAGCCTTCCGTTCAAGTGGAGCCGCTATCTGGAGTGGATCGAGATCGTGCGCGGCAAGGGAATCCGACCCGAAGACGCCATCGCCGTGTACGGATACGATCGGAACGAGGTGGAGCATGTGGGAGACATGTTCCGGAGGGCGGGGCACGGTCGCGTGAGCCTCTACCTGGACTTCGTCGAGGAGTGGTGCGCCGACGAAACGCTCCCCATGGAGGTCCTTCCCCGATACACCCACCTGGTCCCGCCGGAGTGGCTCAACGAGCTGCTCTCAACGGGGAGCGCCCCGGAGCATACCGGGGGTTCCCACGTCCTCTGCCACACCCACTACCGGAACCCGGGGGACTACGAGAAGGGGCATATCCGGGGAGCCCTGAGCCTGGACACGCTGACCCTGGAGTCACCGGAGACCTGGAACCGGAGGTCCCCCGCTGAGGTGCGGGAAGCACTGCAGGCGATGGGGATCACCTCGACCACCACGGTCGTGCTCTACGGCAGGTTCTCGTTTCCGGACAACCGGGACCCTTTCCCGGGGAGCAGCGCCGGGCAGCTCGCGGCGTTCCGCTGCGCCTTCATCATGCTGTGGGCTGGCGTCGGGGACGTCAGGATCCTCAACGGAGGGCTCCAGTCGTGGACCGACGCGGGACTGCCCACGACCACCGAGGAGGTCCGTGCCCGACCCGCCGAGGACTTCGGTGTCGAGGTGCCCGGCGCTCCGGAGCTGGCCGTGGACCTGCCGCAAGCCAGAGCGATCCTGGCCTCGCCGGAGGCGAACCTGGTGAGCGTAAGGAGCTGGCCTGAGTACATCGGCGAGGTGAGCGGATACAACTACATCGAGAAGAAGGGGCGGATCCCGGGATCGGTATGGGGCGACTGCGGGAGCGACGCATACCACATGGAGAACTACCGCAACCTGGATCACACGTCCCGGGAGCACGGGGAGATCGCGGCCGCATGGGCGCGGGTCGGCATCACGCCGGACAAGCACAACGCTTTCTACTGTGGCACCGGATGGCGGGGCAGCGAAGCGTTCTTCAACGCCTGGATGATGGGCTGGCCGAGGGTCTCGGTCTTCGACGGCGGATGGCTCGAGTGGAGCGCGGACGACGGGAACCACGTGGAAACGGGGATTCCCGAGGCGGCGGCGCCGTGAACGACTCGGCAGTCCCCGGATCCCGGGCGGCCCTCGACCTGGCTCAGGACGAGATCATCGAGGAGATGGCCGGTCTCGAGGACGGGCTCGCGACGTACGAGTACCTGGTTCACCTGGGCAGGGATCACAAGCTGGACGAGGACGGGCTCAGGACCGACAGGTACTCCGTCTCCGGGTGCCAGTCCCGTGTCTGGATTCGAACGGAGCTCCAGGACGGACACGTGCGCATCCTGGCCGACAGTGACGCCACCATTACCCGTGGAATCATCGCTCTGCTCCTCCGCGTCCTGGACGGCCGTTCCCCCGCCGAGATCGCCGGGTCCGAGCTGTACTTCCTGGATCGCACCGGTCTGAGCCGCCATCTATCGCCGGCCCGGAGCAACGGCCTTCACGCTATCGTCCGGCGCATCCGGAGCTTCGCGGAAGCGTCCGTCCGGGCTCCCTGACGCCGGGCTTTGGGGTCGGTCGGCGGATCTACGGGGTGAGGGGCACGCCCCCCCGCATCACCAGCGTCACCCGCCGGAGCGCGGCCACGGGATCGATCAGGGGATCTCCGTCCACGACGATGAGGTCCGCCAGCTTCCCGGGCTCCAACGTGCCCAGCTCCCACGTCCTGCCGCAGACCCTCGCGCCGTTCCGGGTCGCGGCCACCAGGACGTCCATGGGAGACAGGCCTGCCCGGAGCAGCATTTCGATCTCGAGGAGAGGGAGCCGCTCGGTCGTGGCCCGGTCGTTGAAGTCGTTCCCGACCGCCACCGCGCCGCCGGCTTCGTGGAACCGGCGAACGATCTCCATCAGGATGTCTACGACCCATCGCTGCCGGGCCGTGGGCTGCTCTGCGTTGTAGAACCCTCCGATCACGGCGCTGAGCGTGGGCACCATGGCGATCCCCTCGGCGACCATCCGCTCCAGCCGAGGCTGATAGTCCGGTACCCACCGGTCGAAGAAGAGCCCCACCGGGTCTTCGCTGGCCATCACGCGGTCTTCCTCCGCACGGGAGGGCCACGCCGGCATGCCCAGGTGCTCGATCACATCCACGCCACCCTCGATGACAAGGTCCATCTGCTGCGGCCGGATGATGTGGGCCCGGACCAGCAGCCCATGGGTGTGGGCCGCCTCGACCAGGGCGCGGACGGTCTTCAGGTCCGGGGTTGGCAGCGGGTGCTCCGCGTTCCAGGTGGGGTCCACGGCGATCTTGATCAGGTCGGCACCGCGGGCCGCAAGATCCAACGCGGCGCGAGTCGCGTCCCCGGGACTCGCGATCTCGTAGTTGATGCGGGTCCCGTACAGCCCATCGGGGTAGCCGCCCGGAGCCGTCACGATGGGACCGGCGCGAACCCCCCGGGCCGCGGGGCCGTCCGCGCACGCCTCCTCCACGAACTGGTCCATCTCGCGTAGCGCCGACCCCAGGTCACAGACGGTCGTGACCCCCTCCAGCAGGAAGAGGTGCCGGAGCTCGGAGGGCGCACCATGGTGGACATGGGCATTGATGATCCCGGGAAGGATCGTCCCGCCCCCGGCATCGAGGCTGCGGACGCCTTCCGGAATCCGGAAATCCTCCGCCGGGCCGGCGGCCAGGATGCGATCGCCCCGAACCACCACCACGCCGTCCGGGATCCCCGCCATTCCCGTGCCGAGGACCACGGTGCCGTTCCGTACCACCGTCGCGTCCTCCGGCACCTCCATGACCTTCGGCAGCCGCTTCAGCGCTTCGGCGGCGTAGATCCCGACCTCGAAGTCGGAATCCTCGAGAGCGGTCCGGAGCGCGGGACGCGCCGCGGCCGACCCGATTCGGAGGAGAGCCACCGCGGCGTCCCGGCGCACCAGGGAGGCCTCGTCCCGCAGGCTCGCCGTCACGAACGGCAACCCGGCCTCCGAGCCCAGGAGGCCCAGGGCCGCCACGGTCTGCGCGCGGGTCCATGGGCCCTGCGACGCCAGCGCCACCGGGACCCTGGCCAGGAGCTCCTCGGCTCCCAGAGCCGCGAGGCCAACGAAGGCGGCGTCCCGGACGTGGGTCGCAGAATCGTCCAGGCGCGCGAGTAGTGCTTGGCGAGCCGCGGGCGACCGGGTCGCGACGAGCGCCAGAGTGGCGTGGTATCGGAGATTCTCGTCGGAGTGGGACGAGGCTACGGCAAGCGCCGGCACGGCCCGCCCTGCCGGACGGTTCTCGAGCACCTCCGCCGCCGCCACCCTCAGCCCGGTGTCCGCCCCCTCGACCAGCCCCAGGAGCAGATCCACCGCCGGATCACCGAACGAAGCCAGCTCGCCCAGGAGCTGGAGCCGCCGCCGCGCGCTGGGCACCTCGGCTGCCTCCTGCACCAGCGCCTCCATGCGGGCATCCCGCCGTTCCGGTGAGGAGAACCTCACCACGGTGCTTTCCAGACCACCACCATAGAAGAACGCCGACGCCCCGATCAGCATCACGCCGCAGAGCCCCACAACGGCCACCACCTCGCGGACCCTCGTGGGCCGATCCTGGCCGAACAGGAGCCGGAATGGGGCTGACAGCGCGCGCGACACCATGCCCGGGAGGGGGAACAGGAACGGTGCGCCCCGCCGATACTCCTGGTACTCCTCGCCGTGACGCCGCTCCATGTTCAGCTCTTCCACCAGCGCCACGGCAATGATGACCAGGGTCGAGATCAGCCACGGCAGGCTGGCACCAATCCCCCACGATCGTTTCGGGTACCGAGCCAACCCGATCAGCAGGTAGGCGCCGTACGTCCAGAGGATCCAGCCCAGGTACTGAGGGTGTCGGCTCAGCCGGTAGACCCAGGAGGTCGCCACCTCATCATCCCGGGCCCGTGCAGACAGCCAGGCATACGTTCCGAACAGGAAGATCAGGATGCCGGCGCCGATGAAGAACACGATGATCGGCCACGGTGAATCCACCCCCACCTGCGCCAGCAGCCAGCGGAGGACGTCGTTCGGCGCCTCGATCACCAGGCCCCAGCTCTGCAACTCATAGGAGATGTCCAGGATCGGAAGCCAGATCGCGTTGAGCATCCCCAGGCCCGCCAGGAAGAACATCACGCTGGCGAACTGGGCGAACACCGCCAGCATGACCCCGAACGCGCCCAGGATCGCCCAGCCGGTCCGCCTCGTGGCGAATCCGGCCACGATCAGGGCCAGGAGGAGGAAGAACGCTCCGTAGCCGATGGCGCGCACGTGGTAGTGCGCCATGAAGAGCTCGGTCTTGAGGCGGCTCACTTCGTCGACGTGGGAGTCCAAACCGGGCGTCACGACGGCCCCCTGCAGGAAACCGTCGATGAGGTAAGGGAGCTCCAGCGTCGCGAAGGTGAGGCCGACCGTGAACACGGTGGCGAGAAGGAGGAGGGCCGAGGACCGAGAGATGCCGCGGTTCATCACGTCGCTCCGAACGACGATGTGGCGGGTCCACCCGTTGCGGGCACGCAGGTTGGGACCCGGTCCCCCCAGAGATAACCTAGGGGCCCGGGTCAGGGATCGGAACCTGCGGGGCCGATGTTGGCTCCCGAGCCGGGTCACCGGCAGCTACACGACTGCAGGGCGAGACCATGCCTCCCGGTGTCGCTTCATCGCAACATTGTTGCGTCATGACCACACAAAGGACAAAGACGCTGCGGTCCATAGGAATTCGAAGGACCATGGAGCATGTCCCAGGCCCCCGGGTCGGTCGAGTGTCGCCTTTCCGCAACACTCGCTGTAATGCCGCTCGGACCGGCGGAAGGGGGTGCGGCACCGTTCGCCAGTCTTGGCTGTGCCACGGCCTGGAGCCCCCGTGTGACGAGGCTCCAGGCCGTAGGGAGTCGCCTCGGCGACTCGTG
>JARRLD010000299.1:0-5185 GCA_037387345.1 Gemmatimonadota bacterium
GGTGGCGTGGAGTCCCCCGTCGATATGGACGATGGCCTTCCCATCCCTCGCCAACCGATGAGCCTCTTCATCTCCCATGTCCCCCGGATGTGCGAGTCGCCTGGCGATCTCCCGATAGCGCTCCACGTTCCGGAGGTTCTCGGCGGAGGAGCTGAGCGCCACATACCAGGGGCGTCCGTAGCTGGTGACGCCCACCTCGCGAAGCTCCAGTCGGTCCGACGCGGCGTCCAGGCGCCGGAAGTAGTCCAACGACTGCTCGTAGGTGGCCAGCTGGAAGTCGGCGCCAACGGAAATGCCGAGCACGGACTGGGGGCTCGGGATCTGGGCCGCGGCAGGCACGGCGAGGACTGCGGCGAGGGCAAGAGAGGACAGTGCGCGAGGAGCACCCATGGCGGTCGGTCCCGCGTTGGGGTGGGGGGAGGGTCCGTCGAGTGTCGAAAAGTGGCCCGACGAAGGCCTGGCGGCCAGGGGTTGGGGCGCCGCCGGCGCGGCCGCCGTGGGTCCCCACGGAACCGGCCTGCATC
The DNA here is from genome assembly GCA_037387345.1 of Gemmatimonadota bacterium. Classification (GTDB taxonomy): domain Bacteria; phylum Gemmatimonadota; class Gemmatimonadetes; order Longimicrobiales; family Gaopeijiaceae; genus SZUA-318. Next base: position 525 of record JARRLD010000299.1, read on the forward strand.
ACCCTCCCGGCCGGCCTTGTGGACCCGGCGATTTGCGGAGACTGTTCTGGTCCGGGTCGGCGCGACCCCCGACGATCATCCACCTCGTCCCCACCCTGACGGCCATGACCCCATCCGCCTCATCCGCCTGGTCCCCCGAGGACTCGGCCAGGCTCTATCGCCTGGCCGAGTGGGGGTCCGGGTATTTCAGCGTGTCGGACGCCGGGACCGTCCTGGTCCGTCCGGACCGGGAGCCCTCACGCAGCCTCGACCTCCTGGAGGTGGTGGAAGGCCTGAAAGCCAGGGACCTGGGCACCCCCGTGGTCGTCCGTTTCCCCGGGGTCCTGGCGCACCGCATGAGAGAGCTGCGGCACGGTTTCGACCGCGCCATCGAGAACGGCAACTATGAGGGCAAGTACTGCTGCGCCTATCCCGTGAAGGTGAATCAGCAGCGGCACCTCTGTGAAGAGATCGTCGAGATGGGCGAGACGCTGGGCTTCGGGCTCGAGGCGGGCTCGAAGCCCGAGCTCCTGGCCGGCCTGTCCCTCACCAGGGGGCACGACGGCATGCCCTTCCTCTGCAACGGCTTCAAGGATGCCGAGTACGTGGAGACCGTCGTCCTGGCGGCCAAGATGGGGCGCAATATCATCCCCGTCGTCGAGCAGACCCACGAGCTCGAGCTCCTCATCCGCTCGGCCCGGGCCCACAACGTGACCCCCCGGTTCGGTCTTCGGGCGAAGCTGGCGTCGGGCGGAATCGGCCGATGGGCCGACTCGGTGGGCTTCCGGGGCAAGTTCGGACTCTCCGTCAGTCAGGTGCTGGCGTCGGTGGATTGGCTCGAGGAGGAGGGCCTGCTGGACGGCCTCCGGCTGCTTCACTGCCATATCGGATCCCAGATCTTCGACATCCGGACCATCAAGTACGCGGTCAGCGAGGTCGCGCGCATCTACGTCGAGCTCGTACGGCTGGGTGCACCCATGGGAATGCTCGACCTGGGTGGGGGCCTGGGCATCGACTACGACGGATCCCAGTCCCCCACGGCCTCCTCGGTGAACTACACCCTCGAGCAGTATGCCGAGGACGTCATCTACCGGGTGAAGGGCGTCTGCGACGACGCCGGGGTGCCGCACCCCGACATCATCACCGAGTCGGGGCGCGCCCTGGTCGCCCACGCCGGCGTTCTCGTCTTCCAGGTCCTGGGGAGCAGGGTCTTTCCCGAGGAGCCCGACAACAGCCTCGTGAAGCGCGCCCTGGAGGAAGGGCCGGAGGAGGAGACGCCCCAACCGCTGCTGGATCTCGTGGACGCCTACGAGCGGCTGGCGGAGGGCGAGCCCGTGGAGGTCTACCACGACGCCGAGCACGCCCTGGGAGAGGCCATGAGCCTCTTCAACCTCGGGTACATGACCATCACCGCCCGCGCCGCCTCCGAGGACCTGTTCTGGGCCATCGCGAACGCAGTGCTGCGGAGCCGCCAGGGCGACGACCTCCCTGAGGAGCTCGCCGACCTTCCGGACCGTCTCGGTGACATCTACTTCTCCAACTTCAGCCTGTTCCAGTCCCTCATCGACTCGTGGGGAGTCGATCAGGTCTTCCCCATCATTCCCATCCAGCGCCTGGATGAGCGGCCTACGCGGAGGGCCATCCTCGCCGACATCACCTGCGACTCCGACGGTCGGGTGGACCGCTTCCCCGGCGAGGGGGAGCCCAAGCGTACGCTGGAGCTCCACGCCCTCCGGAGGGGCAGCAACGACGGAGGACCCGCCGGCGAATGGGAGCCCTACTACCTGGGCGTGTTCCTCACGGGAGCCTATCAGGAGACCCTGGGGGACCTCCACAACCTCTTCGGCGACACCCACGCGGTCCACATCAGCCTGGATCCCGACGGGATATGGCAGGTCGAAGAGATCGTCGAGGGAGACAGCGTCCGGGACGTCCTCGGATTCGTGCAATACGACGTCGACGCCATGCGGCGGACCCTGCGTCAGGAGATCGAGGCGTCGTTGGCCGCCAAGCGCTTGACCCTCGAGGAGGGCATGAGCATGCGCCGATTCCTCGAGCAGGGGATCGAGGGCTACACCTACCTGGAATGAGCTGAGGACCTCACCTGACCCCGAGGAGCATGACGTGAGGGCCGCGGGCGGCCTGCCTACCTAGTCGTCGTCCTCCCAGTCCTCGTCGTCCTCGTCCTCATCCTCCTCGTCGTCGTCCCAGTCGTCGTCATCCTCCCAGTCGTCCTCGTCGTCGTCGTCCCATTCGTCGAGGTCGTCATCGTCGCCGTCATCGTCGCCGAAGGCGCGGCCGATCTGATCCTCACGAAACTCCTCGTCCAGCCAACGAGCACGAGCCATGTCCACTCTCCTCCTGAGGCCGTCGCCCCCCAGGCCGCCGCCACCACGCTGGAGCGATCTGGGCACCTGGCGCGAAAGTAATTCGGACCACCGCCATGTCAACCAATTTCTTCACCCGCTCCGGACCGGCCCGGGGAGGGAAGCCGGTACAGGGGCCGGAGCTCGATCTGGAACGTCACGTGATCGATCCCGCGTGCGCGCATCCGGGCCTGAATCTCCTCGAGGATGCGACCGTGCTCCGCGGGGTCGTCGATGACGCCGTGGGCCGAAAGGGCGACGAATCCGCTGGTCAGGGTCCACACATGGACGTCGTGCACCTGGTGCAGTCCGTCGATGTCGCCGAGGTCGTCCACCACCTCCGGGACGTCGATGTGCCCCGGGGCGGCCTCGAGCAGGACCTCGGTGGCCTCGCGGACCAGCTTCCAGGCGCTGACGAGAATGAGGAGGGCGATGACCACCGAGACGATGGGGTCGACCAGCGTCCATCCGGTGGTGAGGATCACGATACCGGCCACCATGGCTCCCACCGACCCGAGAAGGTCGCCCAGCACGTGCAGATATGCTCCCCTGACGTTCAGGTTCTCGTGCGAGTGCCCGTGCAGCAGGAACGCGCCCGCGATGTTCACGATCAGGCCCAGCGTCGCGACGGAAAGCATCACGACACCATCCACGTCGATCGGATCGCGGATGCGATCCCAGGCCTCCACCACGATGAGGCCCGCGATCACCAGGAGCGTCGCACCGTTGACCAGTGCCGCCAGGATCTCCAGCCGGACGTACCCCTAGGTCCGCGTCGGGCTCGCCGGTCGTTCCGCCACCCGCATGGCGAAGAGGGAGAGGCCAAGCGCGCCTGCGTCCGTGAACATGTGACCCGCGTCCGCCAGCAGCGCCAGGGATCCCGACAGCCAGCCCCCGATCACCTCGGCCAGCAAGAACGCGCTGGTGATACCCAGGACCCACTTGAGGCGAGATCCCTCCGCTCCGCGCTCGATCATGCCCCGTCGGTGAGGAGCGTGGGCGTGGGCGTGCCGGGGCTCGGGTCCGGGCGGCGAGGCGGTCATGGGCTCCCGGACCCGGAGTGGATTCGCGCCGTCTCCTCCACGGTCGCAGCGTGGATGCGGACCGTGTCGGACTGACGAAACGCGTACCCCCCGGCGAGGACCGCGCCAACCGGCACGCCGCGCTGCGCGCACATCCCGAATACGAGCGCGTCCCTCTGGCGCATGCCGTCCAGGGACAGACCGAGGCCGCCCAGCTGATCCTCGCGGTAGGGGTCCGCCCCCGCCAGATAGATCACCAGATCCGGTCGACTTCGCTCCAGCACCCTGGGCAGGTGTTCCTCGATGAGGCCCAGGTACGTGGTGTCCCGGGTCCCCCCGGGGAGGCCGACGTCCAGGTCCGAGGGCGGTTTCACTGCCGGGTAGTTCGCCTCCTCATGCATGGAAAACGTGAAGACGCGCTCGTCGTCAGCGAAGATGTGCGCGGTCCCGTTCCCGTGGTGCACATCCAGGTCCACGATGGCGACGCGCGTGGCCAGGCCTTCCTCAAGGACCCCCTTGGCAGCCACGGCCACATCGTTGAGGAGACAGAACCCCTCCCCGTGGTCCGCAAACGCGTGATGGAAGCCGCCGCCCAGGTGCACCGCGACTCCATCCTCCAGAGCCAACCGGCCGGTCATGAGGGTTCCCCCGCAGCACAGGATGCTCGCCTCGCGAAGGGCGGCAGAAAACGGTACCTCGAGCGTGAGTCGCTCCAACGGCGAGAGATCGTCCTGCTGGATTTTCCGCAGATACTCGCGCGTGTGGACACGGGCCAGCTCGTCCCACGACGCGGGCTCCGGGGGCACGAAGCAGGACTCGTCCACGACATCGTCCCGGAGGAGCAGATCCCGCACCAGGCGGTACTTCCGCGTCGGGAAGACGTGGGGTCCGATGTCGACCTCGTAGAGGGGCGACCAGACGATGGGCAAGCAATCCATGGGATCAAGATGGCGCACACCTCCGCTCAGGCCCAAGTTCTCCGCCGAAACCCGAGGCCGATCGGCCCCGTGCCCCCAGGACCCGACACCTGTATGACGAACCCGCCCAACCCCCTCCTGGCCGACGTCTTCCGGATCCCCTTCCACCGGATCCGGGCCGAACACGTGGTGCCCGGCGTCCGCGACGCGCTGGCCGGGGCCCAGGCCGAGGTGGACGCTCTGGCCGGCGACACCGCCACCCCCACGTGGGACAACACGCTGGAGCGCCTCGACCGGACCCTGGAGCTTCTGAGTCGGCGGATCGCACCGGCGTCCCACCTCATGTCGGTGAGAGAGTCTCCGGAGCTGCGGGATGC
>JARRLD010000300.1:0-7124 GCA_037387345.1 Gemmatimonadota bacterium
GCAAACGTGGTGGCCGCTGTCGCCTTCATCCTTCCATGAGAAGGTAACATCCTGTCAAGGCCAACGTGGTGGCCGCTGTCGCCTTCACCCTGATCCGCTGCCCTTCCATGCGCACTCTTGTGAGCTCGCTGTTCACGGAGCTCGGTGCTAACTGGGGTCCGTTCTTAGTCTGGACGCTGCAATCTAGTCGCCGGCCTCGAAGGCAATCGGATTTTGCGCAGTCGTCCGGACTGGGCGTATCAGCATGTTGGTCAACTGCTCCACGCATCGCTGCTTCCTCGACTCCTCCCTACTGTCGGCTCAGCTCGTCGTGTGTCACGCGGACATCGCCTCCGTGGCCATCACGGGACGGTGTTCTCGCAGAGGCTCGTAGACCTCGGCCGTCACCCACAGTCGGTGCAGCAGCACCGCGAGCTTACGTGCCACGGCGACTATCGCGCGTTTCTTCGCGTTCTTCTTCCCCCTCGCCGCGAGAGCCAGTCCCCAGCGGCGGAGATCGGTATCCGGTCCGAACGGTCCGAGGATGTAGTGGGCCGAGCCGACAAGCAGACGCCGCAGGTCGGAGTCGCCGGCCTTGGTGATGCGCAGCTCGGGATCCAGATTACCCGACTGGTCTTGTCGCGGGCGAAGTCCCAGATAAGGTCCGACGGCACGACTGCTCTTGAAGCGCTGCGGATCCTCCACGGTCAGCACGTAGCTCAATGCGGTCAGCGGTCCGACACCCGAGACCTGGCGCAGCAGTCCCGTTTCCGGGTAGCGCTTAGCGGCCAGGCGCTCGATTCGGGTCTCGAGTCGCTGGATCTTCAGATTCAACGCGCCGATCGCGTCGAGCACCGGTGTCAACGCCGGCTTCAACTCGCCGGGAAGGTCCTGACGCACACGCTTGTGGAAGTACGACGACGAGCAGCTCGGCAAGCGCCCGCCCATCGACTTCACGATGCCGCGGGTGTGATTGATCAGCTTGGTGCGACACTCGACCAGGGCATTGCGGCTACGGAGCAGGGCACGATCGGCCTGGGCGGTTCCACCACGATGCTGGATCGGGTGCAGCAGCTTGGGATCGACACGGGCCAGGCGAGCCAGTCGCTCGGCATCCAACTGGTCGTTCTTGTTCCCGCTGCTGTAGATCAGACGAACGTACCTGGGATTGGCCGTGATCGTCTCGTGCCCCAGCTCCTGCAACAGGCGCTGGACCCAGGGCGAGTGGGTCCCGACCTCGATCACCACCCGTGCCGCAGGCCGATCGCCGAACAGCTTGCGAAAAGCACGGCCCGTCGTGGCGACCGTGTCCTCCTCGAGGACCTGGCCCTTTGGGTCCAGCACGCAGTAGCGACTAAAGCGATCGCCCAGGTCCACACCCACGATCAGCCCCGATCCGTCCCTGGTATCCTTCTTCATGGTCGACCTCCGCCATGGGCCTGATGAGCCCGAGAATTGTCGTCTTGGGGATCCTATGCGGATACCCCGCGACGGAGGTCGACCTTCTCATCCCATCTTCCCGCAAGGGAGTACAGGTTCGAGTCCTGTCTCCGGCACCAACGTTGGCCCAGCCCTCGGCGTCCATCCGCCGGCCAGCGAGACTCCTCGTAGGTTCACGCGAGGAGTCAGATCCAGGTCTCACTCGCTCGGAGCGATGGTCTCGAGCTCCTCGAACCAGTTCAGCACGACCGTCAACTTGCTCGCCGTGTAATCTCCATCGTCGTGCCGGATCATCAGGAAGCGTGAGTCGTCCCGCGCGACGGCGTAAGTGTAGCCTTCGTCCCGACCCGGTCGGTAGGCTCCCTCGAACAGCGCTCGTGGCTCGCCCAGCCGCAATCCTTGACCCGTCGTGACCGGCACCGAGTTCACGCGCACGCCGAGTGGCACCGCCTGAAGGTAGAACAGCTCGCTTCCGTCGGACGACCAGCGGGGGCTGTCCGCTTTCTGAGCGACCAGTGTCCTGTCCGTCCCCTGCGGGAATCGTCGGACATACAGGTCGGTTCCCGAACTCGCCATCAATGCGTAGGCGATCCACCTGCCGTCCGGCGAGAACACCGGAGAATGCTCGTGGCCGGGGTCGGTACTGATGGGACGCAAGGTCCCCTTGTCGTCGCCGTCGAGGTCCAGAGTCCAGATGTCCCCCTCGGTCACCTTGTTGTAGCGCATGAGGGCCAACGACTTCCCGTCCCGCGAGACGGAGGACGGAACCAGGAACCTTGCGTCGCGGTCCGCCAGCACCTCGGCCGGCGCGTCCTGGCCCAGGACGGTGTCGAAGATGCGGATCGCTCCTCCTTCTCCGAACGCGTATACCGCGGAATCGGCCGAGCTCCATGCGACACCGAACTGATAGAGCTGACGGTTGCGCGCGAGCGTGTGCAAGGTCGTAGGGCGCTCGAGGTCGAGAACCTGGACGACCGCCTCGCCGGACTGCATGTCGGCGACCAGGAGGCGTTGTCCGTCCGGAGCGAGGTCGATCCACGGTTCGCGCACCGGAAGTGTCGCCATCTCTTCCGCGTTCCCCTCGCGATCGACCCACACGAACTTGCTCTCCTGCATGAACCCGGGGGGCTCCGGGACGTAGACCAGGACGCCGTGATTCGAGACCGCGAGTTGCGGACGTGGGTTTCCCCACCTCACGACGTCGACCCGCGCGCGAAGCGGTAGGGGAGCGGCGGAGCCCACCCGATCCGGCCGGTCGAGATCGAACCGTGCGGCCATCGGGATGCCGTCCCGCGCAAAAAGAAGGTGCCCGGAGGTGACGTAGTGCGGGTGTCCGGCGTTCTCGACCAGTGTCGTCTCCTCGCCGGTCTCCCGGTCGAACAGGCGAATCGCCTCGCGCCCGTCGAGAGTGACCATGTACATCACGTTCCGCGCGCCGGGAAGCACGACCGGTTCACTGTGCATCTCGTTCTCAGCCGGTTGTGTGAGGGCTTCCGGCGCGCCGCCGTCGGCTGGGACGGTGTAGAGCGGTCCCTCCCATTCGGAGAACACGATCGTTCCGTCGTCGCCCCAGCTGCCGAAGCTCCACGTGCTACCGGGCAGGTCGCGTGCAAGCGTGGTCGGTTGGCCCGTTGCCACGTTCACCTTCTCCAGACTCCCGGACGCGGTGAAATAGGCGACCCACTCGCCGTCGGGAGAGAAGAACGGTTGATAGCCGTCGGCGCCCGGCACCGCCTTGATCTCGAGGCTATCGAGCCTGCGCAAGTGGAGCGCCATGCCGTCGCCATGCTGTCCCCCATCCGCGATCCAGCTCCCGTCGGGCGAGATGGCGAGCGAGGAGCCCGGCCAGTGATCGAGCAAGAGGCGAGATTCGTCCGGGAGCGAGATCGACAGGCGAGCGATCGGGGAGCTTCCCCCGGCGTTGTCCCCTCTCGAGAAAAGCCAGGAGCCGAGGGCGATTCCGGCGATCGCCGCGACCGCCGCCGTGAGCGCGAGCCACCCGAGGCGGAGGCGAGCGCCGGGCCGCGCCGTCGTCTCCGCTGGAGACGACTCCTCGATTCGCGACTGGGTAAGCTCCCACCGGGCATCGCCGATATCGCGCAGTCGGTCATGGGCGCGCTTCGCCATGCACCGTCGCAACAGCTCGCGCACGCGCCGGTGCAGGCCGGCGGGAAGCAGATCCCAATCGGGCTCCTCCTTCAGTACCGCTGCCACGGTGTCGGAGACCGTCTTGCCGCCGAACGGCCTCGTCCCGGTCAGCATTTCGAAGAGCACGCAGCCGAACGCCCAGATGTCCGTGCGCTTGTCGACGGGCCGGCCGCGTGCCTGCTCGGGCGACATGTAGGCGGCGGTGCCGAGGATCACGCCGAGGGCGGTGTTGCCGGCGGAGGTCACCGTGGGCGTCATCGTCGGGCCGGCCGTCGGATCTTGCGCATCCGGCCCGAAAGCCTTGGCCAGTCCGAAGTCCAGCACCTTGGTCGTGCCTTTCGGCGAGACCTTGATGTTCGCCGGCTTGAGGTCGCGGTGGACGATACCCCGCTCGTGCGCGGCCTCCAACGCGCTCGCGATCTGCAGCGTCAGGGGGAGTGCCTCTTCCTCCGGGAGCGCGCCACGTCCGATGCGGGCTGCCAGATCCTCACCCTGGACCAGCTCCATCACGAGGAAATGCAATCCCGCATCGTGTTCGAGTCCGTGAATCGTCGCGATGTTGGCGTGGTTGAGCGAGGCCAGCAGCTTGGCCTCGCGTTCGAAGCGGGCCAGCCTGTCGGGGTCCTGCGAAAAGACGTCGGGCAAGATCTTGATCGCCACGTCGCGGTCGAGCTTGGTGTCCCGGGCGCGCCATACGACGCCCATGCCGCCCTCGCCGATCTTCTCGGCGAGTTCGTAGTGCAACAACTTCTGTCCCGGTTGGATGACCATGGAAGCCCGATTGTAGTCGATTCAGGTCGCCCGACGGAGCATCGTCAGAATCACTGAACTCGGGGAACGGTGCTCATCGGGGGGTGTCGACTCAGGTGTCCATCTGGGTGTCCATAACCCTCGGACTGTAGAGCACTCCTCGTAACTCTCGGAAACGGGAAAGGGCGACGAATCAAATAAACGTTGATTCGCCGCCCTTTCGTTTCGTACTTAAAATCCCCCGAGCCACCGCTCGTCCGAGTTCGAATCTCGGCTCCGGCACCAACAGCCGCTGGGGATGCAGACGCGGGCTCGCTGTCTCATCCCTCGACCGAGATTCCGAGCAACACCGCGGGACGCATTTTCGATTCGCGCGCCGTGATACGCTCGCCCAAATCGTGTAAACACGAGTCGGAGGCATTATGAGCACATCTCGTTTCCTTCGCGCGTCGATGCTGGTACTCGTTTGCTTGTCGATCCTCACACCCACGTTGGCGCAGGAGGGAATTCGAAGCCGTCATTTTCAAACGAGCGATGGCGTCAGGCTCCACTACTTGGAGGCCGGGGCTGGTAAGACCCTGGTCCTCGTACCGGGATGGAGCATGCCTGCGGATATCTGGGAACATCAGCTTCGTCACTTCGCGAAGACTCATCGTGTGATCGCGCTCGATCCCCGCGGTCAGGGTCGCTCCGAAAAGCCCGCTCACGGATACCAGCCAGCGCGACGGGCGCTCGACATCAGCGAGTTGCTCGAGCATCTCGGTGGCGAGCCGGCCGTCCTGGCCGGCTGGTCGATCGCCACGCAGGAGGTTCTCCTGCTAACCCACGAGGAGGGAACCGAGAACGGGCGATCCATCGCGCCCCCCAGTCCGACGAGTACATCGAACGGATGACGCAGGCTGCTCTCTCGATGCCGACCAATGCCGCCGCGATCATGATCGCGAACATCATCTTGATGGGCCCGACCGATCTGCGTCCGATGTTTGAGGCGCTAGATCGTCCTGCACTGTGCATCTACTCGTCACTCGATTGGGCAGTCGCGGCGGCGGAAGAGGTCCGAAACGGCTGGCCGGAAGTACCCGTCACCGTGATCGATGGCACGTCCCACGCCCTGTTCGTGGACAAGCCCGAGGAATTCAATCTCGCCTTGGAGGAGTTTCTCGCGACCCTGGATTAACGGCGGCGAGCCATGACCCGATGAACCACAGGCGTTATGACAAAGGGGAGACGAGTGTCCATCTGGGTGTCCATAACCCTCGGACTGTAGAGCACTCCTCCTAAGAAACTGCACCTGGAAGTACCTCCCCGGTCTCGAGATCAACGAGTCCGAATCCGAGCTTTTTCGCGCGAGTGCGGATATTTCGGAGGGTGCGTTGCCGGTGCTGTTCTTCATAGGCGGATGCCCCGGGATCCGCGTAGTCCAGTTCACCCTTGAGAGTGCGGTAGACCAGGATGGCGAGTTTGCGCGCCGTGGCGGTGATCGCTTTCGGCTTTCCGATGCGATACGCGATGCGACGGTAGTAGGCGCCGAGGGCCGTGGACGTGCGTCCCAGGACCAGTGCGGACATGCGCAGCAAAGCGGCGGCTTTGTTGGCCGACGGCTGAGTCCTGGAGCTGATCAGCCGTTTGCCGGAGATCTTGTTCTTGGGCGCAAGGGTCAGCCACGAGGTGAAGTGCTTGGAGGTCGGCCAGCGGCTCATGTCGGTTCCGATCTCGGCGATGAGTTGGAGGGCGGTGTGGGGACCGATGCCATCGATCTGAGTCAGATCGACTCCTGAAAGCCGGAAAAGCGGATCGCGGACATCGAAACGGGGCTCGTTGTCACAGTTCCTGAATTTGTAGCGCGGCGGTGGAAGCGCCCGCGCGGGCTTTCGTTGCTTGCGAGCAAGCCGGAGTAGCAAGGATTCGACCTCGCCGTCGCAGTCCTGGATCTGGCGCTGAAAGACATCGAACAGCTCGAGATTCTGACGCAGGGCAAACAGGTGCTCGGCGCGGTAGTTCCCGGTGAGAGATGCCGCGATCGTTTTCTCGGACGCCCGGCAGCGGTAGTCGCGATGGGCGGCCAGAGCCACGGGGTCGGTGACGCCGGCGACGATGTCGCGCAGGATCCGCATGCCGGTCGCACCGGTGATGTCGCTGATCACGTTGTGGAGCTGGAGGTTCATCTCGACCAAGGCCTTCTGCATGCGGTGGATGTTCGTTGCTGCGCTCTGAACGAGCTTCTCTCGATGCCGAAGATACGCACGCAGCGTGGCGATCTCCCCGGCGGGTCGGAAGCTGCCGCGCAAGAGACCAACGCTGTGAAGCTCCTGGATCCACTGGCAGTCCAGGACATCGGTCTTTCGGCCGGGGACGTTCTTGACGTGCCGCGAGTTGACGAGCACGACGTCGAAGCCGCGATCCTCGAGAATCTCGAAGATCGGGATCCAGTACACACCCGTCGACTCCATCGCCACCGTCTTGATCTTGCAGGCTTCGAGCCAATCGGCGAGTCGACGAAGGTCACCGGTGAAGGTCTTGAACGAACGCACCGATTCGCGAGCGCGCTCCACCGGGACCGCGACGAAATGAGTCTCTGCTCCGCAGTCGATTCCTGCTGCGTGGTGGTTGATCCGCTTGAGCAGCGAAGGGTGCTTGGGCTTTCTGCCTTTTGTTGGGCGGCTTCGAATACGCTTGTCTCCCATCGGTGGCTCCTCCATACTGGCCTTGTTGTTGTGGAGCATCCGGGGACAGGGGTGCGATTCGGACATTCTCCTAAACGGGATCACGCAAAGCGTGTCACCAATGGGGTTGCCGCAACATCCCAT
>JARRLD010000301.1:0-9354 GCA_037387345.1 Gemmatimonadota bacterium
CGACCTCGCTGGCGAGGGAGCTGCCCCTGGAGGAGCGTACCGGCTCGCTGCTCACACCCTTCCTCGCGGCGGGAATCCCCGGGATCGCCCTGACGGCGCTGGGGGAGCGGGACACCCACGGTCAGGCGACGGACCTGGCCATCCGGGTGAGCGAGCGAACCCTGCAGCACCACGGTGTCCAGCTCCTGGCCCTGGTCCGCGAATATGGAGACAGGGACCTGGCCGCAGCCCCCGGGGGGGAGGACCAGGCGTATTTCCCGGTGCCGCTGGCGGGGGTGATCCACCATCCCCTCGCCTGGACCGGGCTCCTGTCCGTGGCCCTGATCGTGGGATGGATCCTGCTGGTGGGAATCTCGCTGTGGCTCCGCATGGAGTCGCACCGGGGCATGGTGGCCGGGTTCGCCACCGCCGCCGTCTCCCTCGGCGTGACGGCCCTGGCCGGCCGGGGGATGCTGAGCCTCTGCTCCGGGCTCCATCCGGAGTACGGTCACCTGGAGAGCGCGTTCTATCAGGAGGGGCGACACATGCTCGCGCTCGCCGCCGTCGCCGTGACGCTCATCACCGCATGCTATGCGCTGGCCCGCCGATGGTTCGCGGCGAGAGAGCTGTTCCTGGGAACGATGGCGATTCCCGTCGGTGCGGCGGCATGGCTCGGCTTCCAGGCCCCCTTCGCCGCCGCGGCCCTCCAGTGGCCCGTGGCCCTGGGCCTCCTGTCCGCGTTCATCCTGCTGGCCGTGGATCCGAAGCGGCAGACGGGCCGCAGGGCCTCCGCGGGCCTGGTGGTGCTGTCCACCGGCGTCCTCGTCGTCCTGGTCCCCCACCTGCAGCTTACCGCGGCGGTCCTCACGTTCCGGGAGGCACCGATTCTCGGTAGCCTCGTGGCGCTCGGCCTGCTCCTGATTGTTCCCCCGATGGAGTGGCTGCGGAAGCCGCGCAGCTGGTGGACGCCTGGGGTCGCCGCCCTGGCCGCGGCGGTTCTGGTCGTGCTCGACCTTCCCTCCCTCCGGGACCCGGAGAGCCATCCCGTGCCCTCGTCTCTTCTGTACCTGGTGGACGACACCCTCGCCCCGGCCTCACCGGCGACCCCCGGCGCGGAGCCCGACACGACCCCACCCGCCGCCCGTCGCATGGAGGGCAGGTGGCTGCGGGTCCCGGGACCGGGGGAACGCTGGGCCCGGTCGTGGGTCGTGGAGGAGGAGACCGGCCCCAGGGATCCCGGCGTGCTGCTGCTCTCCCGGACGGGGCGCTACGAGGTGGCGGGAGCGGGGCCGGAGGCCGTGCTGTCACCGCCGTGGATCCGCATCCTGGAGGCGGACCCGCCCGGTCGGCGGCTCCGCCTCGCTCTCCGCTCCGGGCTGGGCGGGGAGATGGTGGGCGTCCACCTGCCGGCTGGAGGAACGTGGGAGGGCGTCGCCGGAGGCGCGCTGGCCGGGGAACCGGGCTCGGAGCCCGTCCGCTCCCTCGTCCATTGGGGTCAGATCGACGGGGGGTGGCTGACCCTGGACGTCCGCCTGGAGCCGGGGCAGCAGCGCGTCGAGATCTTGATTCTGGAGCACCACCTCCGTCCCGACGAGGTCCTGGGCGAGGGTATGTTCCGCCGGAACGCGTCGCTGATCCCCGACGCCTCCACCGAGAGCGACCGCGTCATCCAGCGGACGCACGCCGTCCTGACGATCCCCGCTCCGTCGGACGAGCCCTAACAACCTCCCGCTTTCTTCGGCTTCTGCCCGCCGGCCCCCGCCATGGGCGGAGGCGCCGCCACTTCGGTGATCTGCACCGCCGCGCCCGAGAAGTACGCCGCGATCTGGCCCTGGCGCGCCGCCCACTCCCGCTCCTCCAGGGTGACGCCCGGAGCCGCCGGCGTCAGGACCTTGAGCTCCCATCCGAGGAAGCCGTCCTGCAGGAACGCGTAGCGTACGTTCCGGCGCCAGTCGGCCGGCACCGACTTCATGCTGCCGTCCTCGTCGATGAGCACCACCGTGCCGCCTACCGGCGCCGACGCCAGCAGGCTCCGGGCGGCCTCGGGCGTGGTGGCCGGGTAGGAGCCCGGAATGCGCGTGTCGGCCGAGTCGGCGTCGGCCCGGAGGTCGAGGACCAGGAGCCCGGGCCGTTTGCCGATGATGGCTTCGGCCAGCGCGAGCGGCGCCATGCTCGCCATCTGGGCCGGTGGCGCCGGGGACTCGAGGGGTCGACCGGCGAGGCCGATCATCGCCACCACCGCCAGAGCTCCGGCCAGCCGGAGCTTGGCCCGGGGTCGGCGAGCAGGCGCGAGCTCCAGCCTCTCGTACTTCCGGGCGAACACCTCCTCGAGCTTCTCGGCGCCCGCGAATCCAGCGCCCGCGACCACCACGGTGGCCAGGGCAAACACCAGCGGCGGCACGCCCAGGACCTCGTTGAGGAGCGACACGTCCAGGGACCCGGCGTGGTACAGCGTGTCCAGGGCGGGAACCAGGTCCACCGCCAAGGCGAAGACACCGGTGCCCACGAAGATGCCGACCAGGGTGACGGCCCCGTCCCACCGCCCGGAAGCGGTGGACACCACGGAGGTCCCGGGGCAGAGCCCGCTCATGATGAACCCCACGCCCAGCAGGAACCCGCCGACCAGCTGCGCCCACACGAAGGTGGGGTTGATCCACAGCATGGACAGGTCCATCAGCCCCAGGCCCACCAGGGTGTAGAGCCCGACCATGGCCACGAGGATCGCCGTGAACATGACCTTGAAGACGGTCATGTCGTACAGGTAGAACTGGGCGGCCAGCTTGCGGGCGTTCCCGAAGCCGCCCCGCTCCAGGCTGAGCCCGAACAGGAAGCCCAGGCCGATGGCCGTGAGGAGCCTCATCTCCTCGTTGGCGAACGCCACAGGAAAGATCGCCTGGCTCATATCCATTGCCTCCGTACGAAGTACGCCACGGCGTATCCGCCGGCGAAGACCATGAGCATGAAGAGCCAGCTTCCCGTAGCCAGCGTCGCCCCGCCGCTGAGCGCCTGTCCCGAGGTGCACCCCCGGGCCAGCGCCGCGGCGAACCCCATGATGACGCCCCCGCCGAAGGCGTACGCCAGGCGTCCCTTCACGCCGATCCGCGGTCCCTTCTCCACCGTGGAGCGGAACCGACCGGCGCTCACGGCGCCGATGAAGCCGCCCAGGAACACGCCGATGACCTCCACCACCAGCCAGTTGCGCAGGGGGTTGGCCCCGTCGGCCACGTAGCTCCCCAGCGCCGGGTTGGCCGCCGTCCACTCCGGCGCCACCGCCGCTCCGGCCAGGGCCAGGGTTCGCTTGGGAAGGGCGCTGGCCCCGAGCCCCTGGCCAGCGACGACGAAGGTCGCCAGCAGCGTCAGCCCCAGGAGCAGCCCGGCCAGGTACGGGTTCCAGTAGGGCCTGGCGCCCGATCTGTCTCGTTCCACGCTCATTCTTCTCGCTCCCATCTACCTGAAGCGCCGCCGACTCAGAAGAGGGCGACGACCGGTTCCGTCCATCCCACGTGCTGTCCTGCGTAGACCACGATCCACCGGAGCGCGAGGCCACCGAGGAGGACCATCACCGCCGCCAGGCGCCCCGGGACGTGGCCGCCCCTGCGCTCCATCCACTCGCCCAGCAGCGGGGCCAGGAGCCCGAACCCCACCACCAGCGTCCAGAACGCCGTCGTGTAGGGGCCGCCCAGGACCGCGTGCGCCGCCTGCCGGTGGGCGCCGCCCCCCGCCGTCAGGCCGATGAGCCAGACGGAGATGAGGGCCAGCTCGACCAGGATGAGCCCCATGTCCACCCGGGCCAGCAGGACCCGCTCCCCGTCCTCGAGCCGGTACAGCAGCATGTACGCCGCCCCGGTGGACAGGCCCGAAATGAGGAACAGCGGTCCCAGGATCGCCGAGTTCCAGAGCGGCCTGGCCGCCATGGTCCCCAGCAGCATGCCGGTGTAGATCCCCAGCCCTGCACCCGCCACCACGTTGACCCACGCCACGGCCCTCTCGTGCCCGTCCACCCAGGTGCCCAGCGCCCTCAGGGCACGAGCGGCCCTGGGCCAGCGGGACGGGACACGCCAACGCTGCTCGAGCCACGCGCCGGCAGACGCCCGCACCGTCTCGGGGGTCGTGCGCCACGCCAGCGCCAGGGACGCCGGATAGATGGCCAGCAGGATCCACGCGCCCCACGACATGGGAGACGTGGGCCGGAACACGAAGTAGAACCGGAACGCGTTCCAGGGATTCTCCAGGTCGAGCCAGAGGAAGAGCATGCCCACCGACAGCAGGATCGGAACGCTCCACGGCAGGAGTGCCAGGTGGGTGGAGCGCGGCGTTGGCGCACGGGCGCCCCGGGCCCGTCCCAGCAGAAAGAGGCCCAAAAGGACCATCACGCCGGCCACCACGCCTCCCAGGAACAGGTAGCCGGCCACCTCCCCGTGCCAGATGTGCAGGGCCGGGTCGACGAGAGGGTTGGACCGGGTGGTCGTGATCTCTTGCATGCCCGTCACCTCAGGTAGTAGTGCCGAGGTCTGGTGCCGGCCTCGGGCATGAGGGTGAAGGAGTCGCGTCGGCGCAGCATCCGGGAGATGTCGCTGTCCGGGTCGTTCAGGTCGCCGAAGTGGATGCTCTGGGTCGGACACACCGACTGGCACGCGGTGGTGGGGGTCCCGTTCTCGATGCGGTGCACGCAGAACGTGCACTTGTCGACGGTGCCGGACCGGGGATCCACGAAGCGGGCGTCGTAGGGGCACGCGGCGATGCACGCCTTGCAGCCGGTGCACCTGGCCTCGTCCACCAGCACGATCCCGCCGGGACCCACGTACGAGGCGCCGGTGGGGCACACGCTCACGCAGGGCGCATCGTCGCAGTGGTTGCAGCGCTCGGACCGGATCTCCATGGAGAGATCGGGGAACTGACCGTTCACCACCGAGGTGATCCAGTCCCGGGAGAAGCCCTCGGCCACGTCGTTCTCGGTCTTGCAGGCGGACACGCACGCCGTGCACCCCACGCACGTCCGGGTGTCGATGGCCATGGCGTAGCGCGTGCCGCTCATGACGCCACCTCGGCCGTCGCGGCTGCCGCGTCGCTCGAGGCGGCCCGCTCGGCGGCCACCGCCTCGGGCCGCACGAACGTGACGAAGTTCACGTTCATGCCCGTGCCTCCCATGATGGGATCGACCTTCGTGCGGGTGATGAGCGAAGAGGAGGCGGTAGTAGCCGGGAGGCGGGTCCTCGACGTCGTCGGCGTGCCAGGTGGGCATGGGATCGAAGCCCAGGGCCGCCAGCTTCTGGGAGTACAGCTCGATCTTGCCCGAGTCGGTCCAGAAGGTGGGGACCGCGCCCTCCTCGAAGTAGAGCGGCTGGGCCTCGCCCAGGACCACGCCCTCCCGCTTCATCACCTCGCAGTCGATGCCCAGGGGCTTCAGCCGGCTCTCGGCGTACTCCTCGGGGCTCTCCCACGGGAAGAAGTGGGGCAGGCCCAGCCGGAGCCCAAGCTCACGCGCGATCCACCACCCGGGCTTGCTGTCGTACAGGGGCGGGACCACCTCCTGGCGCACCGTGACGTACGGCTGCCGGTAGGAGGGCGCGAACGGCTCGTCGCACCGCTCCAGGTAGGTCGCCTCGGGAAGCACCACGTCGGACCACCCCACGATCTCGGCGGGCAGCACGTCGACGGTCACCAGGAAGTCCAGCGCCTGGATGGCCCGGTAGGTCTTCTCGGGGTCGGGCAGCGTGGTGGGCAGGTTGGATCCGTACACCATCCACGCCTTCACGCCGGGGGCGTCCCGCAGCTCGCCGGGGATGGTGGCGTCGCACACGCCCTGGGCCAGCACCGCGTCGGCCAGGGGAGGTCCACGCTCGACGGCACGTAGAAGCCGCCCTTGCGACCCCACGACCCGAGAAGCGCGTTCACGATGGCGATGGCCCGGCTCCGCTGGGTGTCGTTGCCGTACCAGGTGACGTGGCGCCCGGGGTGGATGAGCGTGGCCGGCCGGGCCGCGCCCATGATGCGCGCCGTGCGTCGGATGACCTCGGGCTCGATGCCGGTGCGGGGATAGGCCCACTCGGGCGTGAAGGGCTTCACGTGCTCGCTGAGCTGCTCGAACCCGTAGGCGTAGCGCTCGACGTACTCCCGGTCGTACAGGCCCTCGCCGATGAGCACGTTCATCCACGCCAGCAGGATGGCCATGTCGCTGCCGGGCTTCACCGGCAGCCAGTGCCGCGCCTTGGAGGCCGCCACGCTGTAGCGGGGATCCAGCACGATGAGATCGGCGTCGTTGCGGAGCGCGTGCGCGAAGTCCTGGACCTGGGTGTTGTGCATGTTCTCGCCCAGGTGGGAGCCGATGAGGACGATGCACCGGCTGTGGCGCAGGTCCGTGCGCTCCGGCGAGCCCACGCCCGATCCGTAGGTCAGGTCGAAGCCCACGTCCCGGGGACCCCGGCACTGGGCGTAGGACGGGGCCGCGATGTTGGGGCTGCCCCAGGCGTGGAAGAGGTGCTTCATCCACCCGCCCCCGTACCCGTGGGAGAACAGCGCCACGGCCTCGGGGCCGTGCTCCTCCTTGATGCGCAGGAAGTTCTCGGCCACCACGTTCAGCGCCGCGTCCCAGCTCACCTCCTCGAACTCCTGGCCGCCGCGGTGGTCGACGCGGATCAGCGGCTTCCTGAGCCGGTCGGGATCGTAGAGCAGGCCGGTGCCGCCGGTGCCCCGGGGGCACAGATGGCCACGGGACAGAGGATCCTTCGGGTTGCCGACGATCTTGGTGACCCTGCCGTCCTTCACGTGGGCCAGGATGCCACACTTCCAGAAGCAGAGCTCGCAGAACGACGGTACGATCCGGTCGCCGTCGGTGCCCGGGTCCGGGAACCCTCCCCCGTACAGGTGGAACCAGTCGGTGGTCGCCCCGCCGAGCAGGGCCGCCCCGGCCGTCCCGTACGATGCCAGCCGGATGAACTCGCGTCGCCTCATGTGCCTTTCCCTTCGTCTCCCGGTCCCCGGGAGGGCCGAGCGCCCCGGGGGCGCGCGGCCGGACCTTGGCTAGAAGGCGCCGGACGTGCCGACGTCCCTCCCGAACGTGCCAACAGGGGGAGAGGCTGGGGCGTGGATCCAGGCGCAGAGGGTGTCCAGGAGGTGGAGGGCCACCGGGTTGCCCAGACGGAGGCGGACCTCCGTGCCGTCCCGCTCGGCCGTGATGAGCCCGGCGCTGCGCAGGGCTCCCACGTGCCTCGCCGCAGTGGACTGCGGCCAGCCGAACTCCTCCACCAGCTCCGTCTGGGTCGTGACCCGTCCGTCGCCCAGCGCGCAGGCCAGGCGGAGTCGGTCGGGATGGGACAGGACCTTGAACAGGCCCACGGCCCGGTCCATCTCCTCGGCCGTGGCGCGCGCGGGATCCAGTCGGACCCGACCGGGCTCCCCGGGCGCGGCGGCCACGGGGGTTGGAGCTGCTTCCCTCTGCATATCCGAATATCCGGAAAACCGGATTCTTGAAGTCACACGACTCAGTCTATCGCCGGTGTCGGCACCGGATAGTCTCGCGGAAGGAGGCGGCCAGGCTCATCGGAGGAAACCCCGTGGCGGGGGTGGTGGCCTCTCCGTCGCGGGAAGGCGGCAATCCCGACACGGGGGTGACGAAAGTACTCCTGCGGGCCTCGTGGCCAGGCTCCTCGGCTGGAGGGGGTTAGCGCTCACCTCTGCCCAGCTGGACATTGCCCGTCCCCGGGAGGCGGCCGAGCTCCCCAATTCGCGTTGGGGGTCGCGCTGCGCGCGGATCAGGCACTATGCTCGCGCGGCAGAACCGCGCAGCCCTACGACCGAACCCTCACCCGTGGAGTACGACCTGGTGCGTCTGAGCGAAGATCCGACGACTCCGTTCATGTTCTCGACATGACCCATCCGACCCTACAGCGCATTCGCGAGCGCCGGTTCGTAGAGTGGACCCTGGCGTACGTGGCTGGCTCGTGGGTCGCACTCCAGGTCCTCGACTTCCTGAGGGAGAACTTCGGCTGGTCGGTGGGGCTGGTGCGTGTGTCCACCATCTTGATCGTGACCGGCTTCGCGGTTCATCTGGTCATCATCTGGTTTCATGGTGAACAGGGTCGACAACGCGTTCGAGCCGTCGAAGTGATCCTCGTCAGCGTGATCCTCGTCGCTGGGGGGATCACGGCCACCCGGGTCTCCCGATCCGCCTCGGGATCAGGCGACCCCACGCCCCGCTCCTCCGGCAGGCTCATCGCGGTCCTCCCGTTTGCCAACGCCACGGGCGACCCGGATCAGGACTTCTACGCCGAGGGCATAACCCGGGAGCTGATCGGCATCCTTGCCGACGCCGGAGTCAGGGTTCTGGGATATCGGGCCGTCGAGCCCTACGCCGCTCGTAATCCCGACAGCGGGTTGGCGGAGCTGCTCCAGGTCGACGCCATCGCAGTGGGAAGCGTTCGGCGGAGCGGCTCCATCATACAGATCGGAGCGGAGCTCCTCGACCCCGCCAGCGGAGAGACGCTCTGGTCGGACGTCATGTCCCGAGAGGGTTCGGACGTCATCAGATTGCAGAAGGGGATCGCACGTGCGATCGCGGACGGCCTGCAGGCCAAACTCTCTCCCGCTGGGCGAGAGAGACTCCGCACGGGACCCATGGTCGAGCCTGAGGCCTACGCCCAGTACCTTCTCGGCCGTGAGCAGATGCTCCGTTGGACCGAAGACGGGTTCAACCGTAGCGTGCGTCACTTCCGGGACGCGATTGCACTCGATCCCGCCTTCGCCCCGGCGTGGGCGTCGCTGGCCGTCACCCACTGCTACGCCCTCTTCTACGCGTGGGTCGATCCCGTGTTGGCGCGAGAGGAGATCTCGCATGCTGCTTCAGAGGCCATCGCGCTGGATCCCGGATCCGGCGAGGGCCTGGCCGCCCGAGGGTGGGCGAGCCTCCTGCTGGACTGGGATTTTTTGGCCGCTGGCCGCCAGCTTTCCGAAGCGAGCACCCTGAGCCGTTCGGTTTCCACCCTCTACCCTCTGTTCCTCACGCACCGGTACGCCGGCCGATTCGCAGTCGGAGACTCTGCGGGGGTGCATGAGCTGCTGGCACAAATGGAGGGAGACCGGCACACGCCTCGATTCGGCCAGCGGGCGGACCTCCTGTTCCACATTGGCCTGCCCGATTCCGCCCTTGTCATGTTGCGGCGTGCCGTGGACACCAGGGACGTCGATGCGCTGCTCTACCTACGAGGGCACCGGTCCCTCGAGCCGTGGAGGTCCGAGCCTGCGTTCCTTTCCATTCTCAGGGAAGTCGGACTGGAACGAGAGTAGCGGGCCTGGATCGCCAGGTGGGAGCCCATCTCGGTGCTCAGGCGGTACCTCATGTCCGCCGGTTGGCCCCGGCCCCCGCCGGGGCTATCGTCC
>JARRLD010000302.1:0-3830 GCA_037387345.1 Gemmatimonadota bacterium
CATCCGGGTCCCCGGATGCCAGCGACATCGCCGCTGCGAAGGTCATCGAACGCGCCCCCTCGAGCTTCACCAAGAGGTCGGCGCACTTGTGCTGAATGGCCTGAAAGCTTCCGATCGGCCGGCCGAACTGTTCGCGGACGCGGGCATACTCGGTGCTCATGTCGAGCGCCCGTTCGGCGCCGCCGACCATCTCCGCGCACAGGGCGACTCGCCCGAGGTCCGCGACGTCCTCCAGCAGCGACCAGCCGTGTTCGACCCGCCCGAGAACCGCCTCGTCGTTTACGGCGACACCGTCGAGACGCACCTCGCAGAGCCGCCGGGTCGGATCGATCGTCTCCATCGGACGCACGGAGACCCCAGGGGCAGAGGTTTCGACGAGAAAAAGGGTCACGCCATCCGGCCCCGATCCGCCGCTCCGCGCCGGGACGACGATGAAATCGGCGACGTGCGCGTCGGACACGAAGCGCTTCTCCCCGGACAGCCGTACCGTTCCATTCGGCCCGGGCTGAGCGGCCAGCGTGACGCCCGACGGGTCCCAGCGGCCGGTCGCCTCCTGGAAGGCGACGGTGCCGATCGTCTCGCCCCGCGCGAAGCGCGGCAGCCAGCGCGTCTGCTGCGACGCCGAGCCCCCACGAACGAGCGCGGCCGTCGCGAAGACGGCGGACGAGAGATACGGCCCCGGTATGACGCCACGGCCGAGCTCCTGCTGCACCGCGACCAGCTCCGTCAGGCCGAGGCCGGCGCCGCCGAAGCGCTCATCGATGAGCAAACCGAGCCAACCGAGCCGCGCCGCGTCGGCCCAGAACGCCTGCGAGAACCTCCGCTCATCCTCCAACATCGAGCGCACGTAGGTCATCGGGTAGCGCGACTCGATCACCTGCCGCACGCTCGTCGCCAGCCGTGCCTGCTCGTCGCTCAGCCCGAAGTCCATGACCTACCCGAACGCGAGGCCCAACCCGGGTACGGGCCACTGGTCGAACGCCAGGAGCCGGCCAGTGGTCGCCGCCGTGACGAACAGGGTACGGCGATCCGGCCCTCCGAAGCAGGCGTTCGTGGTGAGCGGATCGTCGACGGGAACGTGCGCGACGAGATCGCCTGCGGGTGACACGATCGTCAGGCCGCCCGCGCCGAGCGTCCCGACGATGACGTTGCCCTCGGCGTCCACGCACAGAGAGTCGCAGCCGCCGACGTTGAGCGGACCCCCCGAGGGGATCGTCGCGAGACCACGACGTGACTTCACGCGGCCCGGGCCGGCCAGCTCACATGCCCAGAGTCGCCGCGTGCGGGTCTCCGATACGTACAGGGTCTGCCCGTCCGGGCTGAGGCCGATGCCGTTCGGCATGTCGAGCGGATATATACTCTCCTCGACGCGCGAGCCGTCGGGCGCGGCATAGAGGACGCCGGACATCTCCCGACGACGGCCCCTCACACCGCCGCTGTCCGTGAACCAGAACCCACCGTCGGCGTCGAACACGATGTCGTTGGGGCGCTTCAGCGGTTCGCCGTCGCACCGGTCATACAGGCATTCGACGGTGCCCGTGGAAAGGTCGACCCGCTGGATGCACGGCCCCGGGCCAGCGTCGGCCGGCCCGCTCGGCAAGAGGAGCGTGAGCGCCTGGGGATCGGGATACGGCCAGGGACGCTCGGCCCACCGCGCGCCGCCGTTGTTGCAGACGTAAAGGGCGCCATCGGGGCCGACGGCGGCGCCGTTCGGCCCGCCGCCCGTCTCGGCCAACGGGTGGCACGTTCCGTCGGGCCCGATGTGCGTCACCCTCCCGCCCCGGATTTCGGCGACGAGGACGCTGCCGTCCGGCAAGGCCACCGGTCCCTCCGGAAACGCGAGACCCTCCGCGACTCGTCGTGGGACTAGCCGCCGGTACACATCGCCCATTCGACTCGTCCGCCTTCAGTCGAACCCGAGGTCCCGCCAGCGCTTCTGCAACTCCGCCAGCGCCTCTTTCGCGCCTCGCTCGTTGCGCTCGCGGAAGAAGTTGAACTCGTCGTCGCGCCAGACCAAGTTCGTGAAGAGCGGGTGCGCGAGCTTGATGAACGACCCATAGGTCGACATCCCCATCAGCTCCCAGAACATGTGCAGACCGTGCTTCCCGATCATGAGGCCGTCTGCCGAGTGCGTCGCGATCGCCTTGGCGTACCGCAACGCCTCGTCCGCCAATCTCTCGTCGGGCACGACCGAGTTGACGACCCCCCAGTCATGAAGCTCTCGCACCGTCACCTTGCGTCCGGTGATCATCGCCTCATAGCCGCGGTTGATGCCCATCTTCAGCAGGACGAGGGGGAGCACGGTGCTGAACCCGGCGAACCCGATGCGCGCCTGCGGCCGCGCGAAGTACGCCGACTCGGAGGCCACCACGAGGTCGGCGGTGAGCGCCATGTTGAGGCCGGCTCCCATCACGGCGCCCTGGCACGCCGCTATGATCGTCTTCGAGCTGTACAGCAGGTTCCGGAGGCTCTCGTCGAGCCGGACCGCGTTGCGGATGCGCGCCGTCTGCGGAAGCTTCTTGCCCTTCGTGAGCCCGGCACGCTCGACGGGCATCCGTCGCACGTCGTCACCGGAGCAGAAATCGGAGCCCGTACCCGCCAGGATGATGACCTTGACGTCGTCGTCCTCGTGCGCCGTCGCCAGACGGTCGGCCATGATGAAGTGCATGTCGGGCGACAGGATCGCGTTCTTTCGGTGCGGCCGATTGAGCGTGATGCGTGCGACCCCATCTTCGAGCTTCTCGTAGAGAACCCAGGACTGCGGATCCTCGTCCGTCTCGAAGTCCTCACCGTATCGCTTCGGGTCGCTCATCGTGTCCTCTCCCTCCAGTGTCTCACGGAAGCCATTGGCCCCCCGAGACCGAGAAGAGCTGGCCGGTCACGTGGCGCGCGCCCTCGGACGCCAGAAACGACACGACGGACGCGACGTCCTCGGGTGTCCCGAGCCGGCCGATGAGCGTGGTCGCCTCGATCTCCGCGAGCTGCTCGCTGGTCTTGCGCTGTCGCAGCCATGGCGTCTCGATGGTTCCGAGCACCAAGAGGTTCACTCGGATGCCGTAGCGCCCGAGGTCGATGGCTGCATTTCGCGTGAGGCCTTCGAGCCCCGCCTTGGCGGCCGCGTAGGCGGGTGGACCGCTTCGGACCCCGCGTGCCGAAACCGAGCCAATGTTGACGATCGCGCCACCCTGACG
The DNA here is from genome assembly GCA_037387345.1 of Gemmatimonadota bacterium. Taxonomy (GTDB): domain Bacteria; phylum Gemmatimonadota; class Gemmatimonadetes; order Longimicrobiales; family Gaopeijiaceae; genus SZUA-318. The sequence continues at coordinate 3,192 of JARRLD010000302.1, forward strand.
CGCCTTCATGTGCGACGCTGCGATGGCGGTGCAGATGAAGGGCCCCTTGAGATTCGTGTCGACGACCAGATCCCAGTCGTCGTCGGTCTGGGTGAGCGTAGTGCCGGGCTTCGTCATACCCGCGTTGTTGACGAGCACGTCGAGGCCTCCCCACCGCTCGACCAACTCGCCCACGAAGCGTTCCATCTCCGGTCGATCGACGACCGAGACGCGGCGCCAGACCAGCTTGCCATGCCCGTCGTCCACTTCGCCCAGGCGACCGAGCGCCTTGTCGTTGACGTCGACGATCCCGACGGCGAAGCCGTCCCCCATCAGACGGCAAGCGATCGCCAGACCGATGCCGCGCGATCCTCCCGTGACGAGGGCGACCTTGGTCAAGCGTCCACACCGAAGAGGAACCGGTCCGCCACGCGGTGCGCGTTGTGCACCGTCATCTCCTGCGCCCGGTTGAGCCAGTGGCCCTCGAATCCCATCGAGTGCATCCCCTGCTGCACGGCCCCCATGTTCGTGAAGTCCTGCGTCAGGACCTGTCCCCAGTCGCCGTCCTTCCAGCGGTCGAAGTACTCGAGCTGCACGTCCGGCGCGCCCCCCTCCGGCCAGAGCCGGAGCGACCATACGTCGAAGATGCACGAATCGGGG
>JARRLD010000302.1:3863-9018 GCA_037387345.1 Gemmatimonadota bacterium
CTACCGGGCTCCACGAGGTTCACCATCGTCGGAAACATGTGCCAGCTTCCCTGTCCCCCGACCATCTGCTCCACGCTGAGACGCGGCGCTCTCACGCCGGCCGCCTCGGAATACTCGCGCCGGAGCTTCCCGAAGAGGTCATAGAACGGCTTCCCCCCGAGGTCGGTCCGACAGAGCTCCTCGGCCGCCTGCAGATCGTACTCGTTGTTGAGCGCCCGCAGCTCCTTGAGCTGATACCGGATGTGGTTCCGCATGATCTCGGGATTCGGGAGCGAGGCCGTTCCCGCGACCGGCGCGTTCTTGCGAACGCCGAACACGAATCGCGAATGGGTGCGGTACGTCTCGGTCGGGTTGTAGGGGGCGAATGCATACTCGGCCACGTCACAGGGACGATCGTCGGCCTCGCCCTTCGTCCCCAGACGGATGTACTGCGGATGCGTGCCCGGCGTGTGGTAGCCCTCGATGAAAGCGTCGATCGCCGTCTTCCAGTTCGCGGGCAGGACGGTACGCCTGTGCCACGCGTAGCGCATCGCGTCGGGCCGGAACGGTCCGAGAGCCGCCGGAATGGGATCGAGCCAATCCAGCAGCTCGGGGGCGTCCGGATCCATGTTGATGAACACCCAGCCACCCCATGTCTCACAGCGAACGTCGCGCAGGCGGCGATAGTCGTCCGGTCGGGGATCGAACTCGTCCTCGCAGTGGATGAAGGTGCATCGCCCGTCGAGCGAGAATCGCCACCCATGAAAGGGACAGCGGAACTCGGCCACACATCCGGTCCGGCGAACCAGGCGGGTCCCGCGATGGATGCAGCTGTTGTGGTGGGCCCGGATGCCTTCCGCCGTCCGCACTACGATGATCGACTGGTCGCCGATGGTGTACTCGAGGTACGAGCCCACGTCGGGGACCTCCTCCTCGCGGCACGCCATCTGCCAGACCTTCGGGAACAGGCGCTGGTATTCCAGCTCAAGGAAGTCGCGGTCGACGTAGCGTCCCTTCGGCACGAAGTCGTCCCCGATCCGCCACCGATCGGGCACCCCGTTCACCTGGGACATGCCATTTCCCCTACCGTCACCGCCATGTGGAACGCTAGCATGGCGCCGTCGGATCGGACAATAGGACTATAACTGTTCGTCTGCCTACGGCACCGGGCCGAACACCCGAGGGGGATCGGCCGCCCCATCCCATCGCGGACGCGCGACCGGCCTTGCAGGCGAGATGGGACAATGGGACCATGTTTGTGCATATGCCCGCCTGCCGGAGTGCCCAGTGGACGCACGCCTGACGGACGAGCAGGAGCAGATCCTGTCCACCGCCGCACAGGTGGCCAGCGCACTCGCCCCTGCCTCCCCCGACGCCCTGCGCGCATCCGACGACGGCAGACAGCATTGGGAGAAGCTGGCACAGGTCGGCTTCCTCGGGATGCGGATCCCGGAGTCTGCGGGCGGATCGGCGCTCAGCGGCGTCGAGGTCGCGCTCGTCGCCGAACAGCTCGGACGCCGCTGCCTCCCCCTGCCCTTCATCGGCTCGGCCGTCTGTGCCAGCGAGCTCCTCCGCACCGCCGGGGCGGCAGACGACGTTCTGGGGTCGCTGGTGGACGGACGACTTCGCCTCGCACCGGCGCTCGACTGGTCGATGCGAACCTGGGGACGGCCGGAACAGCCCGGCATCGCCTTTGAAAGCACGGGGGCCGTTGCGGCCTTGTTGCTCGATCCCGACACGCATCGACTGTCGACACTCACCCTGGGTTCCCCGCTCGACTGCCAGGATCTCACGCGTACGCTCCATCGCGTGGATGGCGACGCGACACACCTCGACATCGGCCACCTGGGGGGTCCGATCGCGCGGGACGGGCGCGATCGCGCCCTCGCGCTCGCCTTGGCCGCCTTGGCCGCCGATCTCGTGGGGGTGATGCAGGCCGCCCTCGACCTGGCCGTCGCCTCTGCCGGCGAGCGCGAGCAGTTCGGGGTCAAGGTCGGGAGTTTCCAGGCCCTCCAGCACATGGCGGCCGAGGCCCTCGTCTCCGTCGAGGCGGCTCGTGGATGCAGCTACTACGCGGCCTGGGCGGTGGACGCGCTGCCGGCGGACGAAGCGCTGCGCGCCGCCCGGACGGCGAAGGCGTACGCGGCAGAGCACGCGCGCGAGGTATGCGAGACGAGCATCCAGATGCACGGAGGAATCGGCATGACCTGGGAAGCGATGCCTCACGTGTTCTTGCGGCGGGCACTCGTCGGACGACTCACGCTGGGAGACGAGCACGTTCACTACGCACGGCTCGCCGAGACGGCCGCCGACGAGCATTGAGGAGGCTTCCGTGAACTACGACGTGCCGGAAGAGATTGTGGTCGAAAGCGAGGGGCCCGTACGCATCGTGACCCTGAATCGGCCCGAGATCTACAACGCCGTGAACAAGCAGCTACACGAGGGATTCTGCTGGATCTGGCCGCAGCTCGAGCGCGACCCCGAGGCCCGCGTGGTCGTGCTCACGGGCGCGGGCAAGGCCTTCAGCGCCGGTGGCGACCTTGCATGGCAGCGTCAGCTCATCGATCGCAAGGAACTCCACCGCAGCAGCATGCAGGAGGCCCGCAAGATCGTGAAGCACATGGTCGAATGTCGCCTACCCATCGTCGCCGCCGTAAACGGGCCGGCCGTGGGGTTCGGGTGCAGCGTCGCCCTGCTCTGTGATCTCGTCCTGATCGACGAGAGCGCCTTCCTCATGGATCCGCACGTCGGCGTCGGTCTCGTGGCGGCCGACGGGGGCGCACTGGCCTGGCCCCTCATGACGAGCATCCTGCGGGCGAAGGAGTACCTGTTCCTCGGCAAGCGCATTCCCGCCGCGGACGCCGTCGCGTTGGGCCTCGCCAATCGCATGGTCGCCAAGGGAAGGGTCCTCGAGGAGGCACTCGCCCTCGCGCACGAACTGGCGGCCCTTCCCGCCCAGGCTCTGCAGGACACGAAGCGGGCCCTCAAGCTGCACCTCGAGCGCGCGTTCAGCGGTGTCCTCGAGTACGCGATCTCGGCCGAGACCGAGGCCATGAACAGCGCTGATCACCTCGAGCAAGTCCGGAAGTTCCTCAAGGACGACTCCTGACCGCGTCGCACCCCCCGGTGCCGCAGCCACGGCGAGCCGGTTCAGCCGCGGGGACGATCGAAGATGTTGGGATACTGGATTGACGCCTTGAACGCGTTCTCGATCTCCGCAAAGGCCGACGCGACGTCCCAGACGCCGCTCACTGCCACGATCTCGCGCTGCACGTCGAACTCGGTCATGAGCCCGATGCGTCCGTTCCCGGCGCTTATGATGCGACGGTTCAGCCACGCCGAACGCTCGCCTGCCAGGTAGACGACCGGCGGCACTACGTTCCGGGCACTCAGCTTCTCGTTTTCAGGTGCGTACTGGCCGATGGCGCGCCCCTTGTCGACCTGCATGGTCATGCGCGTGGTGGCCACGGGCGAGATGGCGTTCGACGTCACGCCGTACTGCTTCAGCGCATTCGCGCACGACAAGGTGAGCCCGACGATTCCCATCTTGGCGGCCGCGTAGTTCGGTTGCGACGGCGCTCCATAGAGCCCCGACGCAGAGGTGAAGTTGATCAGCCGGAACTCGCCGCCACGGTTCGCCCGCCAATGGGCGGCCGCGTGGCGCGTCGTGTTGAACGTACCCTTCAGATGGACGTCGATGACGGCGTCCCATTGCTCCTCGGACATCTTGAAGATCATGCCGTCCCGGAGGATACCCGCAACGTTGACGAGCACATCGAGGCGTCCGAACTCGTCCACCGCCCGGCCAACCATGCGCTCGGTGGCGGCAAAGTCGGTGACGTCGGTGGAGTCCGCGATCGCGATGCCGCCTGCGGCCGTGATCCGGTCGGCGACCTCCCGGGCCGGCCCAGCGTCTCCGGCCGAACCGTCCAGCTCGACACCGAGGTCGTTGACCAGCACGCGGGCACCCTCGGCGGCCAGTCCTTCGGCGACTGCCGCGCCGATGCCGCGGCCCGCGCCGGTCACGATCGCCACACGTCCGTCGAGCTCACCCATTGACGATCCTCCGCGCGTGCATCCTAGCCGGGGGCTCCATTGAGTCAAAGAGGCAATCCATGTATACGTGTTCTTCATGGCGCAGAATGCGGGCGCCCAAGGCCAGGCGAGCGCGCCTTCGGCTGACGGGGCACCTCGCGAGGGTGTTCGCGAGCAGATCGTGAAGGCGGCGCGCGCCTGCTTCCTTCGCTTCGGCACCGAGAAGACGTCGATGTCCGACGTCGCCTCGCAGGCAAGCCTCTCGCGCGGCACGGTGTACCGATACTTCCAGGATCGGGCGGATCTGATCGAGGGGGTCTTCGCCTACGAATCGCACCTCTTTCACGAGAGCATGCGCCGGCAGCTCGACCGTCTCGGCACCCTGGAGGACCAGATCGTCGAGGTGGCCGGTGTGCTGGCCGCCTTCGAGCACGACGTGGCCACGGGCGCGCGGAACCGCGTTGACGTCACCCGCGAGCGGCTCGCCCTCCTGCTCACCAGCCACTCCGAGCCCCTGCTGCAAGACACCATCGAGTTTCTCGTGCCGTACGTCGATGCCGCCAAGGCGCGCGGGGAGCTACGCGAGGATCTCAATCCACGTCTCGCGTCCGAGTGGATCGGTCGGATGTTGTTCACGATCTCGTCGATGCCGGCCGTCACGTTCCGGGGTGCCGACCCGAAGAACTGGAGGAAGTTCTTCCGGGACCACCTGATCCGCGGCCTCAGCGGCTGACCCCGGGCGCCGCGCACGCCGGACATCGCGCATCAACGGCATCGTTCGCGGGAACGCGTAGCCTGCTCGACGTAGATGGTACCTGGCGACCACCACTCGACGCTGACGCGACGGTGGGCGATCAGCCACGACCCTGCGACGTGCCGGAGGCGATCGACGTACCGCCCCACGTGGTCGGGTCCGGCATCGGTCACCGCCATGAAGTACGACCACGCTCGGGCCTCGTCCCGCGAGACCAACTCGACGTGCTGGGTGCTCAGGTGATGACGGAGCAGCGTTCGCCCTGGAGAGCGCCTTGCCGTGAGCTCGGCCGCAGCCACGATTCGCGCTCGCACCTCGTGCTGGCCGCACCCCCTCCACTCGCCTTCGAAATCGAGCACGCCGTCGGCGGTAAAGCAGGCGAGGAGA
>JARRLD010000303.1:0-5141 GCA_037387345.1 Gemmatimonadota bacterium
GGCCGACCGACGGTCGGTGACCCTCACGTATGTCGATCCCTCGAGGCCTTCGGCCAGGTCGTCCAGGATCTGCTCAGGATCCTCGGTCCGGGGGTTGTCCGACGTGATCACCACCACGTCGGCGTGGCGTCGGACGGCTTCCGCCATGGGCCGACGCTTGCCCCGGTCCCGGTCGCCGCCGGCGCCGAACACGACGATGAGACGTCCCTGCACGAAGCTGCTCACCGCATCCAACACCCTGGCCAACGCATCGGGCGTGTGGGCAAAGTCGATGACGACGTGCCAGGGCGTGCTGGTCACCGTCTCCAGCCTGCCCGGCACCTGAGGCGCCGAGGACAGGCGTCGGGCGATCTCCCCCACCGGCACTCCCCGGGTCGCCGCGATGGCCGCAGCCGCCAGGGCGTTCTGCACATTGAACGCCCCCAGGAGAGGCAGGCGAACCGTGGCCTCCCGGCCGTACACGCGAAGGGTGAACTCGGACCCGGTGGCCCCGAATCGCACGGCCGAGGCTTGCACGTCGGAGCTCGCATCCAGGCCGAAGGCGCTCAGGGTCCGCCCCCCCACGTTCAGCTCGGCCCAGGCCGGATCTTCTTCGTTCACGATGATCGTGCCACCGACGGCCACGAGCTCCACCAGACGGCCCTTGGCGCCGAAGTACGACGGCAGGTCCCGGTGATAGTCCAGGTGGTCCTGGGACAGGTTGGTGAAGACCCCCACGTCGAAGCTCACGCCGTCCAGACGCCTCTGATCCAGCGCGTGGGACGAAGCCTCCAGGACGACCGCCTCGACGCCCTCGTCGGCAAGCTCGCGGAGCCACCGAGCCACAAGGACGGGCCCCGGCGTGGTGAGGTCCTCGGTGTCAGGGCGCACCCCCTGGTCGTCCACCACACCCAGCGTACCGATGGCGGCAGACGAGAGCCCTCCTGCCAGGACATGCCGAGCGAGCCAGGCCGTCGTCGTCTTTCCGTTCGTCCCGGTCACGCCCACCATGAAGAGGCGCCCGGAGGGGAAGCCCATCACCGCCTCGGCGGCGAGGGCCGCGGCCCGACGACCGTCGGACACCACGAGCAGCGCGAGGTCTACTTCGACGGGACGCTCCACGACAGCCGCCACAGCCCCGGCCACCGCGGCGTCACCGACGAAGTCGTGGGCATCCCGCTCGGTGCCTTTCCATGCCAGGAAGAGATCTCCCGGGCGGGTGGTCCGGCTATCCTGACTGACGCCGCGTACGGCGACGCCCTCCCCGCCGCGCGCCTCCAGCAGGAGACCGGCCGACCGGAGGGCCTCGCCGACGGCTCCGAGCGTCATCGGGACCTCAGCCATCGGCCCTCCGGAGCGTCTTCAGGCGCACCGTGTCACCGGGCTGAAGAAGGGCTCCCGGGGCCGGCCGTGTGCCGACGACCTCTCCGGGTCCGTCCTGACGCACGCGAAGACCGAGTGCGTGAAGCCGCCGCACGGCGACCCGGGTGGCGAGACCGGCCACCTTCGGAACCCGCACCGTCGAGCCGAGGCGAGTGGGAGGAGCGCCCGGGTCGGCCTCGGCCATCTCCGAACGCGGAGCCGTCAGGTTGTTCGCAGCGAACCGGAAAGGGGCGGTCGCCGCTACCGGACCGGGCCGCGGAGCGTGCAGCAGCTTGGTCCGATCCAGAGGCGTCACCCGTGCCGCCAGCACCGCTTCCATGGTGGCACGGGTCACGGGCGCCGCAACGGCCCCGCCGTAGTACGCCCCCTGGGGGTCGTCCAGCTTTACGAAGACGACCAGCTCCGGGTCTTCGGCCGGAAAGAACCCTGCGAAGGAGGCGTAGTAACGACCCCGCGCGTATCCCCCCGCCTCGTAGGCTCTGCTGGTTCCGCTCTTCCCCGCCACGCTGAGGCTCCCGAGCTGGGCGGCCCTACCGGTGCCGTCCGCGACGACCCCCACGAGGACGTCGCTGACGGAGCGCGCGACCGCCGGAGACACGACCCGACGAACGGCACGGGGCTCCGTCCGCTCCATCGTCCGACCCCGACTGTCCCGAATCTCCTTGATGATCCGGGGCTGCATGAGGAGACCGCCATTGGCCAGCGCTCCGTACGCCATGGCCATCTGAAGTGGCGTCACCGCAATCTCGTACCCGATGGCGAGAGAGGCCGGCGATTGCGCCGACCACTCGCGGGGCCGCGGCAGGGTGCCTCGGGCCTCCCCGGGAAGCTCGATACCCGTCAGGGTTCCGAAGCCGAAGTCACGCAGGTTCTCGTACTGCCGGCCGTGCGGGAGCACCTGGGCCGCTTTCGCGATCCCCACGTTGGACGATTTCCTGAGCGCGTCGGATACGGTCATGACGCCCTCGGCGTGGACGTCGTGCAGAACGCGGCCGCCCACCCTCCAGGTGCCGTTCTCCACGTCCACGGAGTCTTCGAGGGAGCCCAGGCCGAGCTGTAGCAGGCCCGCCACCGTGAAGGGCTTCAGGGTGGAGCCGGGCTCGTAGGGTGTGTTGATGGCGCCCAGACCCGTCGTCTGCCCATCCCGCAGGGAGACCATCGCCAGGACCTCCCCGGTGTGGGGGTCGGTCACCAGCACGTCTCCTCCCCGCGCCCCGGTCGAGGCGACGGCTTCATGGAGGGCCTGTCGGGCGATCTCCTGGAGGTCGACGTCCAGGGTCAGCACGACCTCACCTCCGGGCTGGGGCGCCGCCACCTGGAAGACCTCTCCGGGGATGGGACGTCCCTGATTGTCGCGCGCCACGACCTCCCGTCCGGCCGTGCCTCCGAGCCAGTCGTCCAACTGCTGTTCGATGCCCCCCCGCCCGGCTCCTTCCATCACGCGCCCGACGATGCCACGCGCCAGTCCGCCGTGGGGATGGGAGCGCTCGAGCTGCCGCTCGAGGTGGATGCCCCGGACCCCCGAGAGCGTCTCCCTCACCGCGGGGGGATACGTTCCGGGGATGACCCCCCAGCGCCGTTCGGTGGACACCACCTGACGGGCCTTTCGAGGGGAGAGGCCCACCGTCTCCTCGAGCAGCCTTCGTACCTGGTCGACGTCTCGAAGCTCGTGGGGCGCCACCCCGATCTTGTACGTCTCCTGGGACACGGCCAGCGGCGCGCCGTCCCGATCCAGGATGGTGCCGCGGGGTGCGGCGACCTCCATGTGCGTGGTCTGCTGCGCTTCCGCCATGGCGCGCCAGGTCACGCTCTGGACACTCTGGACCTGTCCGGACCGTACGGCCACCGCCAGCAGGCCCACCAGCCAGCTGGCCAGGATCAACCGGCGACGCCAGCTGGGACGGCGACGTGCCTTTGCCTTCCGGCTCACGGATTCACCTCCGGTAGAAAGACCATTTCCTCGGTGGCGGCGAGATGCATTCCCAGACGGTCTCGTGCTGCCGGCACCACTCGCACCCGGCTCTCGAGCGCCTGGATGGCACCATTCAGCTGCCCCCGCTCTGCCTCGGCCAGGGACGTCTCGCGCTGGAGCTCGTCCAGGCGGGCCAGGGTCTCGAGCGCGCGACTTTGTCTCCAGGTCACCAGGCCCAACGAGCCCAGCAACGTGACGACCGCCATCGACACACGCAGCACATCAGGAATCCGTCTCACGCGGCCCTCCTCCATGCGCGGAGCCTTGCGCTCCGGGCCCGGGGATTCGCTTCGACCTCCGCCTCGGAGGGACGAATCGGCCGACGGGTCAGGGACTCCCCCAGCGGTTCCCCGCGGCATACACACACGGGCAGCTCGGGAGGGCAGATGCATGCACGGCTCCACTCCCGGAAGGCTCGCTTCACCAGGCGATCCTCCAGGGAGTGGTAGGCGATGACCACCAGGACGCCCCCTTCCTTCAGCGCGTCACGGAGCGCGGGAAGGGCCCGTTCCAGGCGGTCCAGCTCGGCGTTCACCGCGATCCGGACAGCCTGGAAGATCCTCGCCTTGTCCTGAGCGGACGGAACCCTCCCCAGAGCCACCACCAGAGCCGCCACCAGGTCGTCGCTGGTCGTCAGTGGTTCGGTCGTCCGGCGCTTCACGACTTCCCTGGCCAGCCGACGGGCACGACGCTCCTCGCCGAGCTCACGGAAGACACGGGTCAGCCGCTCCTCCCCAGCCTCTGCCAGGAGCTCCGCGGCGTTTCCACCCCGTGTGGCATCCATACGCATGTCCAGGGGGACTCCCCTGCGGAAGGCGAAGCCACGCTCATCGTCGTCCAGCTGGTGAGAGCTCACGCCCAGGTCCAGGAGCGCCCCGTCGAGGCCCGCGTCGCGGATCTGAGGATCGTCCACCACGGCATCGAAGCTTCCGTGCAGGAATCGCACCCGCCCGCCGAACTCGGCCAACGCGGCCCGAGCCTCCGCGAGCGCATCGGAGTCGCGGTCCACCGCGATGATCCCGCAGTCGGGGCAGGCCTCGAGGACGGCCCGCGTGTGGCCTCCCCCTCCGACGGTCCCGTCGAGGAACAGCTGACTACCGTGTGGAGAAAGGAGGGTCAGAACCCGGTCCACCAGAACCGGTTCGTGATAGCGGCGGATCGAAGGGTCCTGCCTGTCCGCCGCCCCATGCGCTCTCCGTCGCCTCTCGCTCGAACGCGTCACGTTAGCCGAAGAGCTGGTGGGCAAACTGGTCGAAATCTCCGGCCTGCTTCTCGACCGTGGAGTCGTATGTCTTCGGGTTCCAAAGCTCCACCCGATCGCTCATGCCCAGAAGGAGGACCGACGTGTCGAGCCCGGCCGCCTCTTTCAGCGCCGCGGGCACCAGGATTCTGCCCTGTTTGTCGACCGTCACCTCCACGAGGCCCGAGAACAGCATGCGGACCTGGTTCATCGCCTCCCGCCCGGTCTTGCGGTACTCCAGCAGACGGGCCTCGATCTCGGACCACCGGCTCTCCGGAAACAGGGTCAGGTAGGGCCGCTCCCATTGGAGGAGAAGGAAGCGGTCGCCGTCGGCGCCGCCGCGGCGGAACGCGGAGGGCAGGCTCACCCGCCCCTTCTCGTCCATCTGGTGCTCGTACCGACCCCGGAACGCGATCACGAGACCCTGAGTGGTATGAAGTGGTATGAAGTGGGAAGCAATGGAGGCAGTATATCGCGGAGGGGAGGGGGACGTCAAGGGTCTTTTTTCAGAAATATTCGATCCCGAAGAAGTGGCCCAAAAACCCCGAAACTGCGCGTCAAACAGGG
>JARRLD010000304.1:0-7118 GCA_037387345.1 Gemmatimonadota bacterium
GGCGAGGGCGCTCTTCCGTCAGGGACCGTGACCTCCCTCATCTCCAAGGCACGAAAGGGTGGTGCCCCCAAGGTTGCCGTGGGAGAGGTGGATCACGAGGAGGCCAAGGCCAAGCGAGCCGAGATTCTCGCCGCCAAGCGTGCCAAGGAGAAGGAGGCCGCTGCCGCGAAGGCCGCCGAAGAAGAGGCCGCGGCGAAGACGGCGAAGGCGGAGGCCGCTGCTGCCAAGGCCTCAGAGGAAGCAGAAGCGGTGGCAGAGAAGGCGGGAGGCGATGAGCCTTCGGAGGACGCCGTCACGACGCAGGAAGTCGACGCCGCGGCGGAGGGTGCCAAGACCGACGAAGCTGCTGCCGAGGCGGTCGAAGCTGCTGCCGAGGAGCCGGCCACCGCCGAGGAGTCCGCCGATCCGGGCGAGTCCGAGAAGGAGAAGTCCGAGTAGGCCCGGACGCCCCACGATGGGTCGGACCGACCCGGACTTTCTCGTGGTGGGGCACGTGGTGAAGCCCCACGGGATCAGGGGCGAGCTCCTCGTCTCGTCTCTCACCGACCACCCCGACGTGACCTTCTCCCCAGGGGTGGTCGTCGTCCTGGGAGACGCCGACCGCGGGACGTGTTCCGGCGACGAACCCACGCTGAGCATCACCGAGGCGCGGCCCCACAAAGGGGGGTATCTGGTGTCGTTCGTCGACATCGAGACGCGCACGGACGCGGAAGCCCTCCAGGGCCGATACCTGCTGCGCGCCGTGGAGGAGCCCGAGCCCCTGGGGGAAGGGGAGATCTTCTACCATCAATTGCTGGGCATGGCCGTGGAAGCCACGGACGGTGCGCGGTTGGGAGAGGTGGTGGAGGTCTACGAGCTTGCCCCCTCGGACCTGCTGGCCGTGCGTGGCGCCCGGGGGGAGTACATGATCCCCTTCCGGGATGGCATCGTCGTCGAAGTGGACACCGAGAGGCGCCGACTGGTGGTCGATCCGCCTGAGGGCCTGCTGGACCTGTGATGCGCATCAACATCGTCACCATCTTCCCCGAGTTCTTCACCGCACCGCTGGGGCTGTCCATCCCCGGCAGGGCGGCAGGCGCGGGACTCGTGTCGTATCGGGTGCTGAACCTGAGGGAGTTCACGCACGACAGGCACCGAACTGTGGACGATGTCCCCTATGGCGGTGGGGCCGGCATGGTCATGAAGCCCGAGCCCTTCTTCGAGGCCGTCGACCTCCTTCAGCCGTCGGGGCCGACCGTCCTGCTCTCCGCCCGCGGCCGACCGTTCCGGCATGCGGACGCGGTGCGCTTCTCGGTCCAGACCGAGCTGACTCTCCTGTGTGGCCACTACAAGGACGTGGACCAGCGGGTGGCGGACCACCTGGCCACCGAGGAGATATCGCTGGGGGATTTCGTGATGTCCGGTGGGGAGATCGGCGCGCTGGCCGTCACGGATGCCGTGGTGCGGCTCCTGCCCGGCGCCATGGGGGACCACGAGGCCGCTGCGTCGGACTCGTTCTACGACGACGCCGAGCTGAGCGCGCCGTCCTACACCCGACCCCCGGTCTACCGGGGACACGCCGTTCCCGAAGTGCTCCGCTCCGGGGACCACGCCCGCATCGAGGCCTGGCGGAACGAGCAGGCGGAGCGTCTGAGCCGGGAACGCCGGAGGGACCGGGCCTAGGTCCGGTCGACCCCCAGCCGGCCGCCGCCAGCGCGGTCGACACGTTCCGCCTGCGCACCGTCCTGGAGCTGACCGTAGTCGAGCTCGCTACCCCGAAGGCTGTGGGGGATGAGGTAGACCGCGGTCATCACGATGGCGGCACCTACGACCACGGCGCGGGCACGGGCGCCGATCTCCGCCCTTCGCTTCCACCCGAGCACCCCACAGGCCAGGATCCACACGAGCCACATGATGAGCGTCTTGTTGTCGGTGAGATCATAGCCCCACGGGAACCCCGTCCAGTAGGCCCCGAAGGCGTACTTCTGGACGATGGGTCCGAGGATCATCCCGCCGACGCTCATCAGCCCCAGGGCGATCCAGGACAGGCCCTGAACCTTCGATGGATTGAGCAGGGCACCGAGGCCCGCGCGCATCCCCACCAGCACGGCCAGTGCCATGAACGTCACGTGGGCGATGAGCAGGCCCAGCGGGATCGGGTCCTTGAACCTCATGACGATGGTGTCTCCGTCCAACTGCCCCGGCGACGGGATGCGCTGGACCTGGCCATCGGCCTCCAGCTCCACCCGATACTCGACCTTTCCTGCGGCAGGTTGGGCCGGGACGTAGGCCACCAGCTCGGTTCGCCCGTCGAGGGTCTCCTTCTGAAGGTCGACTCGGGTGAAGGGCTCCCCCGTCGGGTACCGCCGGTACCACACGCTTCCCGAGGCGCCGGGACCGGGGTCAGGCAGAGCGATACGGGCGGGGCGCACCGTCTCCTCGGAGCGGATCAGAGCATAGCGCACCGGACCCTCAGCTCCTTCGAGGGTGCCCCGGACCGGGTTGGTGGGGCCGGTCATGCGCTGCCAGGAGCCGGCACCCAACATGATCAGCACTGCCGCCACCCAGAGGGTCAGGTTGGACGGACGCGCGGGCATCAGCGCCGTCCCTCCAATCCCTCCCGGCCGCCTTCCTTCCACTCCGGCACTGGACCGTCCGCGAGAAAACGGACCGCCTCGACGGCGGCGTCCACCAGGGCGGCCATGTGGTCGAAATCCACGCGGCCTACCTCGTCCGACGGGCGGTGGTAGTCCTCGTGGAGATTGAACGACGAGAGCGTATGCGCCGGAATGCCGGCGTAGGCGAAGGGAGCGTTGTCACTGCGGAAGAAGAATCGCTGATCCGGCCGGGGGTCCGGAACGATGGGGGAGCCAGCGGCCGCCAGCTGGTCTCCCATGGACGTCCGCTCATAGCCGGTGAGCCACCCCCGGCCGGGCCCGCCCGCCAGGGAGTCGGGACGCCCGATCATCTCGATCTGGAAGTCGGCTACCGTGCTGTCGAGAGGGACGACGGGGTGCTCCAGGTACCACCGCGTTCCCACCATGCCCCTCTCCTCCCCCGTGCTCAGGAGGACGACGACGGTCCGTCGGGGAGGTGTGCCCCGGGCCAGCTCCCGGGCGATCTCCAGGATGGCCACCGTCCCGGAGCCGTCGTCGTCCGCCCCGTTGTACACGGAGTCGCCCGCGACGGGGCGGCCGATGCCCACATGATCGAAGTGGGCCCCGATCACCACGGCCTCGGACGCGAGGATCGTGTCGGACCCGGGAATGATGCCCACGACGTTCCGCTCCCCGGTGATAAGCGCCTCTGGCGGAAAGGTGTCCAGGCTCACGTCGGCGGACGGCAGGACGATCCGGGTCCGTCCGTTGACCTCCACGGTCGCGGCTGGGACCTGCTGGAAGAACCCGTCGTCACCGGCGGGCTGCACGCCATAGCGTGCCAGCTCCGCCGCCAGGAAGACAGACGCCACTGTGGTGCCCGGCGTGCCGAACCGTCGGCCCATCATGGAATCGTGGGCCAGGGTGCCCAGCAGGCGCTCGAGTCTCTGGGCGCGGGGAACGTCATCGTCTGCCAGGGGCGGGGGCCCTGCGGGTATTTCAGATCCGCAGGCGGTGAGGAACAGGATGGCTGACAGGTGGGGGATGGGGCGTCGCATGAAGGCTCCGAGATGATGCGAAGAGGTCGAGCAAGTTGGTCACGGGACAGCGGTAGCGTCAACGTGTGCGCGGGGGTTCACCGGAGGAAATTCCGTTGTTAAGTTAAACGTCTCCGCCGGGAAACCTTCCGGCTCGCTACGGGGGGCGAAGATGGCTGACCTGATCCAAGAAATCGAGAAAGAGCAGCTCCGGGACGATTCCCCGGACTTCGCTCCCGGCGACACCGTCCGGGTGCTGTACCTGGTGCGTGAGGGCCAGAAGGAGCGCATCCAGGCATTCGAGGGCGTGTGCATCGCCCGAAAAGGCGGTAGCGTCAGCGAGACGTTCACGGTCCGCAAGATCTCCAGCGGCATCGGGGTGGAGCGGATCTTCCCTCTCCACGCTCCGACGGTGCAGGGCATCGAGGTCGTCCGGCGCGGCCGGGTCCGACGCGCGAAGCTCTACTACCTGAGGGGACGCCGAGGCAAGGCGGCGCGCATCACGGAGAAGCGCACCAACACCTGACCTTCCGGCAGTGAAGCCGGTGGACGCGGCCGCACGGCCCCAGAGTCCTCTCGATTACGAGCTCGGGATCTGGGGCCGCGGTTGTCTGGTGGCCGGCGTCGACGAGGCCGGGCGGGGACCGCTGGCGGGACCGGTGGTGGCTGCTGCCGTGGTCCTTCCCAGGGGTGGGCATGTCGAGGGAGCGGACGACTCCAAGCGCTTGAGCCCGGATCTGAGAGAGGAGCTCTTCGCCCACGTGATGTCGGAGGCGATCTCCGTGGGCGTCGGGGCGGCGTCGGTTCGGGAGGTCGATCGCCTGAACATCCTGCGGGCGACCACGCGGGCGATGCAAAGGGCCCTTTCCCACCTCGCGCCTGGGCCTCATCACGTGGTCGTGGACGGACTCCCGGTGAAGGGACTGGGTTGGGAGCATGAGGCGGTGGTGGGTGGGGACGGCCTGATCCACTCCGTGTCGTGTGCTTCCATCGTGGCGAAGGTCGTCCGGGATCGTCTCATGCGGAGGCTCGCCTGCCGCTATCCGGGGTATGGTTGGGAGCAGAACGTGGGGTACGGCACCGAAGGTCACCGGGCCGCCATCGACGAGCTCGGTCTGACGCCGCACCACCGTCTCACGTTCACGGGGCTTCAGTACGATCTGGGACTCTAGAGACCTCTGAGGAGGCGCGGTCCTCCCAAGGCCTGCCGACCACACCAGACAGGGGAGGCAGCATGCACTCCGAGCACCTCACCAATCTCCACCCCGGGTGGGTCGTCATGGGATGGCTCATCGCGGCCGCGATCACCTCGGGCGTCTACCTCGCCTTGGTGGGATCGGGCCTGCTGTTCGCGGGCGGAGGCGCCGTCGTCGGAATCGGCATCGCCATGGCGGTCGGCTTCTTTGCCGGGGGGCTGTTCGTCGGTGTCCGATGGAGCGACGCGCCCATCCTCCATGGCGGAGCCATCACGTTCCTGAGCGTCGTCATCTGGTTCGTGGGGAGCCTGGCGCTTCCCGGCAGCGTCGGGAGGGGGCTGGACGGGCAGGCGGATGATGGGCGGGTCCGCAGATGCGGAGGGATCCGAGGAACCTGCGGCAGGCGGAGAACCGTTGGCCTGACGGGCGGAGCGACCGCGCTGGGGGTCATGCCGTCGCCCGTGTCTTCGTCGTCCTGATGCGATCGGCGCCCAGAAGGCGGCGGATCCGCTCCTCGGTGGAGGGGTGCGTCCGAAGCAGGGACCACCCGGGACCGCGGGGTCCCGGAACGAGAAGGCGCTGGAGCAGACCTCGCTGGCGGGCGTCCATCCTGGCCAGCGCCCTGGCCAGACCCTCCGGATCCTGCGTGAGACGCACCGCCCCCTGATCCGCCTCGAACTCCCTCGTTCGGGAAAGCCCCAGCAGGAGGAGCGTGCTCAGCGTGGGCGCGAGCAGGAGGACCAGGATGAGCCACCAGGATACGGGTGTGTACCCCGCCAGGATCATGGGGATGTTGAGGAAGAGGAGGAGCTGACCGATCAGGGCGAACGTGGACGTCAGCCGCGTGAGGACCGCGGCAAGTGACAAGGTCGCGGTGTCGCCGTTCCGAATGTGGCTGATCTCGTGGGCGACGACCCCGACGAGCTCTCTGGGGTGGAGGCCGCGCACGAGGGAGTGCGAGAAGGCGATCGCCGCGCCGGCGGCGGCGGAGCCCACGGTGAAGGCATTCAATGCGGGGCTCGGAAAGGTGTAGAGCTCGGGCACCGAGTCCAGGTCTGCCCTTCGAGCGAGCTCCTCCACGACTCCGTGCAACCCCGGGGCCTGCTGCGGTGGCAGCGGGCGGGCCCCCTGCAGGACGAGAAAGAGACGCGGGGGCACCTGGGAGGAGCCGGCGAGCACGACCCCCAGACCCAGCGCCCACACCACGCCCAGCGTCCCCGCCACCATGAAGCCGAGCATGGCGAGGAGCGCCATCAAGCCTCCCAGGAGGAGGCCGGTCTGCACGAAGCTCTTCCAGCGGTTCACGGCTCTTCCGGATGAATGATCCTCTGCGACCCTCGAGCGTTGCAGACCCCGTGCCGTCCAAACTCTGCCAATCTGGCACATCCGACGTTCGAGAGACGGTAGCGGCCACGGAGCGCGGCGGTGTTTCATCCGCCGATTGCTGCACCCGATGACAGCGTTTCATGAAAGACGGCTCACCTCGGGCCAACTGCATCGTTCCGGTCCGAAAGCGTTCCTTCCCAACGGTTTGTGGGACCTGGCCCCGCGAGTGGCGCACGAGCATGGTCCTTGCCCGGATCTGGGGTGTTGACCCTCACCTGTTCTGCGGCTCTCTCGCCGACACGCCACCGGAGCACGACCATGCTGATCCGACGTCCACCCCTCGTCCGGTCCTCGGAGATCACGCCGGAGGGCGTGTACCGGAACCGACGCACGTTCATCCGACAGGCGGCGGCGGGGGTGGCGGGCCTGGCGCTGGCGCCGGTGGCGCTGAAGGGGCTGGTGGGTGAGGGCCGGGGCCAGGAGGTGCCGGCTCGGTTCCGGGGGCTGCGCTCGGATCTGGACGAGCCGCTGAACACGTGGGAGGAGATCACGACGTACAACAACTTCTACGAGTTCGGCACGGGCAAGTCGGATCCGTCGCGGCACTCGGGCTCGTTCCGTCCGCGGCCGTGGACGGTGGAGGTGGAGGGTCACGTGGCGAAGCCGGGCACGTACGGGCTGGAGGAGTTCGTGGCGCCCTACCGTCTGGAGGACCGGGTGTACCGGATGCGGTGCGTGGAGGCGTGGTCGATGGTGATCCCGTGGCGCGGCTTCCCGCTGGCGGACCTGATCCGGCGTGTGGAGCCGACGGGCAACGCGAAGTACGTGGAGTTCACGACGGTGGTGCGTCCGGACGAGATGCCGGGGCAGCGTGGGGGGATCTTCGGCAGCGTGCTGGACTGGCCGTACGTGGAGGGGCTGAGGCTGGACGAGGCGATGCACCCGCTGACGCTGCTGGTCACGGGGGTGTACGGGGTGGATCT
>JARRLD010000305.1:0-5126 GCA_037387345.1 Gemmatimonadota bacterium
ACCTGGTGGGGGCGCTGAAATACGATCGCCGCGACGTGCGGGACGTCCTGGAGCGCGCGAGCGCAAGGGAGACGGCGGCGCGAGTGGCCTGCGGGGCCGTAGCCAAGCGCCTCCTGTCGCTCTTCGACATCCAGGTGGAAAGCCACGTCCTGTCCATCGGACCCGTGGCCGCTTCCCCGCCGGAGGTCCTGCCGGAGGATCTCAACGGTGTCGCGGATGGGAGCCCCGTCCGTTGTCTCGACGAGGACGCAGGCGCGCGGATGATGAAAGCCATCGACGATGCCACGCAGCGGGGCGACACCCTGGGTGGAGTGTTCGAGGTGGTGGCGAGGAACGTTCCGGTGGGCCTGGGGAGCTACGTGGCGTGGGACGAGAAGCTGGACGGACGGCTGGCCGGCGCGATCATGTCCATCCAGGCGGTGAAGGGTGTGGACCTCGGCCTGGGCTTCGCCGGCGCGTACCTCCCGGGGTCCGAGGTCCACGATGCCATCGTGCGGTCGGAGGACCGGCCCCGCACGGGGGGGCTGGGGCGCGCGTCGAACCGCGCCGGCGGGCTCGAGGGAGGGGTGACCACCGGAGAGCCGCTGCGGGCGCGTGGGGCGATGAAGCCGATCTCCACCCTGAGGAAGCCCCTGCCCAGCGTGGATTTGCGCGACGGCTCCGTCGGGGATGCCGCGGTGGAGCGCAGCGACGTCTGCGCGGTCCCCGCCGCCGCGGTGGTGGGGGAAGCCATGGTCGCGCTGGTGCTGGCCGACGCGTTCATGGAGAAGTTCGGGGGTGACTCGGTGACGGAGGTGCGGCGGAACTTCGAGAGCTACCTGACGTACCTGGCCACCCGAGGCTTCCGGGGACGGTGAGGGTCCGGTCTGGACTCGAGCGGGTGCTTCTGGTGGGATTCATGGGAGCCGGGAAGTCCACGGTGGGTCGCCTGCTCGCGGATGCCATGGGATGGCGTTTCGTGGATGCCGACGCCCTCGTCGAGTCGGGGGAGGGTCGGACCATCGGGGAGATCTTCCGTGTCGAGGGGGAGGCGTACTTCCGGGATCGGGAGGCCGGAGTGATGATGTCACTCCTCGGCGAGCGCCAGATCGTGGTGGCGACCGGAGGAGGGTGGAGCGCGCGGCCGGGACGGCTGAAGGACGTGCCCCCGGGCACCGTGTCGGTATGGCTTCGGCTGTCGCCGGACGAGGCCGTGAGACGGTCCGAGGAGCAGGACGTGGAGCGCCCCCTCCTCGACGTCGCCGATCCGATGGACGCGGTCCGAGGGTTGTACGAGAAGCGGGAAGAGTACTACGCCGAAGCAGACCTGCAGGTGGACACCGAGGGCCGAACGCCGAAAGATGTGTCGGCGCGTGTCCTGAAGATCCTCCACCAGCGGCATCGAGTGAATCCTGATCGGTAGGACGGCTGAGACTGAATGGCAGACAAGAGCGGTAGGCACCTGGTCATCGTCGAGTCACCGGCCAAAGCCCGGACCATCGGCCGATACCTCGGCGGTGGGTACGACGTCGCCGCGTCGGTCGGCCACGTGCGAGACCTGCCCAAGGGAGAGCTGGGTGTCGACGTGGAAGAGGGCTTCGCGCCTCGATACGTCACCATCCGCGGGAAGGGCAAGGTGCTCACCGACCTCAAGAAGAAGGCCAAGGGCGCCGAGACCGTGATCCTGGCCACCGACCCCGACCGGGAAGGAGAGGCGATCGCCTACCACGTGGCCGAGCAGCTGGGGTACGAGAAGAACGACGGGGATCGCTTCAAGCGGGTGCAGTTCCGTGAGATCACCAGGAGCGCGGTGCAGGAGGCGCTGAAACAGCCTGGCCGGCTGGACATGAAGAAGGTCGAGGCGCAGCAGGCGCGCCGCATCCTCGACCGCCTGGTCGGCTATCAGGTCAGCCCGCTCCTGTGGAAGCCCATACGGCCGGGCCTGTCGGCGGGCCGGGTGCAGACCGTCGCTCTTCGGCTGATCTGCGAGCGGGAGGAGGAGATCCGGGCCTTCCAGGAGCAGGAGTACTGGTCCATCACCGCCCACCTGCGCAGGCAGGGTCAGGACTACGACGCGAAGCTGCACAAGATCGACTCCAAGACCTTCACGCTCGGAGACGAGGCTGCGGCCGGAGCCGTCGTGCAGGATGTCGCCGGCGTCCCGTTCAGGGTCACCGACCTGAAGCGCCGCGAACGGAAGAAGAACCCGGCACCGCCCTTTACGACGTCGACCCTGCAGCAGTCGGCGGCCAAGCGACTCGGGTTCTCCGCCAGGAGGACCATGTCCGTTGCGCAGCGTCTGTACGAAGGTGTCGAGATGGGAGCCCGGGGCACCACGGGCCTGATCACCTACATGCGAACGGACTCGACTCGTGTCTCCTCCGTGGCCGTCGATGCGGCCCGGCATTGGATCGACAACGAGTTCGGCGGCCCGTTCGTGGCCTCGACTCCCCGGCTCTGGACCGGAAACCGGCAGAAGGCTGCCCAGGACGCCCACGAGGCTATCCGGCCCACCGACGTGACCCTTCACCCCTCGGAGGCCACCCGGTACCTGGAGAAGGACGCTGCCCGGCTGTACGAGCTGATCTGGCTCCGGTTCGTCGCGGGACAGATGGCTCCCGCCGTGTACGATACCACCACGCTCGACTTCGACCAGAAGGGCGCCTCCGGGCGAAGCTACCTCTTCCGGGCCTCCGGCTCGGTGGTGAAGTTCGAAGGCTTCACCCGCCTGTATCTCGAGGCCACCGAGGCCGGAGAGCACCGGCGGCTCGACGACCTGGAGCCCCTCCCCGCCATGGAGAAGGGGGACGAGAGCGAGCTGCTGGGCATCGAGCCGCGTCAGCACTTCACGCAGCCGCCACCGCGCTTCTCCGAGGCGAGCCTGGTCAAGGAGCTGGAAAAGCTCGGCATCGGAAGGCCCTCCACCTACGCGCAGATCCTCTCCACCATCGTGGATCGAGGATATGTGGAGCTGGAGAGCAAGCGGTTCGAGCCCACGGACCTTGGAGAGGTGGTCGCCAAGCTCCTCGTACGCATCTTCCCACAGCTCTTCGACGTGGAGTTCACCAGCCGCATGGAGAGCGAGCTCGACCTCATCGAAGAGGGCGAGGTGGACTGGCGCACTCCACTCGCCGACTTCTACCCCGGGTTCAGGGAGCGATTGGACGCGGGCGAGGCACAATCCGACGAGATCATCAAGGAGATCCTCGCCGCCGAGGGCGAGTCCTGCGAGAAGTGCGGCCGCCCGATGCTGGTTCGCTGGAACCGATTCGGGCGTTTTCTGGGCTGTTCCGGCTATCCCGAGTGTCAGAGCACGCGTTCCCTGGATGGCCCGGCCCCGGAAGGAAAGGAGGTCGGGCTCCACCCCGAGCTGGGCCGACCGGTGCTCCTCAAGGTGGGGCCATACGGGCCGTACGTGGAGCTTACGCCGGAGTCCGAAGACGAAAAGCCGAAGCGCGTGAGCGTTCCCGAGGGCAAGGACCTCGGAGATGTGGACCTGGAGTACGCCCTTCGCCTGCTGTCCCTGCCTCGGACGGTGGGGGACGATCCGGCCACCGGCCAGAAGGTGGTGACCGGGATCGGGCGCTTCGGACCGTTCGTGCGCAGAGGCAAGACCTTCGCGAGCCTCGCGACCGAGGGCGACCTCTGGACCGTCTCGTTGGATGACGCCCTCGCCCTGATCGAGGCCAAGGCATCGGGCAAGCGCGTCGCTCTGAAGGAGCTGGGCAACCACCCACAGAGCGGCGAGCCCGTCGTCGTCCAGTCGGGTCGATACGGCCCCTATGTGACGGACGGCAACGTCAATGCCACGCTTCCCAAGGACATGGAGCCGGAGGACCTCGAGATGGAGGAGGCCCTCGAGCTCCTTGCCAGGGCCGCCGCTCGGAAGGGCCGGGGCGCCGGTCGACGTGGACGTCGGGGCGGCAAAAAGAAGTGACGCCCTCCCCCCCAGTCACCGTGGTGGGAGGAGGTCTCGCCGGTTGCGAGGCGGCCGTCCGGCTGTCCCGGGAGGGAAGGGACGTGCGGCTGATGGAGATGAGGCCCCTGCGCACCACGCCGGCCCATCAGACGGCGACCCTCGGCGAGCTCGTCTGCACGAACTCCTTCAAGAGCCAGGACCCCGTCAACGCCCACGGTCAGTTGAAGCGCGAGATGAGGGCGCTTGGCTCGGTCCTGCTGGAAGCCGCCGAGCGATCCCGGGTACCCGCAGGGTCGGCGCTGGCGGTGGATCGGGCCCTCTTCGCCGAGGCCATGTCGGAGGCCGTGGAGGGCCGATCCGGAATCCGCGTGGACCGGTCCGAGTGCCGTGAGCTTCCTGCGGGTCCGGCCGTGGTGGCCACGGGACCGCTGACGTCGGATGCCCTTGCGGCGTCCATCGAAGCCGAGCTCGGCGCCGGCAACCTGGCGTTCTTCGATGCCATCGCACCCGTTGTCCACCGGGACAGCCTCGACGAGTCCATCGTCTTCGAGGCTGGGCGATTCGACGAGGACGCGGACTATCTCAACTGTCCCATGAGCCGGACGGAGTACGAGACCTTTCTCGCCGCGCTCAAGTCCGCCGATGCCCACGAGGGGCACGATTGGGACGCCGTGCCGTACTTCGAAGGTTGTCTTCCCGTCGAGGTCATGGCGGCGCGAGGAGACGATACCCTCAGGTTCGGTCCCATGAAGCCCATCGGCCTGAAGGATCCACGAACCGGGGAGCGGCCGTGGGCCGTGGTGCAGCTGCGCAGGGAAGATCGAGGGGGGCAGATGTGGAATCTCGTGGGATTCCAGACCCGCCTCCGCATTGGCGAGCAGCGGCGGGTCTTCGGATTGATTCCCGGGCTGGCAGAGGCCGAATTCCTGCGCTGGGGGTCCATCCATCGAAACAGCTATCTGAACTTCCCTGCCTGTCTCACGGAACATGGAGGCTTGCGTCACCGGGAGAATCTCATCTTCGCCGGGCAACTCACGGGCGTCGAGGGATACACCGAATCGGCGGCGAGCGGCATCCTGGCGGGTGTCAACCTGGCGCGGATCCTCCGGGGCGAGGCTCCGGTGGTGCCACCTCCCACCACGATGCTGGGGGGGCTCTATCGATATCTGCGGGAGAGTGGCCCGAAGCGCTTTCAGCCCATGAACTCGAACTGGGGCCTGGTCGATCC
>JARRLD010000306.1:0-7556 GCA_037387345.1 Gemmatimonadota bacterium
GATCTTCCGTTCGAGGGCGAGAGGGTGCTCGTGGCGCAGCTCGCCATGCCGACCCGATACTTCCCCACCGCCGAGGCCAGGACGGCCTTCATCGAGGAGTTCGTCGAGTGGGTGGAAGGCCAGCCGGGCATCGAGGCGGCTGCATTCGGGGACATCGTGCCTGCGCTGGGTGTCGGGACGGGACCCATCGAGATCGAGGGCGAGCAGTACCTCCGGGATGAGGACTACCCGCGGGCTCGGCTCGCCGTGGTCCGGCCCGGCTTTTTCGGGGCCATGGGCGTGACGCCGTCCATGGGCCGGAGCTTCGACGCTCGGGATCGTACCGGCCCACCAGCGGTCGTCGTCAACCAGCCGTTCGTCACCCGGCACTTCCCCCGCGCCGATCCCATCGGACGCCGCATCCGGGTCCGTGGCGAGCAGGAGCCCTGGCGGACCATCGTGGGCGTCGTCCCGGATCTGCGGATGAACGGGACGAACCGTGAGATTCCCGAAGGCCTCTACGTCACCACTCCCCCCGTCGATCCGCTGTTCGGCTACTTCCTCGTGCGCACCGCGTCGGACCCCGCGGCTGCTGCGCCGGTCGTACGCCGAGGAATCGCCGAGATCGCCCCGGAGGTGCCCGTTCGGGCGCTGGAGACGCACGAGGGCATGGTCGAGCAGGCGTTCTGGGTCATCCACGTCGTCGGCCCGATCTTCACGACCTTCGGGTTCGCGGCGCTCTTCCTCGCTTCGGTCGGGCTCTTTGGCGTCGTGGCCCATTCGGTCTCGCGGCGGACGCGGGAGATCGGCGTGCGCATGGCCCTGGGCGCCACAGGACGCTCGGTGTTCCTCACCATCGCACGTGCCGGCCTCTCCCAGGCGGCGCTCGGGGTGGCGCTGGGCTCGGGGCTGGCGGTCTTCGGGTCTCGACTGCTCGCGGGCGCGCTCTTCGGCGTGAGGCCCGGTGACCTCGTCACGATGGTCGTCGTTGGAGGTGTCCTCCTGGCCTCGGCTCTCCTTGCGACCGTCGTGCCCGCCCTGAGGGCGGTCAGGCTCTCGCCCGTGGAAGCGCTTCGGGGATAGCCCGGACCACGATCTGCCGTTCTCGTCTTCGGCGACGGCCGGACATCACCGTTAGGAAGCGCCCAGGTACTCCGCGTTCAGCGAGTCGTACACCTGCATGAGCTCGGTGACATTCCCTTCCGGATCGAACAGGCGGCTCCGGGGGCCCAGCGGCTCCCAGATCGCCGTTCCCTTTCCCAGACCGTGCGACATGATCCACATGAGCGACAATCCCATCGCTCGCCGAGGGCGCCGTAGCAAAGAGCCCCGCACAGCCATGCAACGCTCCGTCTGATGGCGACGTCTCATCAGGTAGGGTGATCGTCGTCCTGTCGGCTCATGGGTGGAAGTGACCTCATTTTGGGAGGGCCGCCGGTGGGACGGCGGCGCCCTCGTTCTTCCAGGTCCATCCGATCACGGGGGGTCGGCGAAGCCGGACGGCTTTGGGGCGGGCTGGCCCTTCGCGGCTCCAGGCGACACCTTCGCGCAGGCAACCCATGTCGGGCAGCCATGGTCCGGACGACGCGGTCGCTTGCCTCTGACCGTGTCGGGCGGACGACTGCCCGAGTCTCGTCATCCCCGGGGCGTCCCGTTTGGAGGAGATCGGTTCCCCGGCGCGGTCCGGATCCCGGCCGAAGGAGGCCCCGATGTCACGGCGCGACGGCGATCGACGATGGACCGACCCGAGGGACGGCCGCAGCTATTCCGTCCACTGCAGCCACAGTGAGTACGCGATCCACGTCGAGCCTCCATCGGGAGCGAGGGGGCACTGGAGAGTGATCTTCACTCCCGAAGAAGGCGGGCCGACCCTCGTAGCCGTCGCGGGAGGAGACCGCATCGACGTGGACACGCTGGACGATGAGCAGCTTGCTTCCTGGCTCGACGAGGCCCGGGTGGCCGACCTCGGGTGAGCGCGTCGCGGAGGCTGGACGTGGCGGACCGCTCCCGAGGGTGGAGACCCTCCACCCAGCCGAAAACATTTGTTCTTGGAAGGGGGCACGCCGTGCGCGTAGCTTTGAATAGCCTCTCCTTCACCATGAGACTCCCAACGGACCCGGATGCACAGAGACCGCTTTTCTACGCTTTTTGCGTGGATCCTGACCTCCCTGTTTCTGCTCGCGCTGGTCGCTCTCGCGGCGGTGGCCCCTCGGCTCGTCACCTGGGCCGGAGGCCTCGCGCTGTATCTGGCTCTGCTGCCGGCGTTCGTGCTGCCGTACCTGTACGAGTGGCGGGGAGCGGCCGTGGCGTTCGTTCTGGGCGAGGTCGCGCTGTTCGCGTCCGCCATCATCGTGATGAAACAGGGCGTCTCGCCCGACGGCCTCTGGCCCGTACAGGTGGCGTTGGTGGTGGTCTCCATCGGAGCGGGCCAGGTCACGACGCTCCTCCATCGCTCCCGTATCGAGGCGGAGGAGAAGGCGCTCTCCGATCCTGGCACGGGGCTGCCCAACCGACGACACGCCCTGATCCATCTGAAGCGAGGGTTCGCCGCTGCGGGTCGCGGCTCACAGTTGACGGTCGTCGCGTTCGATCTGGACAACTTCAAGCAGATCAACGACCGTCACGGCCACGCCGTCGGCGACCAGGTCCTCGCCACCTTCGGCGGCATTCTGAAGGAGCGGACCCGTGAGATGAATCTCTCCGCCCGCGTCGGGGGGGAGGAGTTCATCTCCATCCTGGAGAGTTCCGGGCTGGAGGGCGCGGTGACCTTCGCCGAGGAAGTCCGCGTGGCGATGGAGCGGACGCCGTTCAGCTTCGGAACGGCGACGGTGAGCGCTGGCGTCGCATCCTACGAGAAGGGGATGGCTTCACCTGAAGTGCTCCGGGCCGCCGCGGATCACGCGCTCTATCATGCGAAGACGCGAGGCCGAAATCAGGTCGCGGTAGTCGGCGTCGTGCCCACTCGGGGCAAGTATCGGCCCGTCCACGTCGAGGTGCAGCAGCAGGCGCCGGGGAAGGGAGAGCGCCTCCTCATCGTGGATGACGACGCGGAGGCCCGTGGGGAGCTGAGCAGGGCCCTCCGGCGCTCGGGGTTCGATATCATCGAGGCGGACTCGGCCGAGCAGGCCATCCGGATCGTCCGTGGGCTCGGGAGCCCGCCGGACCTGGTCATCACGGATCTGATCGTGACCTCCATGACCGGATTCCGGATGGTGGACGAGCTCAGGAAGATCGGCCCCTCGCTGCGGGCCCTCTACCTGACCAGTCGCCTTCCCGACGACGGCGGTTGGGAGAGGAAGGACGATCAATCGCGACGATTCCTCCGGAAGCCCGTGTCTCTCGACGAGGTCACGAAGGCCATCCGGCAACTCCTGGACAACGGGGATACGGTCCACGACGAATCCGTGCCGGCGGCGGTGCGGCCTCCCGGGTCCCGGCGGATCCACATCATGGCGTCTCACGACCGGAGGGCGGCAGGACTGTCCAGCCGCCTCCGCCGGCTGGGCTACGATCAGGTGATGGAGGTACGAGGTGATGTGGTGGCACTCGAAGATCCGCCGGACCTGCTGGTGGTTCGGCCCGAAGACCCGGTGGAAAACATGCTGGGTGCCGTCGAGACCTATCTCGGCCGCTGGTCCTCGGAGAGCAGACCGGGTGTCCTGCTTCTCGCGTTCACACTTCCCCCGAAGGTCGCGTCCCGATGGCCTGCGCTCTTTCCCGCGCTTCTCCTTCGACCGGACGCCTCCCCGGAAGAGATGGGGATCAGCGTCCGGCACCTTCTCGAGGTGCGGTCTTTGAGGGAACGGTACCAGCGCGGACAGCGGGGGATGGCGGCGCAGGTCGCGGCCCGAAGCGCCGAGCTCGAGAGCCAGAAGCACGACCTGTTGCTCCGGCTCGCGAGGGTTGCCGAGCTCCGGGACGACCTGACGGGAAAGCACGCCGAGCGCGTCGGCTGGCTCGCTGGGCGACTCGCCGCCGAGATCGGACTCCCGGACGAGACGGTGGAGCTGATCACCCATGCCGGCCCGCTTCACGACCTGGGCAAGATCGCGACTCCCGATGCCATCCTCAACAAGCCCGACGCCCTCACACATATCGAGCGCGACCTGATGCGCCAGCACACCGTGGACGGCGCCCAGCTTCTGTCAGGGAGCGGTCACCGACTCCTCCAGGAGGCGGAGCGGATCGCCCGCAGCCATCACGAGCGATGGGATGGCAAGGGATACCCTCAGGGCCTGAGGGGCGACGAGATCCCGATTTCGGCGAGGATCGTAGCCGTGGCAGACGCCTACGACTGCATCACGCACACCCGGTCCTACCGAGAGGCGCTGTCACCGGAGCGGGCCGTGGAGATCATCAAAGAGGACTCCGGGTCTCACTTCGATCCCGTGGTCGCTGCGGCCCTGGTCAAGCTGGCCGAACGGGATCAGCTGGCGCCTCAGCTGCACCATCTGGGGGGGCCACGACTGGAGAAGATCGCGTAGCCGAGTGCGCAGGCTCCGACCGCGCTAGTCTTGCCTCCAGTGAATCACGGTGGCCGTGATCCGCTGGACGCGGATCCCATCCTCTCCCTCGGCGAACGTGTCGTTCGACGCCAGGATGAGGGCGTCTCCGCCGGCCAGGCAGGCCTCCTCCTTGAGCTTCGGCAACACGTCCTCCAGGTTGGACTTCCACCAACTGCCCTCCCCCTACACGATCCCCATCTCCTCGTAGTCCCGCTCCGGCACGGCGGAGCTGAACACCTGGATCTCGCAGTCGGGTGCCTTTGGCGGGTACGCCCCCCCGGTGGGCACGAAGGTGGCGGACACGCACCCGCCGGCCATCGTGAGTGCCGCAAGACCGCCGGCGAGTTTCAGGAAGGTGGTGGGCATCCCCATCGTTCTCCTCCAGAAGACGTTGGTCCCTGATCGTCGCGGGGCAGGACCCGGGAGGAACCGCTGGCTGTAATGTAGCGGCTGGGGGTGGATGGGCGGACTCCGCGCACAGGGATCGGATCCGGGCTACGACCCCGCTCGTGCCGTAGATTGGCCGGGTGAGGCGAATCAGCGCCTCCTATTGCCCACACCCTCGAACACGGAGCCCCTCGAACACGGAGCTTGTCATGGCCGAGCCGGAATTCACGACTCTGCTCGAGGAGGCCCTCGAGGCCTTTGAAGGCGTGCGCCAGGGCGTCATCGCCGAAGTGGAGAACCTTGCCTCCGACCGCTTTGACTGGCGCTGGGCGGAGGGATCCCGATCCGTGGGGGAGCTCGTCGAACACATCCTCGAGTCGGGGCTCCTCATGAAGGAGCTGCTCCGTCCCGACGGAGATTTCACCCGGGCGCCCCACCCGGAGCTGCTGAAGGAGCACTGCGCCAACCTCCCCCGGGGGAACGACAAGAGCCAGCTCCTCCGCCTGCTCACGGAAACCCACGCCGAGTTGGACACGGCTTTCCGCGAAGTGGGTGAGCTGCACATGCTGCAGAACATTCGCCGTTTCGACGGGCTGCCTGGAACGCGCCTCGCCTGGTTCCACCACGGGGTGGCGCACGAGTACTACCACGGAGGGCAGATCGCCCTGATCGCGCGCCTGGGCGGCCAGGTTCCGGCGCTCACCAGGCTGATCCAGGGCGGCTAGAAGAGGCGTCGCGACCCGGGCGGACTCCACGCTCACGAGGATGTCAGGGGGCATCTCGGGCACGGACCATGCAGCCTTCCCGCAGGGAGTGGCTCCGACGGGTCCCGAGGCCCGGCATGAGAGCCGGCAGGGACGGCGCCATGGCGGGAGCTCCGAGGAGGTGGTGTGATGCACCCCGCGATTCTGGCTCGTTACGCCAGGGCGGTATGGACGTCGATCCGGGAAGAGCCCATCGACTTCGTTGTCCCCGTTGCGGGGCTCGCGGCAGTGTTCTGCGTCGGGTACGTCGTCGTGCCCTATCCCTGGGCCCTGGCGGTGCGGAATCCGGAGCGCACGGCCGTCATGGAACAGCGTATCCGCGAGACTCTCAGCGCGGGGGACACGCTGGAGTTGGTCCAGCATTGGGTGCCCCTGGAAGAGATCTCGGGAAACCTCGTCCGGGCAGTCACCGTCGCCGAGGACTACCGATTCCGGGAGCACCGGGGCGTCGACTGGGTCTCCCTCGCTGAGGAGGTACACTGGACGGGGGACGAGGATTTCTCCGGGCTGAGCCCTCGGGATTGGGGAGCCCTGGCGGAGGCTCTCGCCTACGTATGGACCCACCGTCACGAGCTCCGGGGCCGCAGCACCATCACCCAGCAGCTCGCCAAGAATCTCTATTTTGGAACGGATCGGAGCCTGATCCGGAAGGCCATGGAGGTCGTCGTAGCTCGACGGCTGGAGCGGCAGCTCGACAAGGATCGGATTCTGGAGCTGTACCTCAATATCGCCGAGTGGGGCCCGGGGATCTTCGGTGTGCAAGCGGCTGCACGCGCCTATTTCGGTGTGTCTGCCGCCTCTCTCTCACTCGAACAGGCGGCGGCGCTGGCGGCGACGCTCCCACACCCCTTGACGTCGAATCCGGCCAGGAATCCCCGTCGCATGCTCTGGAGGCGGAACCTCATCCTGGAAAGGCTCCGTCCATCCCCCGGGGTGCCGCCGGAGCCTTTGCCTCCTCCGGACGTCGAGATTCCCGAGCCCCAGCTCGTGCCCCTCCTCGAGCTGGAGATGCCGACGCCCGACACCCTGTCCCCCGACACCGTAGCGCCACCGGACACGCTCGAGCCGGATCCATCGGCTCGGCGCCGCCGGCTATCTCACCTCTCGCGGCGACTCGGGAAACAACTCGTGATAGGGGAGCACCCGATCACGGAAGGCGTCGAGGACCGACAGCGTCTCCCTGAGCGCCTGGACATCTTCGGGTGGTACCTGATGGAAGAACAGATCCAGGAATACGCCCTCGTCCACGGTGCGCTGGAGGAGCGCCCGGAGGCGATCCCGACCTTCCACCGTCGTGAAAGGAAGATCCGCGGCCTCCATGCCCGTCAGATCGAAGGGGTCCGGCGGCATCCAGCGGACAAGGCTGTCGATGGGGGAGAAGTAGTTGGCCGCGACCCCCCGGGCCGCTCGGTAATACTTGGCGACGGCGGTTCGCTCCCGGAGACCCCAATCGTGATAGGGCACGATGAACACATCGCTTCCCCGAAAGCTCCGGGTGTCCAAGAACTCCCTCGCCCCCCTCAGCTCGTGGTCGAGCTCCTCGTCGGTGAGGTCGGGAAGGTAGGCGTGACTCATCGTGTGACTCACCATCGACCATCCCGCTTCGTGCAGCTTCTGGAGCTGTGACTCGTCCAGGAACGCCGGCCAGGTGACGGCGCCCGGATTCACACCGACGTTTGCCAGCAGGGCGAACTCCTGGAAAAGGGGGAACGCCTGCGTGTACGTGGTTCTCCAGCCGTCGTCGAAGGTCACGGTAATGGCTCCTCTGAGCGAGACCGTGACGAGAAGTGAGTCGGCCGAAGATCCCAGGGATCCACTCACATAGGTCGTTCCCGCCGTGTGCCCGATGACGAGCCCATCGGACCCCACCGAGGCGATGTCGGCCTCCGACGAGCTCCAGAGGATCGGCGTTGACGGGTCA
>JARRLD010000307.1:0-5059 GCA_037387345.1 Gemmatimonadota bacterium
TCCCCTGGTACGTGGGGGAGCGGACCCCGGACCTTCCCCTGGCGGCTCCCGTCTCCTTCGGGTTCGGTGTGGACGACTTCACCCCGGCCGTCCTGTGCCGCGCCGTCCTGGAGGGCCACGTCCTCAACCTCTACGACGGCTTCGCCCGTATGCCCGTCACCCCCCGGGAGATCCGTCTGACCGGGGGGCTCTCGCGTTCCCCGTCATGGAGCCAGACCATCGCCGACATCTTCGGGGCCGAGGCCGTGCCTGTGGAAGGGGAGGGAGCGGCGCTGGGCGCGGCGATCCACGCGGCGTGGGTGGGGGGAAGGGAGGAGGGACGGGGGCAGCCGCTGAAGGAGGTGGTGGCGCCCTTCGTCGTCCTGGACGAGGACAGGCGGCGACGGCCCCGGGCGGAAGCCCGGCCTGCCGTCGAGCTGCTCCGTCGCCTGTATCGGTCCGTGAGCCGCCGGATCCGTGGAGAGGAAGCCGAGGATCCCTTCGCCCTGCGTCACGACCTGCGCCGTCTCACCCCGGGAGGGGATGCGTGAGGGGCCCGGGCACACCCCGGCGAGGGGCGCAGGGTCCCGATCGGCGGAGCTTTCTGGCTTCGGCGGCCGCGATGGCCCTGGGGCTGTCGACGGACCGGGTCCGCACCGGGTCGGCCGGATCCCTCCTCGATGCGACGCAGGGCCGTCCCCTGCCGTCTCCCGCCCAGCTGGCCTGGCAGGAGGACGAGCTCGCCCTCTTCCTCCACTTCGGCGTGAACACCTTCACCAACCGGGAGTGGGGGGACGGAGAAGAGGACCCGGCCATCTTCAACCCCACCCGTCTCGACGCCGGGCAGTGGGCCCGGGTGGCTCGGGAGGCCGGGTTCCGGGCCATGGTGCTCACGGCCAAGCACCACGACGGCTTCTGCCTGTGGCCGACCGCCACCACCCGGCACTCGGTGGCGTCGAGCCCGTGGCGCGACGGAACGGGCGACGTGGTGCGGGAGATGGTGGACGCCTGTCGCGCCGAGGGCCTGAGGGTCGGCCTGTACTGTTCGCCATGGGACCGGAACCACCCGACCTACGGGGACTCGCCCCGCTACAACGACGTGCTCATGGAGCAGCTCACCGAGCTGCTGACCCGATACGGTGAGGTCCACGAGGTCTGGTTCGACGGGGCCAATGGCGAGGGCCCGAACGGGCGTCGACAGGAGTACGACTGGCCCCGCTTCTGGGCTCACGTGCTCCGTCTCCAGCCCGAGGCGGTGATCTTCTCCGACGCCGGGCCGGGTGTCCGCTGGATCGGCAACGAGCGGGGATCGGCCGGGGACCCCAACTGGTCGACGGTACATCCCCGGACCGTGCCCGTCCCCGGCATGTCCGGCGAGGAGGTGATCCGCCAGCTGCAGCACGGAGACCGCGACGGGACCGTCTGGCGGCCTGGCGAGACCGACGTGTCCATCCGGCCGGGCTGGTTCTACCACCCCGAGGAGGATCCCCTGGTGCGCGGCCCGGACGACCTGGTGGATCTGTACTTCACCTCGGTGGGCCGCAACTCGAAGCTGCTCCTCAACGTGCCTCCCACGCCCGAGGGGCTCCTCCATCCCCGTGACGTGGAGAGCCTGCGCGGCATGCGGGCCCGCCTGGACGGGATCTTCGCCACCGACCTCGCGGGTGGGCGGCCTCTCGAGTGGCGGGACACCGGCCCCCGGGAGGCCGTGGGCGAGCTGGATCTGGGCGACCGGGCCGTCGCCGGCGTCTCCGACCTCCGCGAGGACATCGCTCGTGGACAGCGCGTCGAGGCGTGGACGCTGGAGGGCTCCCACGCAGAGGGCTGGTCGACCCTCGCCCGGGGCGAGACGATAGGGTACCGCAAGCTCGATCGCTTCGAGGCGACGCCCGTCCGGCGCATCCGACTCACGGTCCGGACCCTCGACGCGCCTCTTCCCGTATCGCTGGGGCTGTATGCGCCCGTGGAGTGAGGACGGACCCTACTCGAAGCGCAGCGACACCACCGGATCGGTGCGGGCGGCACGCCGTGCCGGGATCCAGCTGGCGATCAGGGCGACGGCGGAGAGGGCGAGGGCCACCGACCCGAACGTCAGTGGGTCCAGGGGACTGACGCCGTAGAGCAGGGACGACATGAGCCGGGTGAGCCCGGCCGAGGCGGCGAGGCCGATGACCACGCCACCGAAGGCCATGACGCCGGCCTGCTTGAGGACCATGCCGCTCACGTCGGACCGTTCGGCGCCCAGGGCCATGCGCACACCGATCTCCCGGGTGCGCTGTGAGACGATGTAGGAGATCACCCCGTAGATCCCCACGGAGCCGAGGAAGAGGGCCACGGCGGCGGCGATCCCCAGCAGGATGAGGGTGAAGGAGGTGCGGCCCATGGAGTCGGCCACGATCTCGTCCAGCGTCCGGACCCGGGCCAGAGGCAGGTTCGGGTTCACCGACCAGACCGCCTCACGGAGCTGAGGCAGCAGGATGGTGGGACTGCCGGCCAAGGTCCGAATGGCGTAGCCCATGGACCGGGGCGTATAGAGCTCGTTGTCCCAGAACTCGGTCACCACCTGCGGCCAATACACCGTGGCCACGGGGTCCTGATCGACGCCTTCGTCGTAGATGTCGCCGACGACGCCCACGACCTCGTGCCACGCTCCCTCACCCAGCTGCTCGCTGCTCCCGAACTGGCGGATGCGCTGCCCGAGGGCCGCCTGAGGATCGCCCCACTCCTCCCGAGCCAGGTTCTCCGTGACCACGACGACCTTGGCGCGGTCCTGGATGTCGGCCCAGGTGATGGCGCGGCCTGCCACCTGGTCATTCCCCATCACATCGGTGTAGCCGCCGCCCACCCACTTGAAGCGGCGGATCGGGGGGATCTGGTCGCCCTCCACGGGGTTGCTCTCCACCTCGACAGCGTCGTTGCTGTCCCACCCGTCCATGGTGACCGACGAGGAGAACGCCGCGGTCCTCACACCCGGCACCGCCTCGATCCTCCGCAGGATCTCCTGGTGGGCCAGCGCGACCTGCTCGCCCTCCTCGATCTCGGCGCTCGGGATGGTGACCCGAAAGGTCACCACCTCCTCGGGCTTCTCGAACCCCGGCTCCACCGACCGGAGCGCCTGGAAGCTGCGGACCATGAGGCCGGAGCCCGTGAGGAGCACCAGCGCCAGCGCCATCTGGGCCACGACCAGGGCGTTGCGGGCCACGTGCTTGTCCCTGCCGGCGCTCCCGCCTCTTCCCCCCTCCTTGAGCGCGTTGACCAGCCCGGCCCCTCCGTACCGGAGCGCGGGGAACAGGCCGAAGAGGGCCCCGGCCAGGACCGAGACTCCAAGGGTGAAGACGAGGACCAGGCCGTCGATGCCGATCTCGTCCAGACGGGGCAGGCTCTCGGGACCCAGCGCCACCAGGAGCTTGAGGCCACCGTAGGCCAGCGCCAGCCCCAGGGCCCCTCCACCCACGCCGAGCACCAGGCTCTCCACCAGCATCTCGCCTGTCAGGCGGCCCTTGGAGGCGCCCATGGCGGTACGCACCGCCATCTCCTGTTGTTTCCCTTCAGCCCGTACCAGGAAGAGGTTCGCCACGTTGGCGCAGGCGATGAGCAGGACGATGGCCACCGTTCCCAGCAGGACCCAGAGGACGCTTCCCACGTCGCCGACCACGTCCTGCTTGAGGGGACGCACGTTGGGGCCGAACTGAGCTTCCCGCATCATGCCCAGGCTGATCCCGCCGGGATAGCGCTCCGCCGCGATGGGGATCATGCGCTCCACGTCGGCGTTGGCCGACTCGATGGTGGAGCCGGGGTTGAGCCGGGCCACGGCCTGATAGCTGAAGTTCCCGACGAACACCTCGTCTGGATCGAAGCGGAAGGGCAGGTAGATGTCGGAGTCGAAGGAGAGGAAGTGCAGGTCGGCGGCCATCACCCCGATCACCTCGCGGGTGATGCCGTTGATGCTCACGGTCTGGCCCAGGACGCCCGGGTCTCCGCCGAATCGCCGCTGCCAGTACCCGTGGGACAGGATGACCGTCTGGGGACCGTCGGGGTGGTCTTCCTCGGGCGTGAAGGTCCTGCCCAGCATGGGCCGGACGCGGAGCAAGGGCAGCGTCTGGTGGGTGACCCACATGGCGTCCACCTGCTCGGGCTCCGCCAGACCCGTGACGGACGCCTGCCCCGGATCCCACATGCCCACCGACGCGAAGGCACGGCTGTCCGCCACGTAGGTGAAGTGGAGCGCGGGCGACTGGTTCACCTCCTCGAAGCCCAGGCCCGGCGCCGTGTGCCACACCCCGACCAGCTCGTCCGGATCCTCGAAGGGCAGGGGCTTCAGGAGCACCCCGTTCACCACGCTGAAGATGGCGGCGTTGCTGCCGATGCCCACGGCGAGCGTCAGGAGCGCGATGGCGCTGAAGAGCGGTGCCCGCAGGAGCTTGCGGACGGCGTGGCGGATCTGCTGGCGGAATGAATCCAAGGTCCCCTCCCCGTGTTCCCCTTCCGATGGTCGGTTCCCCCTACGGGAGCGTCCGGATTGCTGTTTCGGGGCCGGGAACGTCGGGGGTCGGGAACGAAAGGCGGCGGGGACCGGGTGGGTCGCCCGCCGCCTCGGGTGGATCCGCCCACCCGCGTTGGGAGGAACGGCTATGGACCTCCCGGTCGGGCCGCCTTCCGGTAGTCGAGGGGTGGATCCCGGTCCCCCAGCAAGGGCGTGTACTCGAAGTCGGGACCGATGCGCTCCTGCTGCTCGGCCCGGGCCGCATCCACCAGGGACGGGTCGCTGAAGAGGTCCAGCGCCGTCATGGCGAGGGTCTTGGCGGCCACGATCATCCCTTTGTCGCCGATGCTCGTGCCCCCCGCGGCGATGGCCTGCCATGAGTGGGCCGACGTGCCCGGCACCCAGGTCGCGGCGCGCATGCCCGCGGTGGGAACCACCCAGCTCACGTCCGCCACGTCGGTCGAGCCGCTGCGGTTCTGCTCCGCGATGAAGAAGGGCTGGACCTCAGCCGCCGTCTCGACGGCGGGGCCGTCGTCGGGGAGGGTCTGGCGGACGATCTCGGCGAAGGACCGCTCCGCATCGTCGTACACGACGCCT
>JARRLD010000308.1:0-5058 GCA_037387345.1 Gemmatimonadota bacterium
TTGGCATACCTGAGCTTTCCCGTCGTCGCCAAGGCCCGCATTGCCAACGAAAGCTCGCCGGTGGTTCCCTACCTGTTCGCGGGGGCGTTCGTGGGGTTCAAGACCCAGTGCGGGGTGAAGGTGGAGGGTGCCGTATCGCTCGACCTCGCTTGCGAGGAGCTCGACGTATCCCCTCCATCGAACGACTACGGCGCGCTGTTCGGGGGTGGAGTCGAAGTCTCGGCGGGGCAGGGGGCGCTCACGCTGGACGGGGGATACTCCCTCGGGCGGAAGAATCTCGCGGACGGTCCCGGAGTTGACGCCTTCAGTCGTGTACTGGCGGTGACGATCGGATACAAGTTCATCTTGTAGGATGTCCAGGCGACGGGTCCTCGGGCTGCTGGTGCTTCTCGCCGGCTGTTCCCCGGTCGGACCGGATTCGACGGAGTGGGTCTACCGCATCCCCGACGAAATCGGGGATGGTTGGCGGACATCCTCCCTCGCGCAGGCCGGGTTGGATGAAGCGCGGCTCACGCTGTTGATGAGGATCCTCGGGCAGAACCCGAACCACCGCGTTCACGGCATCGTGATCGCGGTGGATGGGGCTTTGGCATTCGAGGAGTACTTCCCGGGAAAGACCCATCCGACCTTCGGAGAAGTGCCCGTACAGTTCAGCCGCGAGAGGAAACACGGCCTCTCGTCCGTAACGAAGAGCGTGACCGCGACCCTGCTTGGGATTGCCATTGATCGAGGGTTCATCTCGAGCCTTGATGAGAGGGTCTTCGACTTTTTCCCCGAGTATGCTGACCTCCGAGTGGGCCGGAAGGGGGACATTACGCTGAAGCACCTCGCCACGATGTCGGCAGGGCTGCAGTGGGATGAGCAGACCTACCCCATCGGCGACGCCCACAACGACATCACCCAGTGGATCCGGTTCCAGGGAGATCGGCTCCGCTTTGTACTGGAACGGCCGCTGGTGGCGGAGCCGGGAGTCGAGTTCACCTACAACGGAGGCCTGACCAATGTCTTGGGTGAGGTGATTCGGAGGGCAAGCGGCATGCGGTTGGACCAGTTTGCCGAGGCCTACCTGTTCGGACCTCTGGGGATCACGGACTACGCCTGGTACGAGCTGGACCCCGACTTCGTATATGCCTCCGGGGACCTCAGCCTCCGCCCGCGGGACGCCGCCAAGCTCGGACAGCTCTACCTACAAGACGGAGAGTGGGGTGGAGAGCGAGTCCTGTCGCCCGCGTGGGTCGAGAGCTCGAAGATGCCTGCGGTCCCAACAGGACAGTCGGAAGGCTACACCAGCTACAGCTACGGATGGTGGACGACCAGTGGCCCACTGGGACGCGAAGCGTTCGCCGCTCTGGGATGGGGGGAGCAGGCGATCATCGTCACGCCAGAGTTCCACATGATTGCCGTGTTCACGGGTGGCAGCTACTGGGAGGACCCGTTGATCACCCCGTATGGCATGATGGTGGAATTCGTCATTCCGAGCCGATAGTCCTCTCCCATCTCGCTCAGTTGGGCACCGAGCGTTCGCTTCCTCCATCCAGTTCTTGTCGTATTGGTGATCCCTCCTTTTCGGAATGGGATTGGCGACCTGACGTTGCAGCCTGACCGTTTGCGCCGCACTTTCTGCCGATCACCAGGAGGTGCTGTGGCGCATCGCTGCTCATCCTGCAGCACGCCGGTCCCCGTTGACGCCGCGTTCTGTCCGAACTGCGGTGCGGCGATGCCGACCGATCTCGACATCGAGTTTGACGAGGGCTTTGAAGAGCGTCTGACCGTGGCGCTTCGAGATCGCTACCGAATCGAGAAGGAGCTTGGGCGCGGTGGGATGGCCGTCGTGTTCCTGGCGCACGATCTCAAGCATGATCGTCCGGTGGCGCTCAAGGTGCTCCGGCCGGAGATGGCCGCCTCCATCGGCACGGAACGGTTCCTCCGCGAAATCCAGATCGCCGCCAAGCTGAATCACCAACACATCCTTTCTGTCCACGACTCTGGCGAGGCAGCTGGCTTCCTCTACTACGTCATGCCCTTCGTGGTAGGAGAGTCGTTGCGGCAGCGCATGCACCGCGTGGGACCGATGCCCATCGAGGAGTCCCTGCGGATCGCTCGGGAAGTCGCGTCGGCCTTGAGCTACGCGCACTCGCTCGAGGTCGTCCATCGCGACATCAAGCCCGAGAACATTCTGCTGCATCACGATGAGGCGATGGTGGCGGACTTCGGGATCGCTCGGGCCCTCACGGCGGCGGGTGGTGCGCGGCTCACTGAGACGGGCATCGCCATCGGCACGCCGCTCTACATGAGTCCCGAGCAGGCTGGTGGCACGGAGGAGGTGGACGGCCGAAGCGACATTTATGCTTTAGGGTGCGTCGTGTACGAGATGCTCGCCGGCGATCCACCGTTCACGGGGAGGAACGCGAACGTGGTCATCGCGCGCCATCTCGCGGACACGCCCACGGCGCTGGAGGTGGTGCGGCCTGGCGTGCCGGTGCACACCGCTCGGGCCGTGGCGAAGGCACTGAACAAGGTCCGCGCTGACCGCTTCGCCACGGCGACCGATTTTTCCGACTCCCTCGGTGCCGCGGAAAGAGGGGGGATGCCTGCGGGGCCGTCGTCCGACCGCCGACGCCGCTATGCTCGGTGGGCGGTTTCTGCTCTCGCGACGTTGGCGGTCGCGGTGGTCGTTGCGCTGGTCGCCTTCCCGCTGTTCACGGGCGGATCTCTCAGCGTCACGGTCGGTGCCATCGTGCCGGTCACCAACCAGCCTGGTCTCGAGTTCCAGCCGGCGCTCTCACCGGACGGTCGGGAGGTTGCATATGTCGAGGGGCCGATCTCGAGACCTCGGATCGTCTTGCGGAGCGCGGCCGCGCTCGTGGACGGTGGCGAATTGCGGCTGAGCGATGGGCTGGATGGCTATCACTGGTTCCCCACCTGGAGCCCGGACGGAGAATCACTGCGTTTCGCGGTGTGCAGGGGTAAGACAGGGGGTTGCTCGACACAGCAGGTCGGGAAGCTTGGCGGCGCGACTGCACCCGTCTTCGCCGGAGGAGCCTCGGCGTGGATCGAAAACCGGCCTCACCGGGTGCTCGAGTTGACCCCTGGCCGCTCGGCGTGGTCGCGCGACGGGACTCGCGTTGCCTACAGCGTGGGGATGGATAGCCTCTACGTGTCTCCTGCGAGCATCGCGAGCCCAAGGCTCTTGACGATTCTCGAGTCCCCCGATGCATTTTGGCCCCACTCACTGACGTGGTCGCCCGATGGGCGGTGGATCGCCTTCGTTGACCGTCGCTTGGGGGGGACCATTGCCTCTGGTGATGAAGGTGTCTCATCCATATGGCTTGCGGATTCAGAGGATGGCACGCAGGCCCGGATCACGGACGATTCATCCGTGAACATGAGTCCCCAGTGGCTGCCCGACAGTCGTCACCTGCTCTTCGTGTCCGACAAGGACGGCGCGCGCGGCATCTACGTGGTGGAAGTGGGCCCCAACGGTCCCAGAGGAGAACCTCGGAGTGTACTGAGTGCCTCCGACGCCCACTCCATTTCGGTCTCCGCGGACGGCAGGCGGCTGGCCTACTCCAAGCTCACGTCTTCTCAGAACATCTGGGCTGTTCCCATCACCGAAGGGCACGTTGTGTCGCTCAGCGACGCGCGACGCGTCACGACCGGCAACCAGGTGGTCGGGTTACACAGCCTGTGGCCGGACGGACGGTGGTTGCTCTTCGACAGCAAACGCGGCGGCGGTAACACGAACCTTTACAGGGTACCGATCGGCGGTGGCACGCCCGAGCCACTCTCCGCGTATCCGTACAACGTGTACAATCCGGTGGTGTCACCCGACGGCACGGAGATCGCGTTCTATACGCCGGACGCTGAAGAGGGAGTAGTCCAATTGAGGGTCATGCCCGTGAGTGGGGGTGTACCAACCGTGCTCGCCTCATTCTCCGGCGTCACGAACGCGCCCGATTGGTCACCGGACGGGCTGACCGTCGCGTTTCAGACTTTTGGCGATGAGGGAGCGTTGCATTCCACGGTCTGGACCGTCTCCCGGGAGGCCGTTGGTGCTTCCTGGAGCGACCCGCGCGAGCTCAACGACCTAGAGTGCTTCTGGCCGGAGTGGTCGCCGGACGGAGCAAAGCTGTCCTGCTGGCTGTTTCCGGAGAGCCGCATCGCGCTGCTGTCGGCAGCTGGCGAAGTAGTCGACACACTGGACACCCAGGTGAGACACCCTCCCCGTACGTGGCAGCCGGAGTTTTCCTGGGACGGCCATCTCCTCTACTTCTTTGGTCTGGACGCGGACGGCTCCGAGGGATTGTGGTCGCTGCCGGCAACGGGGGGAGAACCGACGAAGGTCATTGCCTTCAATGACCCGACGGTCGTGGTGCAAGACGCATTCACCGTCGGGCCGGACGCCATCTACTTCACCGTCACCGAGGACGAGAGTGACATCTGGGTGGCGGATCTGGAGATCGTGCGGTAGGGGCCGTCAGTTCGTTCGGGCAGAGCTGCGAACTCTGTCGGAGATGGTCGAACAGTGAGCGCCGCTGGGCCATGTGTGTCTCCCGGTCAGTCCAGCGAGCCCTGACAGTCGAGGTAGGTCCTCTGTGGTGGACATGGCTGGCTGAGGGGCGCTTTGGGGTCTCGACGGCCCCGCGTTCAACAGGCTGGGTCTCTCCGTGGGTCTCACTGATCGGCTGATGGTCGGCTTGGTCAGGAGCAATCTGGACGACAACCTCGACCTGAACGCCACGGTGCGTGTGGGGGAGGGGAGAGCTGGCGCGGTCTCCTTTATGCTGGGGCTGGCGGGTGGTGTCGCACTGAATACCGGGGTCGAAGCGTTCGA
The DNA here is from genome assembly GCA_037387345.1 of Gemmatimonadota bacterium. GTDB lineage: Bacteria > Gemmatimonadota > Gemmatimonadetes > Longimicrobiales > Gaopeijiaceae > SZUA-318. The sequence continues at coordinate 4,835 of JARRLD010000308.1, forward strand.
GGGCGTGGAGGACAACGAGACGCAGGCGTGGGCCCTCGGCATCGTCAACGTGCTGCTCGGCGAGAGGGTGGCGCTCGGCGTCCTGCCCGGATACCTGTACAATCCTCGCCGCGCGGACATCGTCCCCGAGCACAACCTCTCGGTCGGTCTGGCCGGACAGGTCTACCTATCGGACCTCATGAGCCTTTTCGGGGAGTGGAACCTGAGCAGGGAGAGGGCCGACC
>JARRLD010000309.1:0-5050 GCA_037387345.1 Gemmatimonadota bacterium
CGGAGACGCCACATGCACGGGAGCGACCGCCTCCAGGGCTTCGACTCTGGCCGAGGTGATCGTCGAGGTGGCGTCGTCCAGGATCACCGAACGGGGAAGCAGGCACGACGACCGCCATTCCGAGGCCGCCATGGAAGACCGGAAGAAGCAGGGGTACTTCTAGGGAATCGCCCATGGACCTTCTGCGCTTCACCACCGCCGGATCCGTCGACGACGGCAAGAGCACGCTCATCGGACGGCTCCTCTACGACACGCGATCGATACTCGAGGATCAGCTCGAGGCGGTCGAGGACGCCAGTCGCCGACGCGGCGAAGCGTACGTGAACCTCGCCCTCCTCACGGACGGCTTGCGGGCGGAACGGGAACAGAACATCACCATCGACGTGGCCTACCGGTACTTCGCCACGGCACGGCGAAAGTTCATCATCGCAGACACACCGGGGCACGTTCAGTATACCCGAAACATGGTGACGGGCGCCTCCACGGCCGAGCTGGCCATCGTTCTGATGGACGCGCGGAAGGGGGTGCTCACCCAGTCGAAGCGGCACGGCTTCATCTCCTCCCTCCTCGGCATCCCGCACATGGTGGTGGCGGTGAACAAGATGGACCTGGTGGAGTGGTCGGAGGACGTGTACGAAGGCATTGCCCGGGAATTTGGAACGTTCGCGCAGCGTCTGGGGGTGGACGATCTCACCTTCATCCCGATCTCCGCCCTGCATGGGGACAACGTGGTGGACCCCAGCGTCAACATGCCGTGGTATGCCGGCAGCACGCTTCTCCACCACCTCGAGCACGTCAACGTCGGTGCGACCCGGAACCTGGTGGACTTCCGCTTCCCGGTTCAGCACGTCATCCGTCCCGACCAGGACTATCGTGGATACGCGGGTCGGGTGGCCTCGGGTACGATCCGGCCCGGGGAGGAAGTGCTCGTCCTCCCCTCGGGCCGCACGACGCGGATCCACTCCGTCGACACCTTCGACGGGTCCTCGCCCGAAGCGGTGGCGGGGGATTCCGTCGTCCTCACCACGGCGGACGAGCTGGACATAAGCCGTGGGGACATGATCGTTCGGCCCCTGAACCTTCCCATCGTGGGGCAGGAGCTCGATGCCACGATCTGCTGGACCTCCACGGAACCGATGAAGAACGGCACCCAGTACTGGCTCCGCCATACCACCAGGGAGGCTCGGGCATTCATCTCCCGCGTGGTCTACCGTTTCGACGTGGACACGCTTCACCGCGAGCCCACGTCGGGCTTCGAGCTCAACGACATCGGCCGGGTCCACCTGACCACGTCCCTTCCGATCTTCTTCGACCAATATCAGCTGAACCGCGAGACGGGGAGCTTCATTCTGGTGGATCCCCACACCAACAATACGGTGGCGGCGGGGATGATCCGGGGCCTCGTGCCCCAGCGGGAGCGACTGGTCACCGCTCCTCGCGCGGAAGGGAGGCGCACCTCTCCCGACGTGGTCTGGGAGGGCTGGAACATCTCGCTGGAGGAGCGCGAAGCGCACAACGGCCACCAGGCCGCGGTGCTCTGGTTCACAGGGCTTCCCGGCTCGGGCAAGACCACCACGGCCCGGGCCATGGAGAGGCGGCTCTTCACGGAAGGCTTCCAGACGATGTTGCTGGACGGAGACCAGGTGCGACACGGCTTGAACGGCGACCTGGGGTTCAAGCCGGAAGACCGTGCGGAGAACATCCGGCGGGTCGGTGAGGTGGCGGCGCTGTTCTTCCGACAGGGGTGCATCACCCTCTGCACGTTCGTCTCGCCGTTCAAGGCGGATCGGGACCGGGCCCGAGCTCTCATTCCTGAGGGTCGGTTCATCGAGGTCTTCGTGGACACGCCTCTTGAGGAGTGTCAGCGCCGTGATCCCAAGGGCCTCTACGCCCGGGCGAAGCGGGGCGAGATTTCCGACATGACGGGGATCTCCAGTCCCTACGAGGCTCCGGACGACCCGGAGATCCGCGTGGACACGGTAGGTCGCGACGTCGACGCGATCGTCGAGCAGATCATCGAGGGGCTCCGAGCCAGACGTATCATCCCAGCGGCGGAGTAGCCGGTGACCGCGGCCTCCCGTCGTACCCCTTTCCCTCGGCCATTCCATCCCCCAACCTTTTTTCATGGCTCGTGACCGACATTCCGCCCGGCTGGCGGTGGCCAGAGGGGTGAGCGCGTGGGAGCGTGATGACTTCGATTCCGCGTTGCACACCTTCGAGGAGATCCTCGAGGAATACCCCTATGCCGACGTGCACAACAAGGCGGGTCTTTGCCTTGCCATGATGGGCCGGCACGAGGAGGCCCTGGACCATTTCGATGCGGCCCTTCAGCTGAACCCGTCGTACGCCGAGGCACACCTGAACCGGGGAATCATCCTCAGCGAGTTGGGCCGGCACGAGGAGGCCCACGCCTCGTTCGTGAAGGCCGACGAGATCGATCACCGGGACTCGAGGGCTTTTCCCTCGGATGTCGGAAACCGCATCGCGGTCACCCATGCGCAGCTGGGTGACCTGTATCTGGTGGCGAATCACCCCAGGGAGGCTGCCGACCACTATGAGGCGGCTCTCGCGGTGCGCCCACGTTTCATGGACATTCGTAGCAAGTTGGCAGAGGCCCTCATCGAGCTCGGAGAGGTGGAGCGTGCCCGGGAAGAGCTTGCGGAGATCCTCGAGCACCGGCCGAACTTCGTCGGGGCCAGGATCCGGCTGGGTGTGGTCTTCCATCGCCTCGGGGATGACGAGGCCGCGATCCGGGAGTGGCAGCGATGTGCCGTGGAGGACCCCGAGGACATGCGGTCGCGGGCCTATCTTCTCTCCGTCGGTGTGACGTTCCCGACGACCCAGGACGCTTGAGCCCTTCGGCCCGCTCCTTGCTGCTATATTCGTGCCCGGCGGCGCGGGTGCGTCGCCGTTACGCGTCCCGACGGATCAGCATGCGAAACCGAGGACATGTAGGCCTGGCTCTTACGCTTTCCAGCGTCACCCTGTGGGCGTGCGCTCCGGGGGCAACCGAGGAGACGTCTCTGCTCCGTGGGGATCAGGCCTTCGCGCAGGGAAACTACGAGGAGGCGTTGGCCGAGTATCGGCTCCTGGTTCGCCAGGGCTCGGACGATCCCATGGCCCTCGCCCGCGTGGCGCACACGTACGCCATGATGGACCGTGTCGACGACGCGGGCTCGTACTACCTGCAGGCGGTCAGCCGGGACAGCGCCCTGGTGGATCAGGCCGTGTCCGACCTGATGCGTCTTGCACGGGACGCCCGGGCGCGGAGCGACGGATTCGCCATGGCCTCCGCCAGCGAGACCGCCCTTCGACTTCGACCAGGCCTGGGCGTGTCCGATCTGTCCCTGGACCTCGCCAGGCACTACTTCCAGAACGGCGAGTTCGGGCGGGCTCTGCCGTTCTACCAGAAGGCCCTGGGAGAAGCCACGGATTCCGCCGCCGACGTGGTCTTCGAGGTCGGCCAGGCCCATGAGGAGATCGGGGACTGCAGCCACGCGCTGGTCTTCTTCGAGCGCTTTCGCGGGATGGTGCGCCGGTGGGAGCGAGGGGAGGTCGACTGGTACATCGGGACCTGTGCCTTCAACCTCGCGCGCGAGATCCTCGCCGGCTTGGATCCGACGGAGGACGATCTCGAAGATGCCCTGGCCCAGCTCGATCGGGTGCTGGAGCTGGGCGAACCACGAAACGTCCAGGCACAGGCGTGGTTCGACAAGGGTGAGATTCTGTCCGAGCTGGGCCAGTGCTCGGCCGCCATGGAGGCCTATGCCCAGGTTCGGTACGCCGATGCCGCAGGGGCCCTCGTGGAACGGGCCCAGGAGCGCTTCGACGAGATCCGATTCGGCCCGGGGGGCGAGTCCCTGGCCGGGGGTCGCTGTCGATGATCCCGCGCCGAAACCCCGTGACCTCCCCAGTGTAGACCCGTCGGATGAATCGCACGGCACGAACCACCCGGCATCTCCTCCTTACCGTCCCGGCTCTTTTTGCGGCGGCGTGCGGATCCGTGGACCCCTACCAGGGCATGACTGCGCAAGAGCTGTACGAGCTCGGGCTGCAGAGGTATGAGCAGGGGGACTGGGAGGATGCCATTCGCCCGCTGGAACGGATGCTGACGTCGTTCGGATCCTCGGATCTGGCTCCGGACGCCCGTCTGCTGGTGGCCCATGCCAACTACGGGAAGGGCGACTTCCTGACGGCTCGGTCCGAGTACACGCGATTCCTGGACCGGTATTCAGGAAGCGAAGACGCACCCGTGGCCGCGCTGGGGATCTGCCGTTGCCTGGCCTCGCTCGCTCCCGCGCCGGAACGGGACCAATCCTACACCAGCGATGCCGTGGCCGTGTGCCGCAACGTCGTCGTGGACTATGCCGGCACCCCTCAGGCAGAGGAAGCGGCGGACCTCGCCAACGAGATGCGGTTGCGCCTCGCTGCGTCGGAGTTCGGAGTGGCGGACTTCTACTTCCGTCGGCAGCTCTACGACTCGGCGGTCAAGTATTACGAGTTCGTCGTCCGATTGTATCCGGAGACCGAGTGGGCTCCCAAAGCGCTGCTCGGGCTGTACCTGAGCAACCAGGCCATCGGATACGACGATCTGGCCGAGGAGGCCCGGGAGCAGCTCCTCGAGCGGTACCCCGACTCACCGGCGGCGGCTGAAGTCCGCACGGACGGTGCCGGCGTCTGAGGCGGGATCGCCCCTTCGGATCGGCCTTTTCGGCGGCACGTTCGATCCCCCCCACATCGGGCATGTGACGGTAGCCCGGGATGTCGCCGACGCTCTCGATCTCGATATGGTGCTGTGGATTCCGGCCGGGGTTCCCCCGCACAAGCCCGGGGAGGAAGTGAGCTCGGCGGAGCTACGCCTGGAGATGGCCGAGGCGGCCGCCGACGCAGACCGCCGCTTCCGGGTAACGGACATGGAGCTTCGGCGGGAAGGACCGTCCTTCACCGTAGACACGCTCCGGGCCACGCGCAGGGAGCACCCGGACGCGGACCTCTTCCTCATCGTGGGAGCCGATCAGCTCAAGGTCCTCGACACGGGCTGGAGGGCGCC
>JARRLD010000310.1:0-5043 GCA_037387345.1 Gemmatimonadota bacterium
GTGAGGCCCAGCCCAGAGCGGGCGTGGGCACACTGTGTCCAGCTTGCCGACCGACCTCCTTGTCGGTCCGTAGCCGGTTGTCTCTCTACGCCGTCTTTCGATCCAGGCGGAAAACGCTCTTGCGGCTCCGCTTCAACTGGCTCGTCGGCATCCCCCCTTCGGGGATCACGCGGGTCACGCTTCCGTCTATATGCAAGGGCCATGCCCAACTGCCGAGCTGGACGACCTGAACGAGCTTCGGCTTGTCCTCATTGCGGAGCGGAGACACGGGTTCGGTCACGGACCTCCACACGCGATCGACCGTATTCATCCGGTCCGCGATAGAGCCTGCCCATGTCGCCCTGCGGATGCGACGGCGCTCGTCCAGCGTGAGCCCACGCACCATCCGCCGATGACCCTTAAAGCTATGGGACAGAAGGAATGCCACCGCTTCGGGCTCCGGCATCGGCTCCACATCGTCTTCGTTGTGGAGCCCCGGCGTACGCACGCGGCGTCCGTCAGAGATGTCGATGAATCCGTCAGCAGCGATCCGCATGTCCCTCTCCGTCGTGTTGCTCTCACCCCCTCGTTGGGGTGGGCCGTCGGCGCAGAGGTAACTCAAGCTGCATGCCCGGAGGCGTCGTTCCGCGGCGGATCGGGCGGATACTCACATCAAGTGTATACAGGGTAACAATTTACACGGATTCTCCCGACCCTCGGCTCAACATCCGGATCCGGCGCAGCATGGGAAACCGGTTCCACGTTGGGAAAAGTTTGCGCACCTTGCGGCATGAACAGACGAGTCCCGGACGAGCTCGGCGCGCACGTCTCCACCCAGGGGGGGATTCCCCTCGCACCGGGACGGGCCCCGGCGATCGGCGCGTTTTGCCTCCAACTCTTCACCAAGCAGCCCAGCCGATGGGCCGAACCGGCCTTGGACCATGCGACGGCCGAGGCCTTCCGGCGGGCCCGCCAGGAGCACGGCGTCACCGTGGCGGGAGCCCACGACTCCTACCTCATCAACCTGTCATCACCGGACCGTGCCCTGTGGGGACGGTCCCTCGCCTGTCTCGAGGGAGAGCTCCGCCGGTGCGCTCTCCTGGGGCTGGACTTCGTTGTGACCCACCCCGGGAACGCGACGGATGGAGCGCTGGACCAGGGCATCCGGCGAAACGCCGAGGCCATCGCCCTGGCCCTGGAGGCGGTGGACGGTCCGACACGGCTCCTGCTGGAGCTCACCGCGGGGAGCGGCACCAGCGTGGGCGGGTCCTTCGAGAACCTCGCGGCGATCCTCGACCACCTCCCGGCCACGGCGCGGTCGAGGGTGGGGGTGTGCGTGGACACGTGTCACGCGTACGCGGCGGGGTACGACCTGGTCCGTGACTACGACGGCGTGTGGGAGGCGTTCGACCGCTCCCTGGGTCGGGAGTGTCTCGAGCTCCTCCATCTCAACGACTCCCGGCATGCGCTAGGCTCGCACAGGGACCGCCACGAGACCCTGGGGCAGGGGACGCTGGGGCCGGAGCCTTTCCGCCGTATCATGCAGGACGACTCGTTGCGGAGCGTGCCCAAGATCCTGGAGACACCCAAAGGTGACGATCCGGTGGCGGCGGATCGGGCCAACCTGTCCTTCTTGAGGAGCTTCCGGCCGTCCCGGCGGCCCACGGTGGAGCCCCGCCCCGGAGACTAGGCGGAGGGACGAGCCGAGCGAAGCGAGACCGCCGAGCCTGCGAGGCGAACGCATAGCCGTAGCTGCGTCGAGGCGCTCCAACGACGGAGATGGGACCGTGCCACCCCAACCCACCGACTCGGAAGGTCAAGCCATCCATGGTGTCGGGCGCAGGGGGATCGCGGACTCATGCTGCGTCTCTCCTTCTCGCCTTGGCTTTGGCTACGACTCTTCGTCGTTCCTTGTCTGAGCGCACGCGAGACCCCTGCGCGTGGGCTACTCCCTTTTCCGATCACCCGCCTGGTCCGTCGGGGGCTCCGACAAAGCCCGCACGCGCACGCGTGAGCCCGGTCTGACCCCGAGGATCGGCTTCAGGAGGGCCGCGACCACCAGCACGGCTCCGAACGCGCACACCAGCAGCGGGCCCGTGGCGAGATCCCAGAGGAAGGAGGCGCCGATGCCTCCCACGATGGCGATCGTGCCGGAGACCCACGCGATCACGAGAGCCACGCCGAACCGATCCGTGAAGAAGAACGCGATCACCGCGGGAACCACCAGGGAGCTGAACACCATCAGCACACCCGCGATCTCGACGGAGAAGGCGATCACCACGCCGAACGACACGTAGAAGAGAAAGTCCCACATGCGGATGCTCCGGGCGTGCTCGGGGTGGAAGGACACCGCGAGGAAGTGCCTTCGCAGGGCGAAATGGAACGCCGCGACGAGGGCGTACACCACGGCCATCTTGCCGATGGTGGGCCACCCCACCCAGATGAGGGTCCCCGTCAACGTCTCCTTGATGTGCTCCGCGCCCTCGGCGGTAAGGCCGGCCAGGAGGATCACCGCGGCGGACGCGACCACGTAGGTGATGCCGATGATGGCCTCCTGCGGGACCGCGGACTCTTCCATCCGCGTGAAGCTGAACACCAGGGCGCCCAACAACGTGGCCCCCAGCGCGAAGAGGAGGGATGGGGTGGTGCCCATCTCGATTCCCGCCAAGAGTGCGACCGTGGTCCCGAATGCCGCGATCTGCGCGAAGGCCAGATCGACGAAGATCACCTCCCGGGCGATGACGTGAAGACCGAGATAGGCGTGGATGGAGAGGATGAGCATCGCCGCCACGATGGGCGGAATCATCAGGTCGAGCATGGCTGCGTCCCTGTGGGGGGCTAATGGGCAGCGAAGGCGGCGGCGAGCTCCGTTACCCAGGTGTCGACGAGCGTGAAATAGTCGTCCACGCCCGCCCGGGCCCCGGGAGCGAGGGGGACCTGGACGAGGCGGGCGCCGCCCCGCTGGGCCACGGTCTCGACCTTGTTGCGGTCGAAGTAGGATGCGGCGAGAAGGACGTCGATGTGCTCCTCTTGAATCCGCTTGATGAGCTGGGCGACGTGGCCGGGCGTGGGAGGAATCCCCGGCTTCGCCTCGACGTACTCGACGCACCTTACCTGGAAGCGTTCCTCGAAGTAGGCCCAGTTCTTGTGGTAGCAGATCATGTCCTGGCCCCGAAACGGCGTGGCCTTCTCGAGCAACCCGCCAAGGAGCGCGATGAGGGGATGGTCCTAGAATTGCTGGTTCTCGAGGAACTCGAACAGCGTGCCGTTGACGGCCATCTGCTCGAGCGTGGGGCCTCCGAGCAGCTGGACCAGGCTCTCGCCGAACACGGCTTGGTGGATCCGCTCCGTGAACCGCGCAAGCCCCGCGTCGAAGTGGGCCGCCCGCTCCGGAGCCACCCGTTTGAGGCCCGTGGTGATATTGCGCGCCACCTGGAGCGTGCGCAGGGGATCCGTGGTGAGGTGAGGGTTGCCGTAGATATGGACGTCGCCGGCGCTGCGGTCCGCGGCCACGGGGATGTCCAGCAGGTGGATTCCCGTATACGCAGTGACGTATCCCCGCCCGCCCTCCATGACCACGGAATTCCCAGCCCGGTCCAGGAGCGTCGGAACCCAGAGCTCCAGGTCCAGGCCGGTGGTGATGAAGACGTCGGCGCGCCGGAGGTCGAGGGCGAAGCTCGGCTTCGGCCGCACGAAGTGCGCATCCTCGTTGGGATTCGCGATAGAGGAGACGTCCACCTCGGCGCCCCCGATCTCACGGACCAGCTCGGCGTATACCGGCAGGGTGGCCACGACCCGCAGAGGGGCCCGGGCGGGCCCCGGGGGCTCGGCCAGACCGAGGACGGACGCGGCGATCAGGGCAGGGATCATCATGGTTGTGCTCCTCGAGGGCGCGCACAACGCGCCGACGGATGTCTTCGTCAGTAGGTCTCGTGCTTGTGGGGGCCCATGGAAAAGGTCACCTGGAGGTGCAGTCGTCCCTCATTGTCCAGCTCGTGCAGGCCCAGGAGGTCGTATTCCGCCCGGACCCGCACGTATTCGCTCTGCCACCACGTGAGCGTCGGGCTGAACAGCCAAGCGGTCTCCTCCACGTTGTCGGGGTTCTCCACCCAGTCGAGCCGGCCTCCCACCAGCCAGCTCTGCGACAGGCGGAGCTCGGCCGTGGACCAGAAGCCTTTGGCCTGGTCGGACGCCTGGGGCTGCGGGACCCCGCCGGGCTCTTCGATGAGGGGGAGGAGGCCATCGAGCATCATGATGCCCGCCCGGAGATTGAACCCCCGGTATCGCGAAGCCGCCGGAGGACTCCACGTGAACGACAGCTCGGCGCCCATGAGGTTTCGGTCCAGGGAGAGGGTTCCTTCCTCATCCGTGTATCCGCCGTTGACCCAGCTCAGGCTGAGGTCGAGGTCCGTGGCCTCCGACAGCTGCCAGAACGCGTTGAGGTTCCCTAGCCAGGAGAGCTCGTTGGAGTGGCCGAAGAGCTGCTCCTGTTCGCTTCGGGTGGCCTCGAACGTTGCCGTGAAGGTTCCGGCCCGGCCGCCCACGGGCAGGAGCCAGCGCGCCGAGGCCCCGGCCTGGGCCAGGGACTCCTCGCCGATGAGGGCGATGTGGGTCAGGGAGCGGCTCTGGAACGGCAGGGCATGGAGTGCCACTGGTTCAGCTGACCGAACTGCTGAAAGAAGCGACCGAGCTTGATCCCCAGCCCTCCCGGGAGGCTCACCCATTCCACGTAGCCCTCTTCCACGGCGAAGCCTCCACCGTGGTGGCTGTCGACCGTCGCCTCTCCCTCGGCGGCCGGGTCGCCGAAGGGGATGATCTCCGTGCCCGCGACGTGTCGGGATATGATGATCTTGGCTCGTGAGAAGGGGTCCAGGTTCGACTGGATGGACATCTCGAACTCCCGGGCCAGGAACGACTCGCCGCCGGGATCGTCGGGATCAAGGCTGCCGAACACGTCCCCGGTGAGGCTGATCTCCGGGTTCAGGGCCTGGAGCGAGCGCTGTCGCCCCACGAACTCCTGCTCTTCGGGCGGCTCGGCAGCTGGGCGCCCACCCGCAGCGGCGG